>NZ_JAAFZA010000069.1 GCF_015356865.1 Catenulispora pinisilvae
GGCGCGGGCCAGGATCCCCCGATCATCCCGGCCCCGACACCCCTGCAACTACGACTACTCGACCTGCTTGGCATCGACCCACGCCGACTCCGCTGACGATCCTCAGGGCGCGGAATACGGGGCTAGCCCGAAGCCAAGAATTGCTGCGATTCCTGTACGGATCCTGCGCCCTGATACGGGCGACACCCCCGACGGTATCCGGTTCACGTTTGCTCCAGCTGTTGCCAAGAGATTGATATAGCGAGCGTGACCGTATCAAGCACTTTCGCCCGCTCCGCCCTTCAAGCGGGCGCGGAGACCGAATCGTTAGCGGTGACCGGTACCTCGGAGCTTCGAGTTACCAAGATCTCACGCCCGGTGTCGAAGTTGATCTTTAGGTAACGATTCAGCTCTCTCAACTGGTGGCTAGCCATACATGACTGGACATCAAGGGTCTGGACTGTTTACGGTTCCACAGCTCGACGTGTCGATCACCGTCGAGCCCGTAAACAGAACAGTTGGGGTGGGCCGCACATGGGTGGCTGGGGCCGGGGAATCGCGCGTCGGCGCGGTGGCTGGTGGCGTCTCGTTACGTCGATGGTTTGGGTTTTCGTGGCAGCTCTGGTCGTGGGAATGACTAATGCCCCCGCTGCTGCGGCTGCGACCTACAAGAAGCACCAGCTGTGGACACCGCCCAACACGGCCGTCGCGACGGCCAAGTCGGTTGCAGGCACGAACGCGACCGCGGCCAAGCCGACGTCACATCCGGCGATGCCTCAGTGGCATCCCGCGACGAACGCCGGCTCGACCGCGCCGACGCCGGCTCCGCGGACCATGTCGCTGATGGCGACGACGGCGACCACCGGCTCGTCGTCCACCCCTCCGGCCGGGTCGGGCGGGTCACCCACCGCGACCTCCCTGTCCAGCTCGGACACCTGGAGCGGGGGCGGCGAGTCGGGCTCGTTCACCTACTCCTATCCGATCCAGGTCCCGGGAACGCTGGGCGGCACGGCGCCGAAGGTCGCGCTGTCGTACAACTCCGGTGATGTGGACGGCAAGACATCCGCGACCAACAGCCAGACGTCGTGGATCGGTGACGGGTGGTCCTACCAGCCTGGCTTTGTCGAGCGCAGCTACAAGCCGTGCGCCAAGGACGGTATCGCCAACTCGGGTGACCTCTGCTGGGCCGGGAACAACGCGGTGACGATCTCGTTGCCCGGCTACAGCGGCGCGATCGTTCGCGATGACAGCACCGGCACCTACAAGCTGGCTGCCGACAACGGGGCCACCGTGTCGCTGGTGACCGGAGCCAGCAACGGCGCAAACGGCGGGGAGTACTGGAAGGTCACCACTGCGGACGGGACTTCCTACTACTTCGGCGCCAACCACGCCCCCGGCACTACCGCCGACCCGGCTACGAACTCTGCGTTCACCGTTCCCGTCTACTCGCCCAACAGCGGCGACCCCTGCTACTCCAGCTCGACCGGCCCGGCGTCCTGGTGCCAGATGGCCTGGCGTTGGAACCTCGACTTCGTTGTGGACCCGCACGGGAACCTCACCCGCTACGACTGGGCGCCAGAGACGAACTACTACAGCCGGGGTGAAGGCCAGAACAGCGGCAAGGGCACGCTGACTGCGTATACCCGAGGCGGCAACCTGTCATCGACTTCCTATGGCTACCGGCTGTCCGACGAGACCGCCGGCACCAAGCCCGCTTCGCAGATTCTGTTCGGCACCACCGAGCGTTGCACTGGTTCGTCGACGATCTGCCAAACGTCCAACCTGCTCGGCACCACCGGCACGTTGAACATCGCCAATCCGGGCTTCGAGTCGGGTTCGTGCACCGGCTGGACCTGCTCCGGAGGCGCGGCCGTGCAGACCGGATCGCCGCACACCGGGACGCACGCGCTGAATATCCCCGCGGGAGGTTCCGCGACGCAGACGGTGACCGGCCTGAGCCCGTCCACCACGTACACCGCGACCGTGTACGGAGGTGGCGGGAGCTGCGTGACCCTGGCTGCGAGCGCTTTCGACAGCGCTGGCACTACAGCCTCGTCCTGCGTCGGTTCGGGTACCTTCTACAGCCCGGGGTCGGTGACTTTCACCACCGGGGCGTCCAACACGAGCGTCAGTCTCATCCTGTCGGCGCCGAGCGCAAACACCGGGCCGGTGTGGGTAGACGACGTCTCAGCCCAAATCAGTCCTTCGTACTGGCCCGACGCCCCGGCCGATCAGAACTGCAATGCCACGGGCAGCTGCTACGTCGGCTCGCCCACGTTCTGGTCGACGAAGATGCTGTCGAGCATCAGCACCCAGACGATGGTCGGCAGCGCGTATCAGACCATTGACTCCTACGCGATCAACCACAGCTTCCCGGACCCGGGCGATGGGCAGCGCCCCGCGCTGTGGCTGTCCTCGATCTCCCGCACCGCCACGAACGGCCAGCCCTCGATCACGCTGCCGAACGTCACGTTCTACGGCAGCCAGTACGCGAACCGCGTCCCCGGCCAGACTGTCGGCGGACAAGGGCTACCGGCCAACATCCACTACCGGCTGACCGAGATCGATGACGAACTCGGATCCGCCGTCACCGTTTCCTACTCCAACACCGTTCCCGGTGTCGCTGCCTGTAGCCAGCCGAGTGGGGTGCCCGCGCAGGATGCGAACCATCAGCTCTGCTTCCCGGCGTACTGGACGCCGCCGAACCAGAGCACGCCGATTCTGGACTGGTTCAACAAGTACGTGGTCACTTCGGTGACGGTGTCGGACAAGGCGACCTCGACCCCCGGACGCACCACCAACTACACCTACGGCGGCACTCCGGCCTGGCACTCCAACGACAGCGAGACAGCCGATCCGACGCAGCGGGTCTGGGACCAGTGGCGGGGCTTTGGCCAGGTCACGACCAACGCCGGTACTGCACCGGATCCGATCACCGCGACCACGACCACGTACCTGCGCGGCATGAACGCCGACATCAACGCAGCCGGAGCGGCGCAGACCGTCAACGTCACCGACTCCCAAGGCGGCGTGCACTCCGATGACGCAGCCCTGGCCGGGTACGTGCTGGAGACTCAGACCTACACCGCTGCCGGCGGGAGCGTCGTCAAGGACGTCATCAACACGCCGGGCATCAATGCGACGACTGCGACTCACGCGCGCACAAGTCCGCTGCCGGTCCAATACGCGAAGATGGCCGACACAAGCAAGACGGTCACGCGGAACCTGCTGGCCAGCGGAAGCTGGGACAGCAGCGAAGTCGACTACACCTATGACGCGGCGCATGCCAACCGGCTGACTGTCACAGACGACAAGGGCGACGGGACTCCCGGCGTTCCCGAGATCTGCACGTCGGTCAGCTACGCGTCCTCCGCGGCGAATCCGCAGATGCTCACCTACGCCAGCCGGACGCTCAGCATCTCAGCTCCCTGCGGTGCCACGCCTACCGCCGCCAACACCGTGTCGGACACCCGGACCCTCTACGATGGCGCGACCGACACCGGTCTGGGCGCCATCGGCGGCGCCGGTGACGCCACCACTGCCGAGGTGCTGGACCATTACGACTCCGGCAACCCGGCCTATGTCACTACGAACTCCTCGGTCTTCGACGCCTATGGTCGTACGACGAGTTCGACCGATCCCAACGCCACGGACGCCAGTCACCCCGGCGGTGCGACCACGACTACTGCCTACAGCCCGGCTGCGGGCGCACTCCCGACACAGGTCGTCACGACCGCCCCGCTGGGCTGGCAGTCGACCAGCACTTTGGACCCGGGGCGCGGGCAGCCGACCCACACGGTCGATGCGAACGGGAACGTCACAGACGTTACCTACGACGCGATCGGCCGGGTCACCGCTGCTTGGAGTCCGACGTGGCCCAAGGCTGCGAACCCGACCACGCCGAGTGAGAAGTTCACCTACTCGGTCAACGGGACTACTGGTCCGTCCTGGACCCAGACCCAGACCTTGCACGAGGACCTCACCTACGGTTCCGCCTACCAGATTCTCAACGGCTTCGGCGATGTCCGGCAGACGCAGACCGACGCACCGGACAACTCCGGCGGTCGTGACGTCGTCGACACCTTCTACGACACTCACGGTTGGAAGCAGAAGGTCTCCAACGCCTACTACAACTCCACGGCGTCTTCCTCGACGATCCTCGTCGTCAACGACAATGCGGTCCCCGGGCAGACCCTGACCACCTACGACGGTATGGGGCGGACCGTCGGGAGTGGCTTCTACTCTTACGCCCAGCCGCAGTGGCAGACCACGACGGCCTACCCCGGCGCCAACGAAACCGACGTTACCCCGCCGACCGGCCAGGCGCCGACCACGACGATCACCGACGCTCGGGGACACACCACCGCACTGTGGCGCTACCACACCGCCACGGCCACGCGGAGTGCCAGCGACGCCGACGTGACGACGTACGGCTACAACGCCGCCGGGCAGCAGACCTCGATGACCGACGCCACCGGCAAGAACACCTGGACCTCCACGTACGACCTGCGCGGACGCAAGGTTCAGACCGTCGACCCGGACGCCGGCACATCCAGCACCACCTACGACACCGACTCGCGCACCGCCACCACGACCGACGGTCGGGGCCAGATTCTCTCCTACAGCTACGACCTGCTGGGCCGTAAGACCGGGGAGTTCTCGGGGGCGTCGACCACGGACCCGACCAAGCAGCTGGCCGGGTGGACGTGGGACACATTGGCGAAGGGACAGCTCACCTCGTCGACGCGGTACACGGGCGGTGCTTCCGGTCCGGCCTACACCAGCGCCGTGAACGGATACACGGCCGACTACAAGCCGACCGGTTCGACCATCACCATCCCGTCGACCGAGGGTTCGCTCGCGGGAAGCTACAGCACCAACATCGCCTATACCCCGGCAACGGAACTGCTCGACCACACCGACATGCCCGCAGCCGGCGGTCTGCCAGCGGAGTCCGTCGGCTACTCGTATAACTCCTTCGGCCTGGCCATGGCGATGGGAGGCACGGTCGACTATCTCAGCGGCATGACTTACGACGGTTTCGGCAAACCGCTGCGCGCGACCTTCGGCGACATGCCCAACCAGGCCGTGCAGACGTACAACTACGACGCCGCGACTGCTCGGCCGTTGTCGGTCACAGTCGACAAGGAGAACGGCAGCCGATCGGTCGACATCACCTCCTACACCTACAACACCGGTGGCCAGATCACGTCCGCCAAGGACCAGCAGGACAGCGGCGCGACCGACATGCAGTGCTATGCGTACGACTACGCCGGGCGCCTCGCCACCGCCTGGACTGACAAGGGCACGGTGAGCACCGCGGCGTCCCCTTCGGTCCCTGGCATCGGCGGCTGCGTCAACAGCACCCCGTCGGGCACGACGGTCGGCGGCCCCGCACCGTACTGGCAGTCGTACACCTACGACATCGCCGGCAACCGCACCGGCGAGACCGACCACGACGCCACGGGCAACACTGCCAACGACGTCACGCACACCTACAACTACCCGGCTCCCGGCACCCCTGGCCCGCACACGTCGACATCCACGACGATCAGCGGCGGTACGACCGGCACGGACACCTACACCTACGACGCCGCAGGCAACACGGTGACCCGCAAGCTCGCTGCCGGCGCTAACCAGACCCTCACCTGGGACGCGGAAGGTCGGCTCGCGACGGTCACGGACAGCGCTACCGGCAAGACCTCCAGCTACCTGTACGACGCGTCCGGCGGACTGCTGCTACAGAAGGACCCCACCGAGACCGTCCTGTACCTCGACGGGCAGGAGATCCACCTCTCCGCACTGAACGCACTTTCCGGAGTGCGATACGTCACGATGCCGGGCGGAGCCAAGGTCGTCGAGCAGTCCAACGGCACCAACAGCTATGAATTCTCCAACCTGCAGAACACCGGCACCACAGTCATCAACACCACCACCCTGCAGGTGACACGTCGGTATTTCGACCCGTATGGTCGTGCACGCGGGGCTGCGCCGACCGCGTGGTCGGACGAGCATGCGTTCCTGGACAAGCCGACGGACTCGGCTACGGGACTCGACATGGTGGGCGCACGTGCCTACGACCCGAGTGCCGGGCGGTTCGTCTCCCGTGACCCGATCAACGAACAGGATGACCCCAATCAGTACGGCGGGTACACGTATGCCGGTGCGGATCCTGTGAACGGCAGCGACCCCACGGGGCTCATCACAGAGTGCGAGGATACATGTCGCCCTGGTGATGTCACTATCACTACCGGGAACAACGGCACTACCGGCACGGAGACGTATTCCGATGGGAGTAAGTCGACGTTCACGCCGCCGTCTCCTCCGATGCATCACGTGACGGCGGGTCAGCGTGGGTTCGTGGGCCCGCTGCAACCCGCGGCGTGCACGTATGGAACGGCCGGCTGCGCAGGGCCGCCGTCGCATCCCAAACCTGCTCAGGCGGCTCCCGTCGGTCCGACACTCGGTAATAGTCCGGTACTGACTCACCCGGTTGGGCCGCCCTCTGACAGCGGACTACTTCCGTTGTGGTTGTGGCAGCTTCCGTTTTCTCAGTGGCCGCAACCCGGCCCTGGTACTTCTTGGCTGTGGTTCGATGCGAAAAACCCCAACTGGGTCATGCGGAAGGGAATTCCTGGATTTCACTGGATGGATGAGCTCGGGGTCGAACACCAGAACCGCATTGAATGGGATAAGGCGCATGGCTGGCATTACAATCCCGCTGGCAGTGACGATCACTTGCCCTGGTACGACGGGGCCAAGGATGCCGTCGGTCGCGGCCTCAGCAATGTTGGCAAGGCATTGATGAATGGCGCGGATATCATCCCGGACTTCATTCCGGGGAACATGATCCCCCAGGATCCGGCAAACACCATCGACTGATGTGGAGGCCGGTGAGTGGCCGCGCGCTAGACTCTGTCCGTCCGGCATCCATGATCATGAATGCCGGACGGACGCGTCGTTCGAGTAAGTGGGTTGTTATGGAAACGGCTGACGGATACCTTGAGCTCGTCCTGGTCCCAGCCCTGGGCTACGACGAGAAGAAAATGGTGGTGGAGGCGGTCGCTGGGACGGTGTGGCACCTGGTTGACCAGGCCAGTATCGATTTGATCAGTGACCACCCTTGGCCGCGCCAGTCGGGCGGATCCCTTGATCGCCTCATGGCGGCCCTGGTTCGTCAGCGGTCGGTGCTGCGAGGTCGCCAAAAGCAAACTATAAATCTAGATATCGATGTGGCCGATGATCGCGAAGTCGCCGCCTTTCTTGATCTGGTCCCGTACACGATCAGTGCGGAGGCATGGTGCGGCAGCGTCGCTTTGATTGATGCCGCGGATAGCGGGAGTGTTCGCTTTCAGATGCCGGCCTTGCTGCAGGGCAGGCTGACCGAACTAGTATCAGACCGTGGCATGGATATCGGTCAAGTGCTCGTTCCATCTCCGCCGGACGAGCACCGCTAATGGTGACTTCATCGCCTGTGGTGTCGGCAGCACGTCCATGGCTGTGACGCGTGGAGCGGAAGCGGGAGTAGCCGACACTGTGGAAGTGGTACAGACATAAATGGCCGGACCTACGGTTACCCGGGCCTCGTTCACCACGTACTCGAGCAACGAGATCACGATCCGGAACAAGACCAAGGCGATTGGGGCCATCGGCCTTGGCGCGGTGGCTGCTGGCTCGCTTCTGATCGGCGCCTTTGTCGCGGTCGCCAAGGGGAACACCTCCGCTGCCTTCGTGGGAACGCCGATCGGCGGGTTCCTCTTCTACGTTTGCTGGCTCGTCGGGTGGCGGGCAACGATCCGGCTCAGGCCTGAGGGGATCGTTGTCGAAAACTGCATCGTCCGGCTCATGGTGCCGTGGCGTCTGGGGCGGCAGTTCGTGGTGTCGTCGGGCATCAAGCTGCGCTTGCTTGACGGGCGGATGATTTCCACGTGGGCTTTCCAGGGCTCCCTGGGGGCTCAGCTCAACGGCTACTCGGCGTTCAAACCGATCCGGGACCGTCTCCAGGAGGAGAGCGACAAGATCGTCTATTCCGTCCCGGTGGGCGCCTCGACGGCTGAGTACCGCTGGCGATTGCAGCTGCCCGACTTGTGGATCCTGTTTGCCCTCATCGGCGTGAGCGAGGCCGTCGTGGCCCTGGCGTACCTCCTCAGCTAAGGATTCACGATCCTTCGGGAACCGGTAAACGCGCCCCTGGGCTGGAGATCGTCGGGTTCGTTCGACGCAGGGGTGTGATGTTCGCCAACGTGTGTTCAGTCGGCACAGCAGTGGCCGACCAAGCGAATGCGTCCGCCCTGTTTCCGCAGGTCGGGTGTGGGCGGGTCTGCCGCGTTCCCCTCCGGGGGCACCTTCCAGATGGGCACGGATGAGGCATTTTCCTCGATCGTGTCCATCCTTGCGTTGTTAACCCCTGAAGTCAGAGGTACCTCAAATTCTGTGGCCGTGAGGAGCTTCTGTAGGCCCGGAAGCGTGTCCGGCATGATCGTCACTGTGCAGTCGGCGCGGTTCTTGGATTTGTCGTAGCTGATCTTCAAGCGGAACATCTCGAACAGCTTGCGCCGTCGGTTGCCTTTCATCGTGCCGAGGTCAATCGTGCCGATCGGCAGTCCACGGATCAGGGTCGGATCCGTCAATGGGCGCCTTGTTTCATTCAGTTGCGTCAGCTTGGCGCCTAATGCTGACCGTTCTGTGCTCAGCTCTGCGACTCGGGCCTGGATGTCGCGGGCGAGCGCCTGGTCCCCGTCCTCGGCCAGTTCCAGAGCTCGGATCTGGCGCGCACGACGGGCGTCGACGTCTGCGATGCTCTTTTCGAGTGCGGTGGTGCGCTGTTCCTGCTCGGCTGCCTGCGCTTCCTCGTGGTTGTCCATCAGCGCATACAGCAGGGACTCGCGCTCCTCGTCGAAGATGCGTGCCGGGAAGAATCGGTTGATCCCACATCAGGGGCGTCAAACAGACCCTGTCGAGCGCCGATGCCCGCACGGCTGTCGACGTCCGGGCCCGGCTGCGCGTGAACGACTTTGTAAGCTCAGTGGCTGGTCGCAGTTGCGGTGTGGACTGACGAGCAGGGCGACGCGATGCCTACGCTCTGCTGACGTTTTGACGGATTCGCGTTGCTAGTCTGCTACAGGTCCGTACCAGGATCGATTGTGGCGGCGATCAGTGTCTTGCAGCAACGGGGAGGGTTCGGGGGATGGCACGTTTGACTGGCTGGGATGTCTTGGGCTTGGACGGGGATCCGACGCCGGGTGTGGTGGAGTCGGTGCAGGCTCTGGCCAAGGAGTTCGGGGGACTTCGCGCATGATGTGGAGTCGGCGTACCGGAGTCTGAACTCGTTCGGTGCGGATACTGCGGCGATGCAGTGGGTGGGTCAGACTGCTGAGTCTTTCAAGGGCCAGTACGGTCCGCTGCCGGGGCGTCTGCAGAAGCTGTACACGTCCTACAGCGAAGCGTCCGACGCGCTTTCGGCCTACGCGACTCAGCTCCAAGCGGCACAGTCCAAGGCCGACTCGGCGTTGCGTCAGGCCCAAGATGCCAATGCCGATCTGCAGCGTGCCACTACCAACGCCAACACGGCAGTGGCGGATCTGAAGACGGCTCAGCAGAACCGCGCCGTCAACCCGAACCCGCAGGCTGTCACCGATGCTCAGACTACACATGACACGGCGCAGACCAACCTGAGCAACGCTAAAGCCGCGATGGCGGCGCTGACCAAGCAGGCCAACGACGCCTGCAACGACCGCATCGCCGCTGCGAAGACGTGCGCCACCGCTTTGCACCACGCCCAATCCGACGGCATCCACAACAAGCACTGGTGGGAGCACCTCGGGGCGGACCTGGCCGAGTGGGGCGGCAAGATCGCCGAGATCGCCAACGACCTCGCCCCGATCTTGGACGTCATCGCGTTGGCCACCTCCTGGATCCCCGGCGTGGATGTGATCACCGCGGGCCTGGCGGAGGCCGACAACCTGATTGCCTTGGCCGGCACCGGCCTGGAAATCGCAGGCGACGCGATGCAGGGACATTGGAGCGACGCGCTAATGGGCGCCGGCATGCTCGGCCTCACGTTCGTGGGTGGCAAGGCCTTCTCGGCGATAGGAGGCAAAGCGCTCGGATCGCTGGCCGGGAAGTTCGGCAAGGGAGTCGACGAAGGCGTTGAGGACTCCATCGGCGCCGAGGCGCGCAGTGCCAACGGAGTCAGCAAGTGTGCCAACGGTGTTGACCCCGTCGACCTGGTTTCCGGCGAGATGGTCTCGAATGAGACTGATCTCGAACTACCGGGCGTGCTGCCGGTGATATTGCGTCGAACGTATTCGTCCGGTTACGACACGGGCCGTTTGTTCGGCCCTGGCTGGTCATCGACGCTCGACCAGCGACTGTCGATCAATGAGGCGGGAATCCACTTCGCTGGCGACGACGGTCAGGTCCTGCACTACGAGATGCCTTCGGGCGACGAACCGGTCTTGCCCATCAGAGGTGCTCGCTGGCCCCTTACCTGGGACCACCATACGGACGAGATCCGCATCTTCGATCCGGAGACTGGCCTTACCCGGCACTTCCCCGTCGTTCATTACAGCGACGAGTTCGGACAGATCCGGGACCTCGCCGCGATAGCCGACCGCAATAGCAACCGGACCAGCGTCCTGCGCGACGAGTATGGAACCCCGTCTGGCCTCGAACACCCCGGCTATCACCTGGCCGTCGATACTGTGGTCACCGAGGCCGGCCCTCGTGTGGCCGGAATCAGGCTTCTTGCCGGGGAAACTCAGAACTGGACCACCGTCAAGCGGTACCGCTACGACGACCGCGGCCGTCTGACGGGCGTCATCGATTCCTCAGGAGTTCCCTACATCTACGAGTGGGACGACGCCAACCGGGTCACGGCCTGGGTCGACCGCATCGGATACCGATACGTCTACGAGTACGGTTCCGACGGCCGAGTCATGCGCAGTATCGGAAGCGGCGGATACCTGTCCGGGGCCCTTGAATACCGTGACGACGAACGTTGCACCGTCCTTACCAACTCCCTCGGCCAAAGGACTACGTACACCTACGACGAAAACGGCCACGTCTCCTCAATCACCGACCCGCTCGGGAACACCGCCTTCACTGAATACGACCGTTACGGCCGCGTTCTGTCCATGACCGATCAGACCGGCTCCACAACGCGGTACACCTTGTCCGAGAACGGCGCGGCAACCGCCATCTCGGACGCGGCAGGCGGCACTACGACCATCGAGTACGACGCCAACGGTTTTCCGGCTCTGGTGATCACCCCAAGCGGCGCACAGTGGCGGTACCGATACGATGCGCGGGGCAGCCTCGTCGAGACCGTCGATCCGCTCGGTGCCTCGACGCGGAGCGCTCACGATGATCGCGGCGCTCTGGTGGAGATCATCGACCCGCTTGGCGGTCGTACCCTCATCCGGAACAACGCTGCCGGCCTTCCCGTTTCGGTGACGGACGCCAACGGCTCTGTATCGTCGACGGCCCGTGACCACCGGGGTCTGGTCCTGGCGCAGACCGATGCGCTGGGCAATGTCAGAGGGCGGAAAGTGACGATTTGCGGCATGCGGAACCGCCGGTCGACCTCGAGAACGAGCGAAACGGTCTAGGAGCAAGCATGGCTAGACGGACAGCCTGCGCATCCTGGTTGGCTGTAAGGGCTGTCCGGCGACGCCAGGCGCCGCTCATAGGCCGTTTCGCGCCGCGAATTGTCACTTTCCGCCCTCTCACAGACTTCGTTTGGGACGACGAGGGCAGACTTACCGCGGTGACCCGGCCCGACGGCGGGACTGAGGCGTGGATGTGGGATGCCAACGGGGCACTGGTCGCCCATACGACGGCGACGGGTAGCACAACCCAGTACGAGATCGGGCCGTTCGGACGGCAATCCGCGCGCATCGAGCCCGACGGGGCACGCTACGAGTTCGTTCACGACACCGAGCTGCGCCTTACGGCGGTCGTCAGCCCGCAGCAGTCGACCTGGAACTACGCCTACGATCCGGCGGGACGTCTGGTCTCGGAAAGCGACTTCAGCGACCGCGCACTGTCCTATTCGCTCGACCCGGCGGGCAACCTGGTGCGGCGTGCCAACAGCGTCGGGCAAGCGGTCGAGTTCTCTCGTGATGTCCTGGGCCGCGTCGTCGAGCAGCGGACGTCGGAAGGCGACTTGACCGTGTTCGAGTACGACGCTGAGGGTGGGCTGGTCCGCGCTCGCAGCGCAGACTGCGAGTTGGCTTTTGCCAGAGACCTGCTCGGTCGCCCGCTCACCGAATCGGTGGACGGGCAGGACGTCACCTTCGCTTACGACGCTCTGGGCCGCAAGACCTCGCGGACCACACCCTCTGGCAGAGCCTCGCAGTGGCGGTACGACGCCATGGGTAGGCCCGTCGTTCTCGCGGTTGGCGACCACGAGATCCGATTCGACCACGACCGTGCGGGGAGGGAGACCCGGCGCTGGATCGGCGCGGAGATCGCGCTCAACCATGAGTGGGACCCTGTCGGCAGACTCCAAGCCCGTCGTGTCCTCTCGCACGCCGGCCAAGACGTGGCCGACGGCATGCGCGTGATTCACGAGCAGGTCTGGACGCGTCGTGTCGATGGCGTCGTGGATTCGATGTTTGACACGGTCTCGGGCTTGAAACGCCTTGCCCTCGACTCGGCCGGGCGGATCACCGCTGTTCAAGGCTCCACGTGGAGCGAGGAATACGCCTACGACCCGATGGGCAACGTCGTCCAAGCGGCGGACGGCCGCACGCCGGAGGGGGATGCGGTCGGGGACCGTGAGCTGACTGGCACGATCCTTCGGCGCGCCGGCCGAACCCACTACGACTATGACGGCCAGGGCCGTTTGGCCAAGGTCACGCGGCGCCTTCTGAGCGGCGGCGCCAAGACCTGGACCTACTCGTACGACGCTCTCGGCCAGATGGTGGAGAGCACGACACCGGACGGGAACCGATGGGCCTACCGATACGATCCGCTGGGTCGCCGAGTCGCCAAGCTGCGGCTCGCCTCGGACGGTTCAACGGCTGAAGAGATCCGCTTCACCTGGGATGGAGCGGCGCTGGTTGAGGAACGCCGGGTGGATGTGGTGTCCGGGCACGCCACGGCGACCACTTGGGACCACGAGCCGGAATCGTGGGCACCGCTTGCGCAGGACCGCCGCGTGTACTTCGCGAACGCGCCGCAGGACGTGGTCGACCGCGCGTTCCATGCGATCGTCGCCGACCAGACCGGCACACCCGTCGAGCTCATCACCCCCGATGGCCGGACCGAGTGGCACCGCACGGCGAACCTGTGGGGGCAAGGCACAGACAATGGCACGGTCACCTGCCCCTTGCGGTTCCCTGGGCAATACCACGACGAGGAAACCGGCCTCGACTACAACTTCCATCGTTACTACGATCCGACGACCGGGCGTTACACCACCCCAGACCCGCTCGGCCTCGTTCCCGCGCCCAACAACTACGCGTACGTAGGCAATCCCCTTGAGTGGATCGACCCACTCGGCCTGGCCAAGGCCGCGCCCACGCCGCCGAGCTTCGCAGTCGGGGGAGATGGCACAGTCGTCCAGCTGAATACGCCGAATTTTGTCAACTACAACGGTGTTATGTTCCCGGTGCCCGAAGGGGCCTACGGCCCGCTGCCGGTCAAGTCCGGTAAGGGATTCATGTATATCGGGGGCAAGGGTGGCAACGGCCTGGATCCCAAGGTGACCGGGGTACGCTTCATGGATCCGGTGACCACCGGCAAATACCCACACCCCGACGGATACGTCAACTACATGAACAACCAGGGCCAGACGGTTGACCGAGCGACCGGTAAGACGATTGCCAAGAACGACCCGGCAGGTCACCTGGACGCGTGCCCGTGAGAACGGAAGAAGACGCTCCGATGCCGATCTCCGCAGAGGATCTCCTCCACGGCACGACGCCGGCCAACCTGTCCGTCTCAACTCCGGATAGCGGCTGGATTGCGGGCGGTGATTTCCTCAGAGAGGCGCAACTCACTGACCTCGGATTCGCTGCATTGAGTTCTCGTCTGTGCGTCGTGTTCGACCTGCGCAACGCATTGGACTTTCCAGACGCGGACATCGCGGTGATCGTTCTGAACCACGTCCGCGAGCTTTCCTGGCTCGGCTCAGGAACCGCACAAAGTTTTCAGCCCTGGCTGGTGATGAACTCTGAGTTCTCCCGGAACGACGGCTGGCACCAGGTGGGGATGGCGCTGATTCCCAACCAGGACTTCAGTGTGGCTTGCAGCTCGGTCGAGTTCTTCGCGGGGCGGAGCGATCTCTATGATCAGGCGCCTCCAGACCTGACTGAGGCCTCTGCGGAGGAGATCGAGGCTGGCTTCCCACGCGTCAGCACCATGTTTGTTGTTGATGACCATTTCCGGCTGGACTCGTGACGCGTCTCGGATCGCTTGTCTCGGTATGACCCGGGACTGGCGCCTGCCGTTGGTGACGAAGAAGGCTGTGATAGGGCATGCAAGGCCTTGAACCATGCGGGCAACGTGTGTCGAAGCCGCCTTTGGACTCCATGAGCCACTTGGCGATCGCTGGTTGCCAGTTCAGAGCATTGATTTGGGCTCGGAGCAGGTAGCGGAGACCATCACAGGTGACGCCCTCCTCGCTGCAGCGTGGCTCCACGGCATCGGTTATGCACCGGAGATCGCCAGGATCGGATTCCACTGCGTAGTCCGAAGGCGCCAGGCCGCGACTTCTATAGGTAGACAGTGCCGCTGATCTGGAGGCGTGTACTCCGCCACTGGTCAACTACGTGTCCATCTGGCTGTAGCCCCTCCGGGGGCACATACCTTGACCAGCGGCGGAGCATCTGAGGGTGCTCCGCACGAACACCGGTCAAGGGGCGCGGGACATCGTGGCCCCGGCGGGTCTGTCGACCTACGACGTGCCGTTGGAGGGCTCGGCAGCCGTCGACTCGGCGGACTCGGATGCGAACGGCGAGCAGAGCACTGACTTGGCCGGCCACCCAGATGTCACCGATCCGACGCTCAAGCAGACAGGTAGCGGTGCGCGCGACTACGACGATCGTGGTGCCTTCGAGTTCCAGGACCCCTTCGCGGCCAGCCTTACCTGGACCCAGACTGGGACGTTCACCGCCACGATTACGGCGGCAACCACCGGCTGGCCCCCGGCCACCAGCTACACGTTCGACTTCGGCAACGGCGATGTCGTCACGCAGCCCTCGCCGACGATCACTCACACCTTCGCCATCAAGCCTCAGCCTGGGAATCAGCAGTTCCAGGTCAAGGTCACCGCCACGGAGGCGGGCACCGGGACCGCGGCCAGCTCGTCCGAAGTGGTCGGATTCTGGTATGAGCCGCCGGTTGTGCACCTGGTCACCTCGGCTCCGCTGGCCGCAGACATGAAGTCCTACACGCTGACCGCGGACGCATCCAGCACTGTCGCGGGCACCGAGCCGATCAAGTCGTACACCTTCCATGTGATCCGGACCGACACGCCGAGCCGGCCGTTCGGCATAGCCGTCACGCAGGCGTCCCCGGTCTACACGTTGCCGGATGCGTTAGAGGGCCTTTACTCAGTGACGGTTACTGCGACCGACGCGCTCGGCGTCGTCACCGGCACGACACAGGAACCACAGAGCGTGTTGCAGGATGTAGGCGTCCGTCCGGTCGGCGCCGTGACCGTCCAGCGGGTCGCCGGGGCTGACCGCTACCTCACCGCTGTCGCCGTCTCGCAACAGATATGGGCCAGCGCCTCCACCGGGTCCGCCGACAGCACTGGCCGCAAGACGGCGAGCGCTGTCGTTCTGGCCACCGGCGGAGGCTTCGCCGACGCGGTCGCCGGCGTACCACTGGCCGCGAAGACCAGCGGGCCACTGCTGCTCACCGCGCCTTCCAGCTTGACGCCCGAAACCGCTGCCGAGATCACCCGCGTCCTGCCCGCGCACCAGAACAAGACGGTGTACGTGCTCGGCGGCACCAACGCGATCAGCGAGCCTGTCGCCGCGAAAATCCGCGCCCTCGGCTACACAGTGGTCCGATTCGGCGGTACCGACCGCTTCGCAACCGCCCTGGACATCGCCGAGCAGGAATTCCCCAACGCCGGCCACGTCTTCGTCGCCACCGGCCGCACCTTCCCGGACGCGCTGGCAGCCGGACCGCTCGCTGCGACGCAGAACGCCCCGATCTTGCTGTCCGACGGGCCAGAGCTCGATGCGGCCACCGCTTCCTATCTGCGTCGGCAAGCGGCGTCAGCGCCAGCGGGGTCGGCTTCGGTGACGGCCGTCGGTGGCGACGCAGATAGAGCACTCACCGCAGTCGACGGGAGTGCTCTCCCACACGAGGGCCTGATGGGTAGCGACCGCTATGCGACCGCCGCGGCCGTCGCAGCCGCATTTCCCCAGCAGGTCCACACCACGCACGTCGGCATCGCGACCGGTGAGCAATTCGCCGACGCACTCGCCGGGGGCGCCATGATGGCTGCTCTCGGTCAGCCGCTGCTGCTCACCACCTCCAGCAATCTGTCGTCGGTGGATTACACGGCGCTTTACGACTGGATGGAACTGCGGACCGTCTCAGTGTTCGGCGGCCCGATCGCAGTCTCGGACGGCACAGTCAGCCAGATCATCAACCAGGTGCGTAGATCGGCGGGCTGAGGCGAGTGCTTTTGCGGTTGTGTCGGCTCCTTCAATAGGGCGTCAGTTGGTGTGCCACGCCACCAACCGCGCCTGCCGAAGGTCAACCGCAGGGCGGAGCGTACGGCCGACCGGGGACGTACTGGTCCCATTCGGCCCTGGTGATCGGCTCGCCGACGACCGAGCAGATCCAGGTCGCCGCGGTGCTGGGACTGGTGTCCCAGAGCTGCGCGGTGTGGTCGACGCCGCCGGCGGCGAGGACTTCGCCGTTGGGGCTGAAGGTGACGGCGAACGCTCCGCTCGCCGGTCCGTCCAGCGTCGCTAGGTGGACCGCGTGGTGGGGATCCGTCAGATCCCAGAGCCAGATGGGGCTTGCCGAGCTGCCGGCCATGGCGAGGATGTCTTTGGTCGGTGCGAAGCTCAGAGCGTAGATGTAGCCGATCGGGCCGGCGAGTTGTTGGCCGACGGCGGCGGGGTGTTTCGGGTCGGTGATGTCCCAGACGCGTACGGTGCCCACCGCGCTGCCGACGGCTAGGAGGTGTCCGTTGGCGTTGAACGCCGCTGAATAAGCAGCGCTGGTGAAGCCGCTGAGGGTGGCTACGACCACCGGGTTGGTGGGCTGGCTGATGTCGTAGAGGTAAGCGTTGTGGTTGTCGCTGTAAGCCGCCATCAGGTGCTCGTCGGGGCTGAAGACGGCTTGGTAGATGTTCCCGCCTGTGGGTGCGGAGACGGTGGCGAGGGTACGTGGGTTGCGCGGGTCGGAGATGTCGATGATGCGCACTGTTCCGTCGTCGGAGCCTGCGGCGAGCAGGTCGCCTTTGGGGCTGATCGGTACCGACTCGATGAGTGCCTTGGCCGCCGGGAATGGTGCGCCGAGCGTGGCAGGATGCTTCGGATCGCTGACGTCGAAGAGCTGGACGGTGCCGTCCACGTCTCCGGCGGCGAACAGGCGCCCGTCCGGGGACAGCGCGCCGGAGCCGGAGAACCGGCCCGGGCCGGGGGCGCCGGGGATCGGGGGACCCAGCTCGGCGGGGTGGTGGATGTCGGTGATATTCCACATCGTCAGGGTGTTGTCGCCGGCGCCGGGATTGAGGCCGATTTCGTCCCCGGCGTCGTCGAACCCCACGTTGAAGATCGAGTCCTTCGCCCCGACGATGATCGGGCCGGGGAGGCGCCACCAGTGAACGGTGCCGTCGTCGACGGTCGCGCTGACCACGGTGCCGTCGTCACGGTAGTCCACAGTGGTGATCGGGCCTGAGTGCGGCAGTTTCCTGATGGGCTGCCCGGTGCCGAGATCGAACATCCACAACAAGCCGTCCGAGCTTCCGGCGGCCAGGGTGCGGCCGTCCGGGCTGAAGGCCACGCTGTTGACCCAGCTCGCGGGACCGGTCAGGGACTGGACGGCCGGGACCGGATGTGAGGGATCGGTGATGTCCCACAGATGCACGTCGTGGTCCGCGGCGGTTCCGGCCGCGAGCGTCCGGCCGTTGGGACTGATCGCGACGGCGAAGACGCGGCTGTTCGGCGTGTTCAACGAGCTGAGGGCGACCGGGTGAGCCGTGTCAGCCACCTGCCACAGATGGACGGTGTCGTCGTCGCTGCCGGCCGCGAGGATCCGCCCGTCCGGCGCGAAGGCCACACTTGTGACGCTCAGCGTGGGACCGATCAACTCCGGTGCGGGCAGGGGATGGCTCGGGTCGCTGATATTCCAAAGCAGGGCTCTGCCATCGCCGTTTCCGGCTGCCAGCCGCTGGCCGTCAGGGCTCAAGGCGACGGCGTCGATGGAAGCTCCAGTTCCAGCGATCGTCCCCAGGGCCAGCGGTTGAGCCGGGTTCCGGGTGTTCCACAGATGGACGTTCCCATCCTTGCCGGCCGCGGCCAGAAGGCCTGCGCCGCCGTCGAAGGCGAGTGCCAGGATGGCGTCCGTGGATCCGGTGAACGGTGCGCCGAGCGGTGTGATGCCTCCCTTGTCGGTCAGGGACCACAGTTGGACCTGCCCTGTATCGGTGCCCATCGCGAGCAGGTTGCCGCTGACCGCGATCGTCTCGGCGTCCGCGCCGGACGAGGGCCGCAACCGGGTCTCCGGGGTGACACCGGTCGAGTTCAACAGGCTCGACAGCGCTTCCCGGGTCGGTGAGATCCGATATGCGGCCAGGGCCAACTGCATCGACACTGACACCTTGTGGTCACGCAGCGCGTCAGCCTGGCTCGCGACCTGCTGGGACGACGCCTGTGCTTGCTCGCGCTCACCTGTCAGCTGCTGTTGCCGAGCGAAGACCGCGAGGCTCCCGGCGATGACCGTCACGACAGCCAAGAGAGCGAGGAATCGGTAGCGGCGCCCAACTCGGCGCTGCTCTCGAACCTCCTCCTGCACTTGGTGCCGAATGCTCGCCTCGACGAATTTCCGATCCAGCACGCCGAGGTCGCCGCGGTGGTCGCGATCCTCGGCCCACTCCCGGGCGATCTGGAGGGTTCCGCCTCGAACGAGCAGATCAGGATCCTCATCCGCTTCATACCACTGTTCCGCGGACCTCTTGAGTCTGTGGTGCCGGCGGCGCCAGTCCCGATCGCCGTCGAGCCAGTCGACGAGTTGCGGCCAGGCCGTCAGCAGGGCCTCGTGGGTGATCTCCACGGTGTCGTCGCCGGTCGTGATCAAGCGCGCCGCGATGAACCGGTCGAGGACCTCCTGGTCGTCCTGTGCCTCCGCGTCGTCGTCGCCGGCCGCTACCTGGCTGAGCGGGACCCGGCGCCGGGTGTCGGCGCTGTCGTCCTCGGTCCGCACCAGCCTCAGGAACAGCCGCCTGGCAGCCTGCTGCTGGCGCTCGGTGAGCGCGGCGAACACCGTGTCGGCCGTCTGGGCGATCGAGCCGGTGATACCGCCGACGGCGAGGTAGTCCGCGATGGTCAGCTTGCCGCCCCGATGCCGTTCCCAGGCCGCGGCCAGTGCGTGCGACAGCAGCGGCAGCGCCCCGGCATCGTGGATCCCGCCGGAGGTGAAGCCGCTTGTCCGGGGAGCCAGATCGCGCAGGACGAGGTCGACCAGCCCCGGCTCGACGTCGAGCTTCGCCTGGCGCGCCGGCTCGGTGATGACTCGGCGCAGTTCGATCGCGGTCATGGGTTCCACGACGGCCTGATCGGTGTGGACCGCGGCGGCCAGCAGGGGATGCCGAAGGGCTTGCGGGTAGAAGTCGACGCGGATTCCCAGAACGACCACGGCACCCGTGCGCTCGCGCGTACCCGCCGCGCGCGGCCGGCACAGGGCATTGATGAACGAGTGCCGGTCTTCGCCGGAGATCTCGCGGGCGAAGACCGCCTCGAACTGGTCCACGACGAGCACCCGTACCGTCGAGGAGGTCCCGGAGGTCCCGGAGCCGGCGGCCACGGCGTCGAGTTCGTCCAGCGGGTGAGCGCCGGGAGTCAGCAAGATGCCCTCGTAGCCCCGCTCGCGCAATGCGGGCAGGACGCCCGCGCGCAACAGCGACGACTTGCCTGCTCCGGACGGTCCGGTGACGACGAGCGGGCCGCCGCCGGTTTCCGCCCGCTGCTCGATCCGGCTGACGATCTCGCCGGTGATGTCCTCGCGGCCGTGGAACCACGCGGCGTCCTCTTGCTCGAAGCTGATCAGGCCCCGATACGGATTCCTGGTTGTGGAGGGCCTGCGTCCCGGCGCGCGCCTGGCCCGGGTCAAGGCGTCCAGCCACTTCCGGACAGTGGCCTCCGAGCCTTCACCGCACACGGCCAGGATCCGCTTGAACGGTTCCGGATACGTGGGTTGCGGAAGATGCTCTCCGCTCAAGTAGCCCTGCACTGTGCTCGTCGGTACCGAGGCCTTGTCCGCCAGTTCCCGGACCGTCAGTCCGGTCGACTCCCTGGCGAGTGTCAGTTCCCTGCCGAAGTCGCGCGCCGTCACGATGACGTCGGGATCAGGCGAAGTACGTGGCGATGGCTGGTCGTGCGACATGAGGCCCCCCTCAAGCACCACGGCGGGCAGTGCCCTTTGAGCGCACGGTAGGACCGGCGGCTCACAGCTGGTCGCGCTACCGGTGAGTTCGTTACCGAATCTTTGTGATCGCCCCTTTTCGCAGGTATCAGCCCTCATTGATCTATGTCCGAGGGTGTCCGAGGATTGCCCTGCCTTCGTAGTCCCTCGTCCTGACCTGTGCGAGTTATCCCACAGGAGGTTCGGCCGCGTGCCGGCGACGGCAGGCTTGCGGTACCGGGACCGAGCCGGCTGGGCCGTTCCGGGTGAAGGGGGTGTGGCGTCATGAAACACGTCGCATGGCGGCGGGGCCGCGGCCACGGTGTCCTCAGGGCGGCTGTGGTGCTGGTCCGAGCGCTGGGGTCGCTCATGAAAACAGGAGTGTTCACTCTGCTGGGTCCCGCGGGAACGGTGATCACGCGACTCGCGGGTGCCTTGACCAACACCGGCGACGCCCTCGACGGGAAGCTGAGGAGGAAGGACGCGCTGGCCGACCACCTGCGCCTGAGCCGCCGCGGCCGGCCGGTCCGGGTGCGCGACTGCCACAACCCGGTCGCCCTCGGCGTCCATTTGGCGGCCGACGACACCGGTTCCGCGCCGCCGTTCGTGGAGCGCGACGCGACCCCGGGAATCCGCGCGGACGTGCGGAAGGGGACGGGATTCGTCCTGGTGGTCGGGGAGTCCACGGCAGGCAAGACCCGGGCCGCCTACGAGGCGGTCCGGGATCTGCTGCCGGGATACAAGCTTGTGTTCCCGGTGAACCGGCAGTCTCTGGCGGCGCTCATCCCCGAGATCTGCCACAACCGGGGAGTCGTGGTGTGGCTGGACGATCTCGACCTGTACCTGGGCAGCGGCGGGCTCAACGTCGGCATGGTCCAGCGGATGATCGACGACCCGCGGCGCCGGATCATCATCGTCGCCACGATGAGTAGCAACGCCCACGCCCGGTTCAGCGCCCGGCACGCCGCCGTCGAAGGCGATCTCATCCACGACGTGGTGTGCAGCGGCCGGGACGTCGTCCACCTCGCCCGCGAGCACCGGCTGGACCGCATCTGGAGCCCGGGTGAGATCGCCCGGGCGCACGCCCTGATCGCGGACGCCCGCATCGCGGCCGCTGTGAAACACGCGCACGCCGGCCGCCGCGGCGTGGCCGAATACCTGGCCGCCGCACCGGAGTTGCTCAGTGCTTGGCGCGACGCCTGGGGCCCGGAGAGCCATCCGCGCGGCGCGGCCCTGGTGGCGGCGGCCATCGACGCGCGCCGGGCGGGCTACCACCAGCCGCTTCCCCTCGTGCTGCTCCGCGATCTCCACGAGGTCTACCTGGCCCGCCGCGGAGGCCAGGCGCTGCGCCCCGAGCCGTGGGCCGAGGCGCTCGACTGGGCGACGAAGCCGCTGCACGCCACGTCGAGCCTGCTGCTGCCCCGGGACGGCGATACCTACCTGTCCTTCGACTACCTTCACGATTCGGTGGAGGCCGAGAACCTGCCGCCGCGCATCCCGGAGGAGACCTGGCGCATGCTGATCGAGCACGTCGACGCGGCCGGCGCCTTCAACCTCGGCGTCACCGCGTTCGCGCGCGACGATTTCGTTCACGCGATGCGGGCCTTGGAACGAGCGGTGAACGGGAACGAGAGCGATCCGAAAGCGCGGCGTTCCTACGCGCGGTGCGTGTGCGAAGCCGGAGATCCCCAGCGGGCAGTGCCGCTGTTCGCCGCTCTCTTCGAGGAGTCCGTCCGGATCCATGGGCCCGACGCGCCTCAGACCCTGGCGGACCGCACCGTCTACGCTCGGTGCCTTGGCATGGCCGGCCGAGTCGAACTTTCCGTGCGGCTCCTCGAGGAAGTGATCGCCGACAACACTCGCGTCCTGGGCGCCGACCACGAACTCACCATGCGCAGCCGCAGCACCCATGCGTTCTTCGTCGGCCAGGCCGGAGATCCGCGACGGGCCATCGGACTCTACGAAGCCCTCCTGGCCGAATGGCTCCAACGGTTCGACGCCGATCATCCGCACATCCTCAGCGTCCGCTTCGGGCTGGCCTACTTCACCGGCGAGGCCGGACGCCCGGCGCGAGCGGCGAGCCTGTTCGAGCAGCTGGTCGCCGACCGGACCCGTCTTCAGGGTCCTTATAAGCGCTACACGCTGAACAACCGCCGCCACCACGCGCACTTCCTCGGCGAGTCCGGCCGCGCCGCCGAGGCCGCCGCGTTGTTCGAATCGCTCATCACCGACTGCCTGGCGGTCCTGGACCCCGGCCACCCGGACACCCTGGCCAGCCGGCACGGCCGGGCGCGGTTCGTCGGCGAGGCGGGTGATCCGCAAGGGGCGGCGCTGCTCATGGCGGAGTTGATGCACGACGAGAGCTACCTGCGGACCTACGCGCCCGACAGCCCCATCACCCTTCTGCACCGCCGCTACTACGCGGACTTCATCTGCGAAGCGGGCGACCCGCGCCGCGCGGCCGCGCTGCTGCGGTCGCTGGTCACCGACACTCGGCGCATCCTGGGGCCGCGGCACCCGGCGCTGCTCGCCGCCAAGAGCAGCATGATCCGGGCCATCGGCATGTCGGGCCGCTACTGCCAGGCGGTGGCGGCCTACCGGAAACTCATCGCCGACTGCACGAAGTGGTTGGACCCAGACCACCCCCTGACGCTGGGCAGCCGCAACGGCCACGCGCGCTTCCTGGGTCACGTCGGCGACCCGGTGCAGGCCGCCGCGCTGTTCGAGATCATCGTCCTGGATCGCACCCGAGTGCTCGGGCACACCCACCCGCACACGTTCAACAGCCGCAACGGCCACGCCAACTTCGTCGGCCGCGCCGGCGATCCGGCGCGGGCCACCCGCCTGCTGGAGACCATCCTCGCCGAACGTCTCCGGCTGTTCGGGGCCGATCACCCTTGGACCCGCCTCACTCGCACCGAACTCGATCGGTTCCGCACCGGCGGCCGACCTGATCCGATGACGAAGGAGTGAACCGATGCCATATCAAGGCGCTGCCCAAACGGCGGCGACAGAGCCGCCGGATGCGGGCGGGGCCGAGGAGAAGACCGCCGACCATGAACTGATCACGCACGCGGCCCGACTGCTGGAACAGCAAGGGTACCGACAAGCGGCGACTGTCATCCGCTTCGCGACCCGGCTGGAGCGACCGCCGCCTGGGACGCGCTTCAGTGGCCGCTGGACGGTGTGGACGGACTTGGCGATACCAACCACGCAGCGTTACGAGATCACCCAGCAGATCAAACGAGCGCTCAACGCCATCGGCGGTGCCGACGCTTCCTACGTGGACATGCGTGCATCAGCGGTCGACGGATCGGGGCTGCCTCACATGCGCAGGGCCGGCAACTCATTTCAGTGATTCCTCCGCGCCGGCGACCGTGGCGCGGACCCCTCTACGCGTTGTGGTGAGCCCCAGGGGCGGCCTCGGCGGGCATCACGGGTTCGATGGGTTCTGCGGCGACGACCTGCTGTTGGCACCCGCGCCAGATGGCGCTGATTTGGTCGTCGTCGATGACCGGCACGGCTCGGCGGATAGAAAGTGAATCTTCCGGATTGTCGCCGGCTTGAGTGGCTTGCGGACGTGCGGCTTTCCAGCGTCCGGCGCGCGCTTGCCCTCTGCTCGTCGCACCGGTGACGCCATGCCTTCCCAGTGAACTCAATCACAGTGCCGGTTTGCCATTCACAGCCATATATTTGACCCTTGTTTTACCTGTAAACAATCGGTCACTCGGCCATCGCCCCAGGCCAGGGCCCTGTTTTCGAAAAACCTTGCGACGCGCGCAAAAGGCGTGCCATTGTCTGTGCCCGGCCTGCCACCGCGAAAGACGCTCGATAAGAATCAACAGTGCAGGAGGCATCGTGGGACCGATGGGGTCGACGACCGAATTAGGCTTCGGATGGGTTACCCCGATCCTGTCGTATCTGATGGCCTGTGTCGGTGCCGCGCTCGGGTTGCGGTGTATGGTGCGTGCGCAGGCCGCGACCGGTCGCCGCCGACTCCGGTGGCTGGCGTCGGCCGCCGTCGCCATCGGAACCGGCATCTGGACGATGCACTTCATCGCCATGCTCGGCTTCTCCATCAGTGGTACGGCGATCCGCTACGACACCTTCCTCACGGTTGTCAGCCTCCTGGTCTCCATCGGCATGGTCGGGATCGGCGTCCTGGCCGTCGGCTACGGCCGCTCGCGGCGCCGCTCGGTCGTTCTCGGGGGACTCATCACCGGTATCGGCGTCGCCGCGATGCACTACATCGGTATGAACGCCATGCGGATCAGTGGGACGGTGCACTACGACGCGCGGATGGTCGCCGTGTCAGTGGTCATCGCGATAGTCGCCGCCACGGCGGCACTGCATTCCGCGCTGACCGTCTCCTCGCCGATCGCTGCCGTCGGCGCCTCGCTGATCATGGGTGTCGCGGTCAGCGCCATGCACTACACGGGTATGGCGGCCGCGCGGGTCGACGTCGTCGCCAACGGGGCGGCTCCCAACGGAACCTCCGGAACGGATTTCATCGTGCCGATGACGGTCATGCTCGGGTCGTACCTGTTCCTGGCCTCGGCGTTCGTTGCTTTGTCGCTGACCGCGCAGGAGGGCTCGGGTAGTGCGGCGGCTGGGCGACAGCGAGTCAGAACCCTGTCTAGTGCCGGACCTGGAGGTCTTTCTCCGGTGCCGACCGACCCGGCGCAGCACCGGTGAACGCGCGTAGCGCCGGCGGCCGACACCGGCGGGCAGAGTCGTTCGCTTCTCAGGAGGTTGCTTTAGCCGGGGCTCCGGGCGTGAGCGGAGTCGTCGTGGACGGCGCGAGTGCTCAGCCCTCGGGCGGCGCCGGCGGGTCCGGCGTCGTCCGGCACATGCTGCGGCCCCGCTCGGTCCGCGCGAAGATCGTGTCGCTGCTGATGGTCCCCGTGGTGGCACTCATGGCGTTGTGGGGTCTGGCCATGGTCACCGTGGCGGGTGACGCGCTGACCGTCCAGCAGGTCAGCAGAATCCAGGCGCGCGTGCAGGTGCCGCTCAGCCAGACGATCACCGCGCTGCAAGCAGAGCGGTCCGCTGTGGTCGGCCTGCTCGGGGGGCACAGGCCTGCGCCGACAGCGCAGGAGTCGGCGACGGACGCGGCGATCGGGTCGGTGCGCTCCGGTGTGCAGGCGGCGCACGTGGAGATCACGGGGGTGCCCTCCGTCGCCTCCAGCATCAATACTCTGATGGCCGACTTCGCCGGCTTGCCCGGACTCCGGGCCGGAGTCGCCACCGGAGCGATCCCGGCCATCGACGCCTACACCGCCTACACCGGCGCGGTCTCCGACGCGCAGGCCGTGCGAAGCACACTCGACGCGGTCCGTGCCACCCACACCGCCTCCACCGGCGTGGTCGTCGCCGCCTGGCTGGGTCTGGTCGCCATCGTCGTCAGCCTTCTGATATCGGTCCGGATCGGCCAGCGGCTGGTGGTCGAACTCGTGGTGCTGCGGGACTCCGCGCTCGATCTGGCCGGACGGCGACTTCCCGCGGCGATCGCCCGGCTGCGGTCCGGGCAGGAGATCGATCTGGCCCTGGAGGCACCGGTTCCGGTGGCCGGCGGCTCCGGAGAGGACGAGATCGGGCAGGTGACCGAGGCGCTGGCGGTGGTCCAGCATGCGGCGCTGCAGGCGGCGGTCGAGCGGGCCGAGGTGATCAGCGGCGTCGCGGGGGTCTTCCGCAACCTGGCCCGGCGCAGCCAGACCCTGGTCCACCGGCAGCTGGCGCTGCTGGAGACGATGGAGCGGCGGGTCGACGATCCCGGCGAGTTGGAGGACCTGTTCCGCTTGGACCACTTGGCCACGCGCATGCAGCGGCACGCGGAGGGCCTCATCATCTTGTCCGGCTCACCGCCGGGCCGCGGATGGCGTCGTCCGGTCCCGCTGATGGACGTCGTCCGTGCCGCGGCGGCCGAGGTCGAGGACTTCGCCCGGGTCGACGTCCGGCGGATGCCGCCGGTCGCGGTGGCCGGCGGCGCGGTGGCCGACCTGACCCACCTGGTCGCCGAACTCGTGGAGAACGCGACGGCCTTCTCACCGCCGCACAGCCGGGTGGTGGTCCGCGGACGGCTGGTCACCTCCGGCTGCGTGATCGAGGTCGAGGACCACGGGTTGGGCATGGGGCGGTCGGCTCTGCAGGAGGCAAACCGGCGGATCGCCGACTCACGTCCGGACGACCTGTTCGAGAGCGACCGGCTCGGACTCTACGTGGTGAGCCGGCTGGCTCGACGGCACGGAGTCGAGGTCGCGCTGCGTTCGAGAACCGGGGAGAGCGCACAAGAGGGTGCGCAGGGGACCGTCGCCATCCTGGTGCTGCCGGCGACGATGATGGCCGCCGACGACGACGCCGAGCCGCAAGACAGCATGCTGACACGTGCTGAGGCGTTGCTGGACGATGACGACACCGCCGCGCATGACAACGCCTCCGGGATCCGCCCTGACCGTGCCTCTGGTTCCCAGACCCCTGCGGATCCGCGTGTCGAACCGGCCTACGCCACGGCCGGCGACCCGCGTGCCGAACCGGCCTACGCCACGGCCGGACCGGCCTACGCGACAGGCGGACCGGCCTACGCGACAGGCGAGCCGGCCCATCCCGTCGGCGTGAACGGCCTTCCCCGCCGCGTCCGCCAGGCCAGCCTCGCCACCCAGCTTCGCGCGCCTCTTCCAGAGAGTCAGGCCACTGATACATCGGCCGACGCCGCCGCTCCGCGCCGGTCCCCGGAAACCGTCCGCGACACCATGACCGCGCTTCAGCAGGGCTGGACCCGCGGGCGCGGCGCGCCTGACCCGAAGGAGTACGCGTGACCAGCACGGCCACACCCGGGCGGTCCGAGTTGGGCTGGCTGCTCGATGAGCTGTCCACTCGGGTCCCGATGATCCGGCACGCCGTCGTGCTGTCGGCCGACGGCTTGGCGGTCGCCACCTCGGCGAAGATCTCCAGAGAGGACGGGGAACACCTCGCGGCCGTCGCCTCCGGCCTGCACAGCCTGGCCAAGGGCGCGACGCGGCACTTCGGCAGCGGACCGGTGCGGCAGACGATGATCGAGTTCGACCAGGGCTTCCTGTTCGTGGTCGCGGCCGGCGGCGGGGCCTGCCTGGCCGTGTTCAGCGACGCCGGGGCCGACGTCGGGCTGATCGCCTATGAGATGGCACGGATGGTGCGGCGGGTCGGCGAGCATCTGACCGCGCCGCCGCGCTCGGCGGCGACGGGGGAGTCCGCGGGCGAGGCGTCCGACTACCCGAGCCGCACTCCCGATGGAATGGGTGCGCCACCGGCGTGAACGACGACCCCGGACAGCAACGCTGGTACGACGAAGACGCGGGACCGCTGGTGCGGCTGTACGCCCTCACCCGCGGCCGCGCCCGACCGCGCCAGGAGGTCTTCGATCTCATAGCCCTGATCAGCGCGCCCCCCGACCCGGCCCGGTACCGGAACGACCCGACGCTCGGGCCGGAGCACACCGCGGTGCTCGACCTGACCGCGCGCGGTGCCCGCTCCGTGGCGGATCTCGCAGCGGACTGCGACCTGCCGATCGGGGTCACCCGCGTCATCCTCTCCGATCTCCTGGAGGTCGGGCTGATCCACGTGAGCCGGCCCCTGGTGCCGGACCGGATGCCGGACGAACGCCTACTGCAGGAGGTACTCGATGGACTCCGCGCGCTCTGACGGGCAGGCATCCTCCTACGTCGCCCTGAAGATCCTGGTCGCGGGCGGTTTCGGCGTCGGCAAGACCACCATGGTCGGTGCGGTGAGCGAAATCCGCCCGCTGCGCACCGAGGAACCCCTGTCCGAAGCCGGCCGCTCGGTCGACGACACGGCGAGCGTCAACCGCAAGCGCACCACCACGGTCGCGCTGGACTACGGCCGCATCACCATCCGCGAAGGCCTCGCCCTGTACCTGTTCGGCACCCCGGGCCAGGACAGATTCTGGTTCCTCTGGGACGAACTCGCCCAGGGGGCGCTCGGCGCGGTCGTGCTGGCCGACACCAGGCGGCTGGAGGACTCGTTCGCCGCCGTGGACTACTTCGAGCACCGCGACATCCCTTTCATCGTCGCGGTGAACAGTTTCGACGGCGCCCGCCGCTACCGCTGCGAGGAGGTCGAGCAGGCGCTGGACCTGGACCCCGGCACCCCGGTGGTGCTTTGCGACGCACGAGAGCGCGCTTCCGGGAAGGAAGTGCTGATCGCGGTGGTGGAGCACGCGAGCAGGCGTCACAAGGAGCGGCGGGCACAAAGGGCGCAAAGCGGGTGAGGTACGCCGGGAGGCCGAGGCGAACGCACTGAAGCAGTGGCTCAGGCTGCCGGCCTGGCCCGCCGGCATCGCGACGCTTGGCATCGCGACCCTCGGCATCGGCAACCCGTGCGGTACCGCCCCGCAGGGTCACCAGCGGTGGTGCTGTGGGTGCCGGACAGACTCGGCGCCGGTGATCGTGCCCTGTGACGCATGGCGATGCGGATGTCTGCTGGTTGATCACGCGGTCAAGGGGGTGCCGGCCCAGTCACGTGCTGACAGCCCAAGGTGTCGGTCAACGGTTGTGCGTGGTGGCAGTGGTCCGTGATCGCTGCTCACTGTGAGTGCCGAGGCTGCGGTGATGTGTCCGAGTCGGAGACACCGGTCGATGGGTTCGGCTTGCAGCAGCCCCGCGAGAAAGCCGGCTGCGAATGCGTCGCCGGCGCCGACTGGTTCGATCACGTTGACGGGTAGTGCGGGCACGCTCGTGTGCTTGTCGCCGAAGAACGCCGTTGCCGAGCGGGGGCCGTCCTTGACGACGAGGATGCGGGGCGAGGGAAGGAGGGTTCTGACGTCTGTGGGCTCGCGAAGGTCTGCTCCCCACAAGGCTTGTGCCTCGTCAAGCCCGACGAACACGATGTCGGCGGCCTGTGCCAGAGCGTGGAGTGGCTCGACGGGCGGACGTTGCCACAGGGCCGGTCTGTAGTTCACGTCGAAGCTGACGGTCGCGTGGGCGCCGGTCAGTGCTGACTCCACCAGGCGCCGGCAGTCCTCGGACAGGGCCGGGGTGATGCCGGTGAAGTGCCATAACGTCGCGGTGCGCAACGCCGGCTCGTCGAGGAGGGCCGGATCCATGGCGGAGGCTGCTGATCCGCGGCGGTAGTAGGTGACTTTGGTTCCGTTCCGGCCGTCGGCCTCGGGGTCCTCGAACGCGGGGTCCTCGAACGCGGGGTCCTTGAACACGGGGTCCTTGAACAGGAGCCCGGTGGGTCGGGTCGGGTCTGTCCGGGTGCCCGACACGTCGACTCCCGCGGCGCGTACGCGAGCCAGGATGCGGCGGCCGAACGCGTCGTCGCCGAGTCGCGAGATCCAGCGGGCACTGATGCCGTGGGCGGCGAGGTACATGGCCACGTTCGACTCGGCGCCGGCGATGTCGAGGTTGAGAGTGTCGGCCGTGTCCTGGGCCGAACCGTCGGGCGGGACGAAGGAGACCATCGTCTCGCCGACGCAGGCGACGATGTGCTCACCATCGCGAGTCGCCGGGCGCCACGGCGCATCCGTCATCGGGGGGCCTGCGCTGTGGCGCTCAGGAAGGCCTTGATCCGCGCGCGCAGGGCACCCGGGTCGCCGCCGTCCGCCGCGTCGCCGATCAGGGGGCTGCCGACGCCGACAGCCGGCGCGCCGTACTCCAGGTAGCGGCGGCCGGAGTCGGCGTCGACGCCGCCGACCGGGACGAAGGGCACGTCGGGGAACGGGGCTCGCAGAGCACGGAGATACTCCGGGCCGCCCATCGCCGCTGCCGGAAACAGTTTCACCGCGTCCGCGCCCGCATCCAGCGCGGCGATCACCTCGGTGGGCGTGAGCGCGCCGACGATCATGGGCAGGCCGAGGTCACGGGCCTGCCGGACGCCGTCGCCGAAGCCGGGGGTGACGACGAAGCCGGCCCCGGCGGCGTGTGCCCGGCGTGCGTCCTGCGCGCTGACCACGGTTCCGGCGCCGAGAGCCGCGTCCGGTCCGAGTTCGTCGCGCGCACGGGCGATGACGTCGAGCGCCTGCTCTGAGGTGAGCGAGACCTCGATCAGGCCGATGCCTTCGGCGGCGAGAACGCGGATGGTCTCCAGGGCGGCTTCGGCGTGCGTGCCGCGCACGATGGCCATGAGGCGTCGCTCACGCAGTGTGGTTGAAAGATCCATGGGGTTCGGTTCCCTCCTGGAGTCGGTGGGCGGTGATGGTCAACTGCCAGCGCACCTCGCCGGCCGCCGGCACGACGGCGCAGTCTTCGTCTGCCGCGTCGTCGAGGTCGAAGACGCGGCCGAGCATCGGCTCCACGCCGATGCTGCGGTAGGGGGCTTCGGCCGGGAACCCGCCGAGGTTGCGCCATACCGCGATCGACGTCGGCTGTCCGTCGGCGGTCACGGCCAGGTGCAGTCGGTCCGGGCCGTCCTCGACGACAACGCTGGGGGCGTTGATGACGGCTCCGACCGCGCTGCCGTCGTCGGGCCCGAGAGTGTCCATGCGCAGGCCGGCCGGCGTGGGCCAGGCCCCTTCGATCCACCGGGCGGCTGTCGGCCAGGGGCGGTCCAGGTGCTGCGCGGCTTCCGGGAACAGGCGCGTCGTCGGATTCCCGGTGATGCGCAGCCGGGCGTGTGTGTCAGCGTCGGCGTTGCCGTTGCCGTTGCCGTTGATGTCGAGCAGAGCGTGTGCGGCCCACACGAACCGGAATCCGGGCTCCGCGACCAGCCGGTAGTCCGCGACGACCGAGCCGGACGAGGTGTCGATACCGCGGGTGAGTTCGAAATCCGGGCAGCGCACCGCGTATACCAGCCCTGAGTCGTCGGCGGCGGTCCACGGGCGACTCCAGGCGTCGCCGTGGTCGGGCCGTCCGCGTACCGTCGGCACGCACTCCTCCAGCCCGCCGGCGTCGACGAATCCGTCGCCGGGGACCACCTGCGCACGGTGTGGTTCGTCCCTGTGCCACAGCCACTCCCGCCCGCCGCCGCGCAGGGATGCCCATCGGCCGCCGAGCGCGGGTTCGACCCGCACGGCCAGCGGAACAGTCCGGCTCACCATTCGGCCAGGGACCCGTCGTGATGACGCCACACCGGATTGCGCCAGCGGTGCGCCGCGTTCTGGTCGGCGGCGCGCACTGCTGCCTCGTCCACCGTGATCCCCAGGCCCGGTGCGGGTCCGCGGACGGCGTGGCCGTCGACGAAGCGGAACGGCTCGGGATCCACGACGTAGGAGAGCAGATCGGCCTCCTTGTCGTAGTGGATGCCGCGGCTCTGCTCCTGGATCAGCAGGTTGGGGGTGGCGAATCCGACCTGCAGGCTGGCGGCCAGGGCGATCGGCCCCAGCGGGCAGTGCGGGGCGAGCAGTGCCCCGAACGTCTCGGCGAGGGAGGCGATCCTGGTCACCTCGCTGATCCCGCCCGCGTGCGACAAGTCGGGCTGCACGACCGCGACTCCGGCTTGGAGCACGGGGAGGAATCCGGCCCGGCCGTAGATCCGCTCGCCGGTCGCCAGCGGCACCGGGCTGGCCTGGACCAGCGATGCCAGCGCGTGGTGATGCTCCGGGAGCACCGGTTCCTCGACGAACAGCGGCCGGATCGCAGCCAGTTCCGGCAGGATCCGCCGCGCGGTGGGCACCGTGACGCGTCCGTGGCAGTCGATGGCCACGTCGCGGTCCGGGCCCAGGGCCTCGCGGGCCGCGGTCGCGCGGGCCAGGACCGCGTCGATCTCCCCCGAGGTCGCGATCGGCGACATGCGTCCGCTGGCGTTCATCTTCACGGCCGTGAAGCCGGCGTCGACCTGCGCGGCGATCGCGTCGGCCAGTTCGGCGGGCTCGTCGCCGCCGACCCAGGCGTAGACGCGGACCAGGTCGCGGACGGGACCGCCGAGCAGGGCGTAGACGGGCGCGTCGTAGGCCTTGCCCGCGATGTCCCACAGGGCCTGATCGATTCCCGCGACGGCGCTGCTCAGGACCGGCCCGTCCCGATAGAACCCGGCCTTGGTCAGGACCTGCCAGTGGTCCTGGATGCGCAGCGGGTCCTGGCCGATCAGGTATTCGGACAGCACCTCGACCGCCGCGCGCACAACCTCGGCGCGTCCCTCGACTACGGGCTCGCCCCACCCGACGACTCCTTCGTCGGTCTCGATCCGGCAGAACAGCCAGCGCGGCGGCACCAGGAACGTCTCGACGCGGGTTATCTTCATCAGTCGTCCGTTCCCGGGTGGATCCGCTGTTCGTCGCTGGCCGCCTTGTCCAGCAATGCGCGCATCGCCTGCTCGGCAGCGCCGGCGTCCTGGCGGCGCACGGCGTCCAGCACCGCCCGGTGACTGGGCACCGGGTCGTCGGTGGTTCCCTCGGCCCCGTGAACGAGCTGGTCGCGGGCGGCCAGCGCGGATTCGAGTACACCCTGCATGCGGTCCAGGAGCTCGTTGTGGGTCGCGGACAGCAGGGCACGGTGAAAGGCGAGGTCTGATTCGATCTCGCCGGCCGAGTCGTGGGCGCCGGCCATCGCCTCGAGCGCCTCGTCCAGCCGGGTCAGGTCCTCCTCGGTGCGGCGCGAGGCTGCCAGGCGCACCGCGGCCGGTTCGATGATGCCGCGCACCTCGTCCAGGCTGCCGAGCAGCTTGGTGTCCGCCTGCGCGCTGAACTGCCAGCGCAGCACGTCCGGGTCGAGCAGGTTCCACTCGGATCGTTCCCGTACGAAGGTTCCGCGCTTTTGCCGCGCGCCGACCAGGCCCTTGGCGGCCAGCACTTTGAGGGATTCGCGCAGCGCGGTGAGGCTGACGCCGAGCTCCCGCTGCAAGGCCTCGATGTCGAGAGTGGCCCCTTCGGGCAGCTCGCCGCTGAGCACGCGGCGAGCGATGGCGTCCACGGTCTGGCCGTGCAGCCCGCGATTCCCGTAAAGCGACATGTATTACGCGTCCTTAGTTGCTAGTTTTTCCAAGCTCACGCTGACGCCTTGGCGACCGACCAGCCGCCGTCGACGACCAGGGCCGTCCCGGTGATGAACGAGGCCCCGGGACCGGCCAGGAAGGCGATGGCCGCCGCGACCTCCTCCGGCGTGCCGAACCGGCCCGCCGGCGTCGCCCGCACCGATTGTTGCCGGTCGGCCTCCGGTACCCGGTCCCACGCACCAGTCATGATCGGGCCCGGCAGCACTGCGTTGACCCGGATACTCGGCGCGTATTCGACGGCGAGCTGCCCGGCGAGCGCGACCAGCGCTCCCTTGGTGGCCGCGTAGGCGGGGTGACCGGGAATGCCGAATCGGGCGTGCACCGAGGAGACCAGCACGACGGCGCCGCCGCCTTCGCGCAGATCCGGCAGCACCGTGCGCACGCCGAGGAACGCGCCGGTGAGATTGACCCCCAGCTGCCGGTCCCACGAGGCGCGGCTCGTCTCATGGACAGCGGCGACGTCGACGGTGAAAGCGTTGCTGACCAGGACGTCGACCCGGCCGTAGGCGCGCGCCGCGGACCGGACGCGAGACCAGTCGTCCTCGTCGGCGGCGTCGGCCTGCACGAATGTCGCGCGGCCTCCGAGCTCGCCGATCCGCCGGGAGACCGCCGCGCCGTGCTCGCAGACGTCGGCCAGAACCACGGCGGCGCCGTGCGCCGCGAGCCGTTCCGCGGTCGCCGCGCCGATGCCGGACGCCGCACCGGTCACGATGGCGACGCCTCCGGTGAAGCCGCCGGGCCCCGACTCGCTCATACCCGTACTCCCGTCTTGTTCGCAGACATCAGCATCGCCGTAGCACCACCGCGTCGGCGTCGAAGTCGGTGCGCCACGCGCAGGGCAATCCCGCGTGCAGTAGATGAGCGCCGCTGTACGTCGAGCCCGTCGCTTCATCCTGGTACCGCGCAGCCGGTTCCAGTCCGTGCAGCCGCAGCCGGTCCGGGCGTCCGGGAAGCTGTGGCAGACCATTGAGTAGCCCGCTGTTCCAGGCCAGGACGATCTCGTGTGACCCGTCGGGCGCGGAGTACTGCACGCCGCAGGTGTCGTCACTCGGTGCGCCGAGCAGATGCACGGCGCCGTGATGGATCGTCGCACGCCACTTCTTGTACCAGGTGATCCAGCGCGCGGCCTCGGCTCTCTGCTCGACCGTCCAGGCTCTGATATCCGCGCCGATGCCGAGGACGCCGGCCATGGCGGTGACGAACCTGAATCGCGGCGACCGGGGCCGGGTGTCGAAGAACCCTGCGGAGTCGGTCACCCAGGAGCTCATCACGTGAGGGGAGTGGGCGTGCAGGAAGCCGTGCTGGATGGTCAGCCTGTCCTGGGGACCGGTGTTGTCGCTGGGCCAGACGACGTCGGTCGCGGCGATCGCGGCCGCGTCCGCACGTCCGCCCCCGCCTGCGCAACCCTCGATCATCACGTGCGGGTGTCCGGTGCGCAGTGCGGCGAGGATGTGGTGGTAGTTGGCCACGTGTGCGGCGTCCAGGTCAGCGGGGCGTGGCAGTGGGCTGACCGGTCGTCCGCGCTCCGTCGGCGGTCGGTTCATGTCCCACTTCAGATAGCTGATCGGGTAGTCGTGCAGCAACTTGTCGAGCCACGTCAGGACGTGCTTGCGGACGTCGTCGCGACCCAGGTTCAGCAGCAGCTGGTTTCGGATCAGCGTCGCCGGGCGGCCTTCGACCCGGTAGATCCAGTCCGGATGGTCGGCGAGCAGGCGGGAGCCGGGGCTGACCGCCTCCGGCTCCACCCAGAGCCCGAAGTCCAGGCCGAGATCCCGAATCCGGCCGATGAAGGCGCCGAACCCGTCGGGGAATGCGTCGCGGTCGGGTTCCCAGTCGCCAAGGCCTGATGTGTCGTCCGGTCGGTTGGCGAACCACCCGTCGTCGACGACGAACAGCTCGGCGCCGATGGCGGCGGCGGTTCGGGCGAGTTCGAGCTGTCCGTCCTGCTCGACGGCGAAGCCGGTGGCCTCCCACGAGTTGTAGAGGACCGGCCTGGGGCGCCGGCCGCGCGGCCCGCTCTCCAGCCGCTCGTGGGTGTGCCAGACGCGGGCCAGGCCGCCGAGCCCTTCGGCACTGAACGCGAGCAGCAGCTGCGGCGTGATCAGCGTGCCGCCGGCCGGCAGGAGCACTTCGCCCTCGTGCGGCTCGCGGCCGGCGCGCAACCGCAGCAGGCGGCCGGAGTCGACCGAGGCGTCGATGTGCCAGGATCCTGACCAGGCCAGCGAGATTCCCCAAGTCGGTGTGGCCGGGCCGGCCGGCTGCGCGGCGTCCTGCGCGGCGATCCAGGGCGCGTACTCGTGCCCTGACACACCTTGGGTGCTGCCGATGGCGAACGTGCCGCGTTCCACCTGGATGTGCTTGAGCTGGAATTCCTGGACCCACTGGCCGACCAGGTAGGTCAGCCGGGCGCCGCCGGGCACCGGGATGTTGACGGCCGCCGAGTCCAACCGGGCCAGCAGCAGGTCGTCCGCACCGACGCCGGTCAGCTCGACCCAGCGCCGGATCACGTCGGTGTCGGGAACGGTTTCGTAGCACAGCACCGCTTCCAGGCCGAGCAGGTCGTCGAGGAAAGCCAGGCGAAGCCCGGCGCCTTCGGTCGGCTGCTCGCCGGCGAACTGCCACCAGCTGCCGCGCTCCCCGCCCGGCCGTCGCACGTCCAGCTCCGCCCCGCCGAACGGCCGCAACCCGAACGGCAGGTACTCGGCGGGAGCGGCGTCGGCCGCTGTCCGGAATGGGGTGCGGCCGTGTCCGGCCAGCGGCGACGGGCCGTCCTCCACGCCCCGTGGCCCCCACGCGGACAACTCGGCCCAGCGGCCGTGATCGGGCACCTCGACGGTGTAGGAGGTGTTCGCGGTGCGCAACGTCCAGCGGTTCACTTGACGCCTCCCAGGTTCAAGCCGCCGATGAAGTGGCGTTGGAAACGCAGGAACACGGCGACCGTCGGGATCGCGGCGATCACCGAGCCGGCGGCGATCACGTTCCAGTACGACACGAACTGGCCTTGCAGGCCCAGCAGCGCGGGCGTGACCGGCATCTTGGTCTCGCTCACCAGCACCGTGATCGGCCACAGCAGGTCGTTGAAGACCCAGGTGAACGACAGGGCGCCGAGCGCGGCCAGGGCCGGGCGGGTCAGCGGCAGGATGATCCGCCAGTAGATGGTGAACGGCCCGGCGCCGTCCAGGAGCGCCGCCTGCTGGATCTCGGCCGGAATCGTGCGCATGAAGCCCTGGAGCACGAACACGTAGAAACCGAGGCCGAAGCCGATCTCCACCGCGATCAGCGCGGCGAGCGAGTCGTGCAGCCCGAACAGTTCGGTCAGCTTGGCGACCGGCACGAGCAGGATCTGCGGGGGCAGCAGGTTGCCGCCGAGCATCACCAGCAGCAGTGTGCGGCGTAGCGGGACCTGGTAGCGAGCCAGAGCGAACGCCGCCATCGAGGCCAGTAGCAGGGTCAGCGCCACCGCCGGGATACTCACGATCGCGCTGTTGATCAGGGCCTGCTTCAGGCCGCCGTCGTTCCACGCCGAGGCGAAGTTGCCCGGTGCGAAGGAATGAGGAACGGAGTTGAGGCCGTGGCCCAGCACATCATCGGTCGAACGCAGGCTGATCACCAGGATCAAGGCGATCGGGGCGAACCACAGCAGCGACAGGGCACTGGCTCCGGCGTGGAAGCCGAAAGTACGAAGGCGACTGCCCAGCGGTCTGTGTCCGTGTCTGCGGGCGCCGGCGGCCGGCGCGGCGGTGAGGGCCATCAGTCGCTCTCCTTGAACGCGCGGACCAGATAGCCGACGATGACGCCGAAGGCGAGCACGAAGATGGCCACGGCCAATGCGCAGCCGTATCCGAAGTCGGTGTTCACGAAAGCTGTCTGGTACATGTAGGTGCTCAGTAGCTGCGAGGAGTTGTAGGGCCCGCCCTGGGTCAGCGCCCAGACCACGTCGAACGAGCGCAGCGAGTCGATGACGATGACCGACAGGACCACCGCGTTGACGCTGCGCAGCTGCGGAAGGGTCACGTTGCGGAACTGCTGCCAGGGCGAGGCGCCGTCGACTTTCGCCGCCTCGTACAGCGCCGGGTCGATGCCCTTGAGCCCGGCCAGGTACAGGACCATGACATAGCCGATCTCACGCCACAGGGCCGGCACTATCTGCGCGTACAGCGCTGTGTGCGGATTCGCCAGCCAGGCGTGCTGCCAGCCGCCGAGCCCGACCGTTGACAGCATGCTGTTGATCATGCCGTTGGGCTGGTAGAGGGTCTGCCACATCAGCGCGGTGGCGGTGAGTGAGAAGACCACGGGCAGGAACAGCGCGGCCCGGTAGATGGCGATGCCGCGCCGCTCCCGTTGCAGGAACATCGCGCAGCCGAGACCGCCGGCGGCGGATATGCCGCCGAACAGCACCAGCCACAGCGCCGTGTTTGTCAGGGCCTTGTGGAACACCGGGTCGCTGACCATCCGCCGGTAGTTGCCCAGGCCCGCGAAGGTCGGCGCGTTGACGCCGTTCCAGTTGGTCAGCGAGATGTAGAAGCCCTGGATCGCCGGCCAGAACACGCTGACCGACTCGACCAGGAGGGGAACCAGGACGAACGTGATGATGACCGGGGTCGGGCGCAGCGGCCCGCCCCGACGCGGCCGACGCGGCCGACGCGTCCGGCGCTGGGCCGCGGCGTTGAGCGCAGGCTGTGCCGGGGTCGTGGCCAGACTCATGCCGTCTTCCACACCTGCTCGGCCTGGGTCTGCCAGGTGGACAGGATCGAGGAAAGCTTGCCGGGGTTCTGCAAGAAGTTGGTGAGCGCGGTGTTCGCGGTGTTCTGTAGCGCGTCGGAGGAGTCGCGGTTGAAGAACTGGGTCAGGGCCGAGGCGCCGGCCAGCATCGTCTGGCCCTTCTTGGCCAGCGGCGAGGTCGGCGTGGCGGCCTGGGGATTGGCGGGGATGACGGTCCCGGACGAGGTCTGGGTCCACATGTTCTGGGCGTCGGGCTTGGCCATCCAGGTCATGAAGTCCAGGACCGCGGCGGAGTTCCCGGTCTTCGCGCTGGCGAACAGGCCGTCGGTCGGTGCCTCCTCGGCGTCGGGGACCGAGGCGTCGATGACCGGGAACTTGAAGAAGTCCAGGTCGTCCAGCGACCCCTTGGGCGCGGCGTCGGCGAAGAACGCGCCGGTCAACAGCATGCCGGTCTGACCCTGGATGAGCTGGTTCGAAGCGGCCTGCCAGGTGACCGCCGTGCCGTTCGGGTCGAAATAGGGCAGCGCCTGTTTCCAGGTGTCGAAGACCTTGCCGACTTGCGGGTCGGTGAAGGCGTGCTGTCCTTGCAGCAGGGCCTGGTGGTACTGGGCGCCGTTGATGCGGATATTGAGGTAGTCGAACCAGGCTGAGGCCACCCAGGCGTTGCCGGTTCCGGCTCCCAGCCCGATGGGGGTGACGCCCTTGGATTTGATGGTCTGGCACAACGTCAGGAAGTCCGACCAGGTCTTGGGCTCGCTCAGGCCCCATTCGGCGAACTTGGACTTGCGGTAGAACACGCCCCACCAGTAGTAGCTGGTCGGCACGAAGATCTGCTTGCCCGAGGCGTCGGTGCTCAGGGCCTTGAACGCCGGCGGGTAGTTGCCCATGGTGTTCCAGACGGAGCTCACGTCGAGCAGCAGACCGCGCTTGGAGTAGTGGTCGGCGTCGTTGCCGGCGTACCAGGTGTAGATGTCCGGCGGGTTCGCGGAGGTCAAGTACGTCGGCAGCAGCGGCTGGTAGGTGGTGGCGGCGATGGTGTTGAGCATCAGGCTGTGCTTGCTCTGCTTACCGTAGGCGGCGACCAGCGCCTGCATGGCTTTCTCGGCGAGCGGGGAGGACAGGTCGGACTGAAGGGTGACCGCACCGCCGGTCTGGGTGCCGGCCGATGATTTGGTGGCCGTGGCGCACCCGCCGAGAGCGGCTGCGGCGCCGACCGCACCAACCCCCTGGAGAAGGTTGCGGCGCGAAAGGCTGTAGCTGGACATGGCTGCTCCCTGAGAGAAGAGAGGGTGGGGGAGGGGTAGCGGGCTTCTGCCGGTGGGTAGGCCGGAGCCCGAACGCGGGGTGTGAATCAGAGCTCAGAGCTCGAAGTTCAAAGCTCAGAGTTCGAAGCTCAGAGTTCGAGGCTCAGAGTTCAGATCTCAGAGCTCGATGGTGTGGACGTGAGCATCGATGCCGCGGTAAGCGATCTCGGCGTGGCCGTCGTCGCCGGCCGCCGCGCCGAACGCGCCGTTGAAGGTGTCGCTGGTGAATTCGCTGCGCTTGAACCATCCGCTCCACGAGCCGGAGGTCAGGTTGTTCTCCCAGGCCGTGTAGTCCGAGGCCCGGACGAACAGGTAGACGCGGCCCAGCGTCTCCAGCAGCGTCGGGCTGGCGCTGACGGTGCCGCCGAGGCCGGTCCAGCCCGACCATCGGCCGTCGGCGGTGGACGTGTCGAGCCAGACGCTGTCGTCGTTGGCGCGTATCGCGACGTAGGTGGTGGTGCCGTCGGTGACCGCCGAGGGCCGGCCGTACACCGACAGGCCGGACGGGGTGCCGATGGCGTTCCAGGCGCCGGACGCGGTCAGCGTCCAGATCTGGCCGTCAGTCCCGGTGCCGGTCAGCGTCCAGGCACTCGGGCCGGTGTACGCCACGGTCGGGGCGTCGGCGAGGTGGCCGCCGAGCGCTGTCCACCCGCCCCACGAGCCGCCTGCCGAGGTGCGCCGGTACACCTGGGAGTCGGTGCCGAGCACGAACAAGTCCAGCGATCCGTCGGACGCCGCGTAAGCGGCCGGCTGGCCGACGATCTGATCGCCGACCGGTCCGCCGAGGCTCGTCCAGTCCCCGGACCAGGAACCCGAGCTCGTCGTGCTCTGCTCCCACAGTGCGCCGTCGCCGCCTCGGGCGAACAGATGGGAGTCGGTGTCACTGACATGGACCAGCGCCGGATCCGCGCTCACCTGGCCGCCGGCGCTCGTGCCGGGCAGCGCGTCGGTGCCGGACAGCAGCAGCATCGCGGTGCCGTCCGCTGGGACCGTCGTCGTGTAAGAGGACGTATACGAGCCGAGGTCTCGCCGTGCCGTGAGGTCCCGCACCGACACGCTGCCGCCGAGTCCCGCGTGCGCGAACTGGACACTCATGCTCTGTGCTGAGCCCGAGCGGTTGAGCAGGACCACCGCACGCCGCCCACTGCCGGACATGACCTTGCTGTAGACCGTACTGGTGGAGGTCGAGTCGATCGGGACGCCCTGGACGTCCAGCGGATCCTGATCGACGGCCAGGATCTCCGGGTTCTTCAACACATCCAGCATGCTCTGCGGCAGCGCGCGCGGGTCGGAGCCGAGCACCAGCGGCGAGGCCATCTCGGCCCACAGCTCGAACTGGGCGGTCGACTGCGTCTGGTCGAGCTCGTAGCCGCCGCCGGACAGCGCGCGCATCGGAATGAGGTAGTCCGGGTCGTTGTAGTGGCCGGGACCGTTGGCCTCCGGGTGCGCCTCGTTGTCATCGGCGTTGCGCAGGACGTCCGCGAACTCGCCGGCAGTCGGGCTGCCGAAGGCGATGTCCGTGTCGGTTCGCCAGGAGTCTGCGATGGTCGGCCCGAAGGTGTAGTTGTTCCCGGCGTAGTACGCCGACGGGTTCGGCTTGCCCCATGCGGCGGTCAGCGGATTGCACAGTGCCAGCAGCATCTTCCGTCCGGACTGTGCGACCGCCTGGCTGAACTGCGCGTAGGCCGGCCCGGGGTCGGTGTCCTGCGCGATGCCGCACAGGAAGTCAACCTTGATGGCGTCGATGCCCCAGGACGCGAACTGATTCGCGTCCTGCTGATAGTGACCGCCGCTGCCCAGGCCGCAGTTCGTGCCGTCGTAAACGCCGGCATCGGTGTAGATGCCCACTTTCAGGCCGCGCGCATGCAGCCAGTCCACCAGCGCGGGGACGCCGTCCGGGAACGCGGCCGGGTTGGCGACCAGATCGCCGTGCGCATCACGCGGTGTCGAGGCCTGCCAGCCGCCGTCGAGCCACACGTAGTTGTAGCCGGCGCTGGCCAGACCGGTGTTGATCAGCGAGCTGGCGACGTCCTCGACCGAGCTCTCGGTGACCGCGCCGCCGATCGAGTAGTACGTGTTCCAGCCCATGTAGGGGGTCGGAGCCAGGCCGCTGTCGTAGTAGGCGGGCGACCTGTGGACGCTGGACGTGCCCGCAGAGACAGCGGGCGTCGCGGTGGGGCCCGACGCGGCTGCCTCGGCCGGTGCGGCCGTCGCGAGAAGCGCGCCGACGGTCACCGCGGCCGCGACCGCGGCCGACCGTCGCCTTCGAAACGTTCCTGACATGCTCGAATCTCCGTCATCGTCGACCGATATGCCCTCCCCGCCGCAGCGCTCCTGGCGGGGAGTAGGTAGGACGATGGCGCACCCGGCCCGGCCGCGTCAAGATTAATTAATAAAATAGTGATTAACCGGCTGGCGCTGGCCCGCCGCGCGGTCGAACGCCAGCCGCCACGGCCCCGGGAAGCGGCGGAGGTGTGAGGCGGCGTGGGTGTGGTCACGCGGCGGCGTCCGGACGGCGAGTGGACCGTGGGCCAGGCGCTCGCCTTCTCACCGATTCGTCGATCAGCTGTCGGTCAGCTGATGGCGGGCACTGATTGCCGGCGATCGTGTGGCTCGGATTCGCGATCCTTGCCGCGGCTTCTCGATGACGCGAACCAGGGGCGTTCGGACGTACTACTCGCCTTCAAGCGGTGGTTGGTTCCCTCGGATTCGGACGAGCCGATTCCAGATCCTCGGCTAGCCAAGATTGCACTGGGATGGGCGTGGGCAGTCTCGTGGGCAGTCTTAGGTCGCCCAGGTGTGAGAAAGCAGGTTAGTAAATTCAAGCTGACTGTTGATTTGATCGGAAACCTGATGACTCCTGAGGGAAAGGGCTCCTTCGGGCGGGTGGATATCTTCGACGGGGAGCGTCATCACGATTTGAACCTTGTCGTGAGGCGTGCTGCTCGCCAGGTGGAGCGGGCGAACCGTTTAGAATGATCCGCCTGAGGATGGCCTTTACTGGATTTGTGGCAACACGTGGAGCGGAAGTGTTAGGAAGAACGGTTACTCGGGCCTCGTTCGCCGTGAGCTCGAGCAAGGAGGTCACAGTCCGGAACAAGACTAAGGCGATTGGGGCGATCGGCCTTGGCTCGGTGGCTGCCGGCGCGCTTCTGATCGGCGCTTTTGTCGCGGTCGCCAAGGGGAACACCTCCGCTGCCTTCGTGGGAACGCCGATCGGCGGGTTCCTCTTCTACGTCTGCTGGCTTGTCGGGTGGCGAGCAACGATCCGGCTCAGGCCTGAGGGGATCGTCATCGAGAACTGCATCGTCCGGCTCATGGTGCCGTGGCGTTTGGGGCGGCAGTTCGTGGTGTCGTCTGGCATCAAGCTGCGCCTGCTCGACGGGCGGATGTTGTCCCCGTGGGCTTTCCAAGGCTCCCTGGGAGCTCAGCTCAACGGGTACTCGGCATTCAAACCGATCCGGGACCGCCTCCAAGAGGAGAGCGACAAGATCGTCCTTTCCGCGCCGGTGGGTGCCGCGTCAGCTGAGTACCGTTGGCGACTGCAGCTGCCCGACTTGTGGATCCCGCTTACCTTCATCGGGGTGAGCGAGGCCGTCGTGGCCCTGGCGTACCTCCTCAGCTGACGATTCACGATCCTTCGCGAACTGTAGAAGCGTCCCTGCGCTGGGGATCGTCGGGTTCGTTCGACGCAGCGGTGTGATGTTCGCCGACGTGTGTTCAGTCGCCCATTCGGCCCGCACTGAGCCCGGACCAGATGTCAAACTGCTCAGCCGTGCGGTTGGCGCGGCCATCGTTTCCGGCGTTGTTCAGCGCCTCTATCCTGTGACTGCGGCGGTCGTGGCATCCGTCGGGTGGCGCCTGTGGGGCGGGGAGACGCACAAGGTCAGTCAGGCGGCGGCGAAGGGTGAGGTCACGCGGGCGCTTGACTCCATGGTCCAGGCCACTGGCGTCAGCCGCCAGAACTACACCTCGGCCGTCGCCCTCCAGCGCTGCGACAACGGCGTGGGCGGGTACGACGGCTGGGAGGTGTATGCGGGAGGCGCATTCGAGCATCAGACCCAGGGCGGCGCTGTTGCGATGGCCAACGTCCTGAGTGCCTATCTGCGGCGGGCCGGCTATTCGGGTGTCAAGCAGACGGTCGATGCTCAGACGGTTCGCGTTGACGGTACTAAGGGAGGCGTCGCGGCAGTTTTGCACTATGACGCCTCGGATGGCCTCGATCAGATCATCATCACCGCCGGGACCGGGTGTGACATTGTTCCAGATCCTGCTGATACCACTGCCGTGAGTAAGATCATCGGCTGACCGGTGCGGAGCGCCGATGGTGCTTCGGCGTCGACGCTCGGGCGGGAGCGCCGCTGAAGCGGGCTGTCGTGTGTCTGCGCCTTAATCGTGCCCGAGCTCGGGCGCTGGGCTTGCTAGCGCGAACCTGACCAGCCTCTTATCAGGGGACTGCGAGCTGTTGCCGGAGACTGGTGTGCAGGTTCGAATCCTACCGGTGCACATTGTTTGACCAGTGGCGGAGCGTTGGGGGTGCTCCGTCGCCGGTGTTCTGCCGACTGGTTTGCCCCGTTTCGGCGGGGACGGTGCGGTGCGGTGCCGGGTGGGCGCGTAGCCTTCTCTTGATCCGTCCGGAGTTGATCCATCCGCAGCGTCCAGGGAATTCCATTGAACTTCTGGTCTATCTACCAGCACGGGTTTGCGCGTGTGGCCGCGTGTACGGGGCACACGGTTGTTGCTGATCCGCTTGCCAATGTCGAGGCTGTTGTGCGTTTGGCTCGGCGGTGTGCCGATGACGGGGTCGCGGTGGCGGTGTTTCCTGAGTTGTGCCTGTCTGGGTACTCGATTGAGGACCTGTTGTTGCAGGATGTGGTGCTTGATGAGGTTGAGGTGGCGGTGGGGGAGGTGG
>NZ_JAAFZA010000007.1 GCF_015356865.1 Catenulispora pinisilvae
CCCGCCCCCCCGCCAGGGGACGGGCGGCCAGGCTTCGCTCGAGGGGCAACTCGCGCGAAGGGGAAGTCAGACCCGTTCCAGATCCCGTACAGCCACAGTCATCACCCATGTCCGAGAACAGGACAGGCCGGCCTCATCGCCGGTCCGGATCTTTAGGGAAGTGTACGCAATGCGTCGTACAGCTATCAAAGGGCTAGCCCTGGTCGCGGCCGTCGGCCTCAGCCTGGCGGCCTGTAGCAGCAGCAAGAGTCATCCGTCGGACAAGACCAGCAGCTCCGGCAAGGTCCGCACGCTGGTGGTCGAGGACAAGCCGGTCGCCTCGTTCACCGACGACTTCAACCCGTTCGACGGCAACTCCTTCCTCAGCCAGGAGAACGCGCGCTCGCTGTTCTACGAGCCGCTGTACCAGTTCAACACCCTGAACTCGGCCCAGGCCCCGATGCCGTGGCTGGCGTCGAACTACACCTGGTCCAACGCGAACAAGACGCTCACCTTCACCTTGAAGCCGGGCGTCAAGTGGAGCGACGGGCAGGCGTTCACCTCCGACGACGTCGCCTTCACCTTCACCATGCTGAAGAACTTCAAGGCGGCCAACACCGACGGCACGCCGATCCCGGACAGCGTCTCCACCCCGGACCCGAACACCGTGGTCCTGAACTACTCCAGCCCGCAGGCCGCCAACTTCGAGGGCATCGCCAACCAGATCATCGTGCCCAAGCACAAGTGGTCGGCGATCACCAACCCGGACAAGGCCGTCGTCACCGGCGCCGACTCGGTCGGGACCGGGCCGTATCTGCTGGACAAGTTCACCCCGCAGAACATCACGCTCAAGGCGAACCCCGGCTTCCGCGACGGCGCGCCGGCGGTGAAGAAGATCTCGTTCCCGGCCTACGCCGACAACAACGCCGCGACCCTCGCCCTGGCCAACGGCGACATCGACCTGACCGGCAACGACATCAACGACGTGCTGAACACGTTCGTGGCCAAGAGCAAGGACAACCACCTGTTCCAGACCACGGCGCCGTACTTCCCGGCGTCCAACACGGTGGCCCTGCTCATGAACGAGAAGAGCCCCAGCGCCCCGGCCCTGGCCGACGTCGCGGTGCGCAAGGCGATCAGCGCCGCGATGGACCGCACCTCGATGGCGACCCAGTGCGAGACGAACTACGAGCTGCCGGCCACCTCCTCCGGCGGGCTGACCCTGCCGATCGACCAGAAGTCGCTGGCCCCGGCCCAGACCAACGACCTGAAGCCGGGCCCGGACCCGGACGCCGTCAGCTCCGCGCTGACCGCCGACGGCTACGCCAAGAACGCCGCCGGCAAGTGGGCCAAGAACGGGGCCACGATCAAGTTCACGATCATCGACCCCAACTCCTTCACCGACTACTGGTGTGACGCCGAGGCCCTGGTCAAGCAGCTGAACGGGGTGGGCTTCGACGTCAAGGACAACGGCGCCTTCGACTACAACAGCTGGAACAGCGCGGTCACCACCGGCAGCTATGACGCCACCCTGCACTGGGGTCAGGGCACCACGCCGTTCCAGCGCCTGCAGTTCGTCCTGGACTCCACCCTGGCCTCCCCGGCCGGGCAGACCTCCGCCGGTGACTACGGGCACTACCAGAGCTCGGCGGCGGACGCGGCGGTCGCCGCCTACGAGGGCGCGACCTCCCCGGCCGACCAGGCCGCGGCGCTCAACACGCTGCAAGGCGTGGTCTCCTCGGACGTGCCGGCCGTCCCGGTGCTCTACGGCGCCGCCTGGTACGAGTTCAGCACGGCGAACTTCACCGGCTGGCCCACCAGCGACAACCCGTTCATCAACCCCTCGCCGCGCAGCCAGGACTACGAGTACCTGATCCTGAAGCTCACTCCGAAGCCCTGATCACCGGCGGAAGACCGTGAGCGTCCCGGTCGGCCCGGCCCCGTCGGGCCGGGCCGGCCGGGACGCTCGGGCGAGCAGGACATCACCACCGCGGCCCGGTAGGGCGGCCCAGGTTTATCGCAAGGAGTTGTCTGACAATGAGAACAGGTACGCGGGCTGTGAGCGGTGACACGGCGTCCGCGGGCAGCCGGAGGGCCCGCACCAGGGCGTTCCCGACCGACTTCGTCTGGGGCGCGGCCACCGCCGCCTACCAGGTCGAGGGTGCGGCCTTCGACGGCGGGCGCACCGCCTCGATCTGGGACACCTTCAGCCGGGTCCCCGGCAAGGTCGTCAACAGCGACAACGGCGACATCGCCGCCGACCACTACCACCGGTTCCGTGACGACGTCGCGCTCATGGCGGGCCTGGGCCTGGGCGCCTACCGCTTCTCCCTGTCGTGGAGCCGGGTCCGGCCCGGAGGACAGGGCACGCCGAATCCCGCCGGGCTCGACTTCTACTCCCGCCTGGTGGACGAGCTGCTGGCCAAAGGCGTGCAGCCGGTGGTGACGCTCTACCACTGGGACCTTCCGCAGGAACTCGAGGACGCCGGCGGGTGGGGGAACCGGGCCACCAGCGAACGGTTCGCCGAGTACGCGGCCATCGCCGCGGACCGCCTCGGTGACCGGGTCGAGCTGTGGACCACGCTGAACGAGCCCTGGTGCTCGGCGTTCCTGGGCTACGCCTCCGGTGTGCACGCCCCCGGGCGGCACGAGCCCGAGGTGGCCCTGCGCGCCGCGCACCACCTCAACCTGGCGCACGGACTCGGGACCCAGGCGCTGCGCGCGTCCCTGCCGGCCGGCGCGCGCGTCGCGCTGACCGTCAACCCCGCCGAAGTCAGGCCCCTGAGCCAGGAGCCGGCGGACCTGGACGCCGCGCGGCGGGTGGACGCGTTGCAGAACCGGATCTTCCTGGACCCGGTCCTGCGCGGCTCCTACCCCGAGGACCTGATCCAGGACACCGCGCACCTCACGGACTGGTCGTTCGTCCAGGACGGCGACCTGGAGTCGATCCACGTCCCGGTGGACCTGCTCGGGGTGAACTACTACAACCCGGTGGTCGTGGGCGCGCCGGTGGCCGGCGACGCCCCCGAGCCCGGCGTGGACGGCCACGGGGCCAGCGACTTCTCGCCCTGGGTCGGCAGCGAATCGGTGCGTTTCGTCCGGATGCCGGGCGAGCCGACCGCGATGGGCTGGCCGATCGACGCCTCCGGGCTGCACGACCTGCTGCTGCGCATCCACCGCGACTACGGTCCGATCCCGCTGGCGATCACTGAGAACGGCGCCGCGTTCCACGACTACGTCGGCCCCGACGGCGAGGTGCGCGACCCGCAGCGGGTGGAGTACCTGCGCAGTCATCTGGTCGCCGTGCACGAGGCCGTCGAGGCCGGTGTCGACGTCCGGGGCTACTTCTGCTGGTCCCTGCTGGACAACTTCGAGTGGTCCTACGGCTACTCCAAGCGCTTCGGGGTGGTCCATGTCGACTTCGCGACCCAGCGGCGTACGGTGAAGGCCAGCGGGAACTGGTACGCCGACGTCATCGAGGCCAACGCCGTACAAGGCTGACGCCGGCGGTATCGGCGTGCCGTCGGCATGACGTGCAAGGAGCACTACGAACACATGACAGGCAAGGACGGGGGAAACCCGGAAGCGGTGGTGCCCGGGCCGGAGCCGGCGTCGGCCTCGGCGCCCACCCTGGAGACCGTGGCCGCCGAGGCGGGGGTCTCCAGGGCCACCGTCTCCCGGGTCGTCAACGGCTCACCCAAGGTCTCCGAGGAGGTGCGCGCCGCGGTCCAGGCCGCGGTGGCCCGGCTGGGCTACGTGCCCAACCGGGCCGCCCGCTCGCTGGTGACCCGCCGGACCGGTTCGGTGGCCCTGGTGGTCAGCGAGGCGGAGATGAAGGTCTTCACCGATCCGCTGCTGGCCGCCATGGTGCGGTCGATGGGCGTGGCGCTGTCGGCGCGGGACGTCCAGCTGGTCCTGATGATGGTCCGCGCCGACAACGAACGGCAGCGCCTGACCGGGTACCTGCTCGGCGGGCACGTCGACGGCGTGTTCCTGATGTCGCTGCACGAAGGGGATCCGCTGCCGCGCATCCTGCACGACTCCGGTGTCCCCGTGGTCCAGATGGCGCGGCCGCTCGGCGACGTCAAGCTGCCGTATGTGGACGTCGACAACGTCCACGGCGCGCGGCTGGCGGTCCGGCACCTGGTGGCCATCGGGCGGCAGCGGATCGCCACCATCGCCGGGCCCCCCGACATGGTGGCCGGCGTCGACCGCCTCGACGGCTTCCGCGAAGAACTCCTGGGCGCCCGGATGGCCGACCACCGGGTCGCCTTCGGCGACTTCAGCCAGTCCTCCGGCGAGCAGGCGATGCTGGCGCTGCTGGCCGACCACCCCGACCTGGACGCCGTGTTCTGCGCCAGCGACCTGATGGCCGCCGGGGCGCTGCGGGCCCTGCGCCGGCACGAGCGCCGGGTCCCGGAGGACGTCGCCGTCGTCGGGTACGACGACCTGGACGTCGCGCTGCTCACCGAGCCCCCGCTGTCCACGGTGAGCCAGCCGGTCGAGGCGATGGCGGCCACGATGGTGGACATGCTGCTGGCCCAGGTCGCCGGCCGTCCCCTGCCGAGCCCGGCGATCCTGCCGACCCGGTTGGTGCTGCGGGCTTCGGGGTGAGGCTGGGCGGCGTCGGGGTTGGGGTTGGGGTCGGCGTTAGCGTTGGCGTCGGTTAACTGGATGGACGCGAGGACGAGTCTGCGCGGAGGATGACTTTCGTGTCACAGCAACAGGCGAGTCCTCAAGCCAGCCTCGACCGGGTCTTGCACAAACTCGACCGCGCGGTCCGCGTCGGGTATCTGGTGCGGATCAGCCGCTCGTTCCGCGACGCCGACAAGATCGACGGCTTCGTGATCGGTGCCACTGAGGCGTGGACTCTGCTCGCATCCTGTGCCGACTTCGATCTCGACGGCTTCGTGGCGATCCGCACGGCCGACATCTCCCGTGTCCAGCGGCGTGGCGACGACAAGTCGATGACCGTGCGGGTGCTGCGACGCCGAGGTCAGTGGCCTGTGCAGCGGCCGATCGGCGGCGTGCATCTGGACGGCCTGTCAGACGTGGTGACCGCGGCGGCTGAAGGCTACGGGTTCGTCATCGTGCACGTCGAGGGCTGGGAACCGGATTCCTGCTGGATCGGGACCGTCGTCGGCCTCGGGCGCAAGAAACTCCGGCTGCACGAGGTCGACCCGGAGGCGCGCTGGCACGATGAGCCGACGAAGTTCTCGATGAAGGCCATCACGCAGATCGGCTTCGGCGACCGGTATTCCACGACGCTCCGCGAGTTCGCCGGGAGCCCCCGCTGACCGGCGGGATGCCGGCCACCGAGGACGCTCCGTCCGGCGGGTGGGTACGCTCCGTCCTGGCGACTAGATCATCGTCCCGACCATGGGAGTGAGCCGATGGGGAAGCTTCGTAGTGCGCAGTGGTACGCGGGCCAGGACCGCAATGCCTATATCCACCGGGCCTGGATGCGCAGAGGTGTTCCGGACGATGCTTTCGAGGGGCGGCCGCAGATCGCCATCGCGAACACCGCCTCCGACCTGACTCCGTGCAACGCGCACCTGGGCGAGGTGGCGGCGTCGGTGCGAAACGGCGTATACGAGGCCGGCGGTATTCCGCTGGAGATGCCCGTGGTCTCCCTCGGGGAGACCAACGTCCGGCCCACCGCCATGCTCTGGCGGAACATGGCGGCGATGGCCACCGAGGAGATGCTGCGGGCCAACCCGATCGACGGCGTGGTGTTGCTCGGCGGCTGTGACAAGACGATTCCATCCCTGCTCATGGCGGCCGCCTCGGTGGACCTGCCCGCGGTCGTGGTGCCGGGCGGACCGATGCTCACCGGTACTTTCCGCGGGAATCCGTTGGGATGCGGCACCGATGTCTGGCGACTCTCGGAGGAGGTGCGCGCCGGCACCCTGTCCCAGGAACAGTTCGTCCGCTCGGAATCGTCGATGATCCGCAGCCGCGGCCACTGCAACACCATGGGGACCGCGTCCACCATGGCTCTGGTGGCGGAGGCCCTGGGCATGGTCGTGCCCGGGGTGGCCGGCACGCCCGCGCCGGACAGCCGTCTGCTCCAGGCCGCCCACGGCACCGGGCGGCTGGCCGTGGACATGGTCACCGCCGAACGACGGCCGAGCACGTTCCTGACCAAGGCCTCGTTCCACAACGCGATCGTGGCGCTGGCCGCCGTCGGCGGTTCGACCAACGCGGTCGTCCACCTCCTGGCCATCGCCGGACGCCTGGGCATCGACCTGACCCTGGACGACTTCGACCGCATCGGGTCGCGGGTTCCGGTGCTGGTGGATCTCCAGCCGGCCGGCCGCTTCCTCATGGAGGACTTCCACCGGGCCGGCGGCCTGCTCGCGGTGCTACGCGAAGTCAGGGAACTGTTGGACCCCGAGGCCACGACGGTCACCGGACAACGGCTGGTCGACTCCCTCGATGACGCCTCGATCTGGGACGCCGAGGTGATCCGGACCCGCGCCCAGCCGTTGGTCGCGCAGGGCGGCATAGCAGTCCTGCGGGGAAGCCTCGCGCCCGACGGTGCCGTGATCAAGCCGGCGGCGGCCTCGCCGCATCTGCTGCGCCACCGGGGCCCGGCGGTCGTGTTCGACAGCGTCGAGGACTTCCACGCGCGCATCGACGACCCCGGCCTGGACGTCGACGCCGATTCCGTGCTCGTCCTGCGCGGCTGCGGACCGAAGGGCTATCCGGGCATGCCGGAGGTCTCCAACATGCCGCTGCCGAAGAAGCTCCTGGAGGCGGGCGTTCGGGACATGGTGCGCATCTGCGACGGCCGGATGAGCGGCACGGCCTACGGCACGGTCGTGCTGCACGTCGCGCCCGAAGCAGCCGCCGGCGGTCCCCTCGCGTTCGTGCGCACCGGCGACATCATCACCTTGGACGTCGAGGCCCGCAGCATCGACGTGGAGGTACCCGCCGACGAACTGCTGGCTCGCGGGCCGAACTCGGCTGCCGTCGCAGGGTACGCCGATCCGCGCCGAGGCTGGGAGCGGCTGTACATAGACCATGTGCAGCAGGCCGACACCGGCGCCGATCTGGACTTCCTCGTCGGATCCAGCGGCTCGGAGGTGGCCCGGGAGTCGCACTGAAGCGCACTGAAGCGGCGGCGGGAGGCAGGCTGGATTGGTCGCGTTTCGGTGCCCCTGATTGGCTCTTCCCCGCAGACCAATCGGATCCTAGCCGATCGATTCCTAGGGGTTCCGGCTAGCAGGACCTCAGCCGACGGTGTAGGCGTTGTCGACGGTCTGACTGATCGACCCGCCGAGCGCATCAGTCGCGGTCACCTTCAACCACGGCGTCACACCCTTGGCCGCGCCGTTCTTCCACAACGCCACGAACTGGTTCTGACCGGCCGGAACCACCGAGGCCGCGGTCCAGGTCGCACCCTTGTCAAAGGACACTGACACCGTCGCGCTGGTGGCTGCGGCCTGCGAGCCGGTCGCGCCGTAGGACTGGTGCCCGACGGTCAGCAGCAGCGAGGCCATCGGCCCGTGGGCGGTGTTCGTGTCGTCACTGGCCAGCTGGTAGTTCAGGTCCAGCACCGGCAGGACCGAGCACGCCGTGGTGCTGCTGCCCTGCGCGTCGCAGGAGTTGTCGGCCGGCAGCGTCCACTTCGCGTCCGCCGTCGGGTCGTAGGGCACTGTGATGTCGGTGTGCGTCACCGTGGACTGGGTGATCGGGGGCCCGGTGAGGTCTTCGTCGTACACCAGGCGGTAGGTGCCGGGCTGCTGCGACTGGTCGTTGAGGACGGCTCCTGTGTATCCGTCCTGCGAGAGGATCTGGGTGCCGTCGCGGTAGACGGTCACGTGGCTGACGTTCTGGTAGGAGAACCCGCCGTCGGTGTCCGGGTTGCTGTCCTGGTTCCCGTTCACTCCGAGGACCACCGTGCCGCCGTCGGCGCAGGCCCGGCACCAGGTGGCGGCCTGGTACCGGCCGACCTGGGGCGTGAGCGGGCCGTGGCCCCAGGTCCGCCAGGTCACGGTCGGACCGGCGTAGGCCGGGGCGTCGGTCATGAAGATCATGTACTGGGAAGCGCGGGACGGCGGTTCCATGGCGACGGCGGCCGAGATGCTCACGCCGTCGAGCGGTGCGCTGTAGTAACTGGTCAGGTGCTCCGGGGTGGTGATGACGTGACCGAGGCCGAAGCCGCCGATCGCCGGCCCGGAGAAGCTGATCATGTAAAAGCCCTGATGACCGGTGTTGCCGGGGTCGGTGTCGACGGTGTTGTGGATCGTGGCCAGTTTCGAGGCCTCGACCGGGTAGGTCTGGTTCGCGTCGATGTGGTCGGCCGGCGGGTACATCAGGTCGTAGCGGTAGGGATCCGTGCTCCCGTGATCTGTACTCCGGTGATCCGTGCTCCCGGCCGGGCTCGAACCACCCCAGTCGAGCAGCTGGTACGTGAACCCGCCGACCTGCGCCGGCGCCGTGGGGCTGACGTAGGTCGGTCCGCTGGAGTTCGCCATCAGGCCGGTGACCCGACCCGTGAGGTCGGTGCGCGTGAACATCATGAGGTCGCTGTCGTTGACCGTGGGCCGCGGGGTGTCCGCCAGCACCGGCACGGTCGCCAGGCGCTCGTCGGCGGTCACGGTGGTCACGCCGGTGTCGGCGACTGTGATGTCCGTGTTCACCACGATGTGCTGCGACGTGATGTTGTCCCCCGTCGCGTCGAACGTGGAGTAGAAGGTGGTGGCCGAGTAGTGGCCGGCCGGCACCGCGATCCGCGCCACGCCGTTGGTCAGCGGCATCGGGGGGATGAAGACCCGGTGGGCGTCGTCCACGTTGTTCAGGAAGGTCAGGCCACTGGCACCGGCCCCGTCCGAGTCCACACCGTTGATCTGCAGGATGTACAGGGGGTAGTGAGGAATCGCTGAGGGGGCGGCGATTGCCACCTCCAGTGCCGGGATCTCGTATTGCGACGCCACGAACTGCGCCGGCGCGGCCATCGCCGAGTCGGGGATGACGTAAACGTGCTGTGCGTCCGGCGCGTAACGCACGGCCGGGGCGGTCCCGCCGTTCGGATCCAGCACCATGACGGTCGCGGCCGGGCCGGAGCCGGTGACGAGTACCCGGTCACCGTTCGGCAGGATGCTGATCTGCGGGGCTGTGGCCATGTGGGCCGGGAACGCAGGGGTCCCGGAGGCCGGTGGCGGCGCGGTCGCCGCGGCACCGCCGACAGTGGCCGCTGAGGCCGCCGAGGCCGCGGTCAGGCCCAGAGCCATGGCCGCCGCCAGGATCGGGACACGACGGATACGTGCTAGCACAAGTGGTTCCTCCAGATCGTCGGATCGGCTCCGGGGTGGAACGTGTCCACCGGCGGAGCCTTGTGCTCTGTCGAACTACCGACGACATGGAGGCCGGAAATGTTATACGGGCATTCATCTCAGCTGGTGGATTCTCGGATTCCACAGCTATGATTGACGGCGCATAACCAAGCGCTGTCAATCGGGGGAGGGGCCGTGCAAGACACTGTCCGGGGTTTCAGTCGATCGGTGGCGGTCAGCGCCGTGCTGGCGGCGACGATGGCGGCGGCGGTCGCGTGCTCCACGAGCGGGACTGTCGTGACTGGCGGGGCCGTCGGAGGCGCGAATCCCTTGCCCAGCACCGCCTCCGGCGCCGCGACCTCCGGGAGCGGGCCGGCGCCGGCCAACCAGTCGCTCGTCTCGGGCCGGCCGGGCTCGCCGACCACGTCGGCCTCCGCGCCGGACGTCACCGTGACCCAGGGCGAGGCCGTGGCGGCGCTGGAGGCGTATCAGAGTGCGAACAACGCGGTCAACGCCGCTCTGGACATCCCGGGGGAGGCGAAGATCGAGAGCGGTTCGCTGCTGACCCTAGACCAGGGCAGCCTGCTCTATTACCAGGGGATCGGCGGCGCCAAGGCCGCCCAGTCCAAAGTGCCGGTCTCCTTCGCCGACCCGGTGTTCTACATCGCGCGCTCGGTCGCATACCCGCGCGGGTTCTACGTCACGGTGGACACGGTCCAGCCAGGCGCGCCCGGCTCCGGCACGCTCCTGCACTTCGCCCAGGAACAAGCCGGCGCGCCCTGGTTGGTGGACACCACGCTGAGCCTGACCGCGGGCCGGCAGTGGCCGGCCTTCGCCGTCGGTGCCGACGGGCTGTTGGACTACACCGCGACCCAGCTGACCCGACTACCTCTCAACACGACCGACCTGGCCGTGGCCGACCGGACCCTGCTCACCGCCGACAACGCCGGCACACCCGGCTCGCCGTTCGCGAGCGACGACGTGACCACCACCGAGCGGAAGTGGATCCAGGACGACACCTCCGGCGTCTCCCCGGCGACCGTGACGCTGACGGTGTCCACGACCACCGACCCGCTGCCAACCTACCTGCCGCTCAAGGACGGCGGCGAGCTGGCGATCTACGGTACGCGCGTCTCCTTGCGAGCCACCCAGGCCGGCCGCACCTTCACCTTCGCCGACCAGGGCTGGGCGAAGGTCGCCGGCGCCCAGACCGCCGAGGGCGGCTTCACCACGGATTCGGTGTGGATGGTCGCCGCCATCGACCCGCCGGAGAAGTCGGGGAAGATCCAGAAGATCGCTTACAACGGGGGTCTGGTGTCCGTGGAGCACTGAGGATCTTCCATCCTGATTCCGCAGGTGTTGCGGCCTGGTGTTACAGCCCGGCGCTCCGGCCCGGTGTCAGGGCAGATGCGCCGCCATGGTGGCCACGAATGCCGGGTCCCCGCTGGTGTCCTCGCCGGTGCTCGAACTCATCTCGATGCTGGTCACGGCGACCTGCCTGCCCTTGAACGCGACATAGATGTGGGAGTAGAGGCCGGTGCCGCCGGTGGTCTGGTGGACCACCAGGGAGAACCCGGTCGCGGTCACCGGTCCCGGCTTGACGGTCGAAGTGACCGGCTTGCCGTTCTGTTCGGTCTGGCAGGTGGTGAGCGCGGTGGCCTTCTGGCTCGCGCTGAAGGCCGAGGCCGCGCCCGAGGCGGTGGTGAAGACGTGGTCTGTCTCGGTCGCCGAGGAGTACAGCTCTGTCGCCGAGTACGGGGGTTTCACGATGGCGTCGTTGCCGTGCCACCACTGGCTGTAGGAGACGGAGTCGGTCCCGTTCACGAGGTCTGGTCCGAGGGCTTCGCACAGGTCCGGGTCCGGCGCGGAGCCGGGCGTCGACGGACCCCACAGGGACATCGGCACCCAGCCGTTGGAGCCGTCGGCCATGGGGTAGGGGAGCTGGTCCTCGGTGACGAAGCCCGGGGTCGCCGGCGTGGTCGTGACCGGTGGATCGACGGGCGGGTGTCCGGCGAGGCGGTCGGCCATGGCCTGGAGCGCGGCCTTGTCGTCGGCGGCGCTGTTCGCCGAGCCCTTGTCCAGTCCGCCGACGAATTTCGCGACGGTGTTTCCGTGTTGGACGATCAGCAGGAGCCGGTTCGCCGGAAACGTGGGGGAGTCGGGCGAGCGTGGATCGTCGGGTGTGCTTGTACCGTCCTCGAACCAGGCGAAGCCGTTGGGAACCGCAGCGGTCTGCTTGGCGGTGAGTGAGGTATAGCCGTAGGGTTTGGGGTTGTTCTCGCAGCTCGTGACCGACGGGGTGAGTCTGCGGTATTCCGCGTTCGCGGCGGCTTCGGAGTCGTAGTGGTAGATGAACTCGGTGGCGGTGGTGAAACCGGCTGCCAGGTATTGGACGGATGAGACGGACTGGGCCTGGCTCTCGGCCGTCGGGGAAGCCACGGAACCGCAGGGGACTTCGCCGAGGCTGCCGGGGCCGCCCGGCGTCGCCGTGTCGACTCCGCTCTGGTTGGCCTGCCAGTGGTAGGTGGCTTGCCAGGGGAGCTCGGCGGGCTGAAGGAACACCACCGGAGGAGTGCCGTCGATGAACTTCGTGAAGTTCGCCGGCGGGTAGTCCGGTGGCGTCGGCGTGGTCGTCGGGGCCGTGACGGTGGCATGGGTCGGCGCGACCGAACTCGCGTCGCCGGTCCCGAGCATCATGCTCACCGCGACCGCGGAGGCGGCGAGGCCCGACATCGCCACCAGCACGCCCCGACGACGCAGCCGCCGGGTGCGGCCCTCGGCGCGGACCGACGCGGCGGCCGGGAAGGGGCGCATCCGATCGCGTCCCTCGTCGGCGAGTTCTTCGAGAATGGTCGAGAACGTCTCAGGCATCGGACCTTGCTCCCTTCTTGGCGGTCATGACCTGGCTGAGCGAAGCAGCGCATGGTGGCGGGGTCTGTGGTGGCGGAGTGCGTGGCAGGCTTTCGTCGTCTGCGAACTCCGACACGTACGGCGCGAGGGCTTTGCGGCCGCGGGCCAGGCGGGCCTTGACGGTGCCGGTCGGCGCCCCGGTTTCCTGGGCTATCTCCGCGACGGTCATCCCGTACATGTGGTGCAGCACCAGCGCCTGCCGCTGCTCCACGGGGAGCTGCCGGAGCGCGGCGGCTATGGCGAGCCGGTCCGGAGAGAGCTCTGGAACGTCGTCCACGAAGCCGTTCCGCTGTGCGGAAATCCGGTTCTTCGCCTTACGCCACGAACTGACCGCGGCCCGGTAGGCGACCATCCGCACCCACGCCTCGGGGTCGTCGTAGCGGGAGACCTTCGACCAGCGCTGCCAGGCGCGCACATACGCCTCGTGCGCCGCGTCCTCCGCTTCGGCCGCGCTGCCCAGCACGATGTACATGTACCTCACGACCCGCGTGATGGTCGCCGCGTAGAACGTGTCGAAATCGCCTTGGCCAGGTGATTCGGCCACGGCACCTCCTGCTCTGATCTGCTCCGCCGGCGTCTCTACCGCCGGATCCGGTAACACACGTCTGGGCGTGGGATCCGGTTGCACGCGGGCCTACCCCGACCTGCCGGGTGCGGGCCGCGCGCGGAGATCAGACAGCTCAGACCTTAGCCTCAACCCCCGAGCCCGGCGGCGCGGACCTTGTTCTCCGCGGCTGTGATCAGCGAGGCGTCGACGGCGGGCGCCGGGCCTGAGGAGGAGCTCGCCGAGAACGTCACCAGCGTGCCGCCGACGCGATCGACGACGTAGCGGTCGCTCGGCTGCTTGCTGGGATCGGTGAGGTAGTAGACGACGCAGTCGCTGGAGACCGGGTCGGGCTGCGGCTGGATGACGTAGGACGCGGACGCCTCGCCGGCCTCGGGCGCTTGGAACGTTTGCTGGCACTGCGTTTGCATCGCGTGGAACACGTTCATCAGCGCCGCGGCCTCGGCGTCGCCGTAGTACTCCACGCTTTCCGCCAGGAGCCCCGGTCCTCCGTCCGCGCCGACCGCCGGCAGATCGAATCCGATCGACGCCGTGGGCGCCTCGAAGTCGGGGCCGCCGCTGTCCAGCTTCTGCGTCAGCTGGTCCATGGGTGCACAGCCACCGTTGGTCGGATACAGGTACATCGCGATCCGGAAATCGAGGGTGTGGTTCTGCCCGAGGCCCGGTACGTCGCTGCCGGCCAGGAGCGCTTGCTGAAGCTGGGCCGTCGAGGGTGCGTTGGCCGACGCGCTCGGACTCATGCCCGCGCTCGGGGTACTGATGCCCGACGGCATGACCGGCCCGGACCCGCTCATCTGCCCAGCCCCGCCGATCTGGCTCGACCCACCGATCTGGCTAGCCCCGCCGATCTGCCCGGACGACGAACACCCGGCCACACCGAGTGCGGTCGCCGCGAGCGCGGCCAGCAGCGAGGAACAACAGATGACCCGCCCCATGGTGACCCTTGACTCCGTTCACGCGCACTCGGCTTGACGAGTCCCGAGGCTAGGGGCTGCGCGAGAGGACCGGTCCTGACGGCGCGGCCCTAACCTTCGTGGCGGTTGGTGGCTGGTGGCTGGTGGCCGGTGGCCGCGAGTGTGGCCGGGCATCGACGGAGGCATGAGAAATGATGGACGCTGAGCAGCGCGCACAGCAGCGGATCCAGTCGATCTTCGCGGGCCTCGGCCTGCGCGAAGGGTTGGTCCAGGGGGCCTCGGACGCCGAGATCGACCGGTTCGCCGCGACCCAGGGCGTCACGCGGATTCCGGCCGCTGTGCGGGAAGCGCTCAGGCTGATCGGCAGGCAGCCCTACATGCTGATGGCGGGGACGGGTTTCGGGGTTCGCCACGAGTTCGCCCGGATGCGGGTGCGCGCGATGCCCGGTGAGATGTCTGAAGCCGAATCACGTCAGACCTCTGAAGCCGAGCCCGGCCGGCGGATCCGGGACGCCGCGGGCATGTTGGTGCTTTCCGAGCACCAGGGTTACGTGCAGGAGGTCATCGACGGCGCCGACCTCGACCAGCCCGATCCGCCGATATGGGTGATCATCGAGGGCGAGGTGACCGGCCGAGTCGAGAGTGTGACTCAGTGGTTCCGGCATTTCGAGGTCGTTGTGGAACGACATCGTCAGGAATTGGAACGCCGCGATGACCTCCGCGAGGGCAGGCCCAGCTGGGCCTCGTACGTCCTGCCCCGGGCAGCGCTGACCCCGCCGTCGTCCAGGCCGCGTGACCGGGTGCGGGAGATCGTGGAGGCGGTGTTCGCCGCCGGATTGCGCCGCGGCTCGGTTGCCGGCGCCTCGCAGGAGGAGATCGAGCGCTTCGCCGCCGCGCAGGGAGTGCCTCGGGTGCCGCCCGCCGTGCAAGAGGTCCTGCGGCTCATCGGTACTCGACCGGGCCTGTGGATGCCTGATGACACCACGGTGTTCGGCGTCGCCAACGGTGCGCAGGCCAAGGAGCGTGCTGTCGCCGCCCTGCACGGCATGGATCACGTCATGCGTGACCTTGACGGAATCCTCGTGTTGGCCGAAGAGCCGGAATATCGCTTTTATGTGATCGATGGGGCGGACATCCAAGAGGACGATCCGGCAGTGTGGGAAGTCCATGTCCATGACAGGCCGCGTGCCCGCAAGGATTGGGGCAGCACGACGGGCTGGCTGGACAAGAAGGCGCCGAACATCGAACGGGAACGAATGAATATTCGAATGCTTGAGAGCGGAGGGGAGCCCGCACCGGATTGGGCGCAGGACATCGAGCCCCGCTGAACTCGCCGGTCAGCGGTCAGCGGTCAGCGGTCGGCGGTCGGCAAAAGCCGCGAGTGTCGCGCCGAGCTGTCGCACCGGCCCCTCCCCGCTGAACCGGAGCACGACGCTCGTCGCGCCGGCCGCTTCGAGCTGCGCGATGCGTGCGGCGGCGTCCGCCGGGGTCCCGCTGACGGTGAACACTTCGGCCGGAGCGCGGTCAAGCCAGGCGGCCTGATCCTCGACCGCCGGGCGCAAGACCTCCGTCGCCTGCCGGGGGTCGTCCGCCACGGCGGCGTACGTGAACACGATCAGCTCGTGTTCCTGCGCGCCTCCGCCCTTGCGGATCAGCGTGAGCGCCGACTCCAGATCCGCCGGGCCGTGGCCTTCGGCGAGTACCGTGCCGTCCGCGACCCGCCCGGACAGTTCCAGCGACCGCGGCCGCACCACGCCCAGCACCACCGGGGGGACCTGCGCGGGCGGGTGCACCAGCCGCAGGTCGTCGATCCGGACTTCGCTGCCCTGCATCTGTACCTGCTCGCCCCGCAACAGCGCGCGCACGGCTTCGGCGGTCTCCGCCAGCAGCGCCAGCGCTGAGGCCGGCGCCGCTCCGACTGACGCCATCCAGCCGGTGACGCCGTGTCCGATGCCCGCCACGAACCGGCCGGGATACACGCGCGCCAGGAGCGCCACCTCCATCGCCAGCAGCGCCGGGTTCCGCAGGGGCGCCGGAGCGATTCCCAGCCCGACCCGCATCCGCGACGTCGCCGCCAGCGCGACCGTGGCCGCCGAGATGCCGCCGCCCCAGCTGAGGTCCTCCACGACCCACAGCTCGTCGGCGCCGAGCGCTTCGACTTCGCGCGCGAACGCCGGCAGCCCTTCGGGGGCCCAGGCGCGGTCGTACATGACACCGACTCGAAGACTCGACATGGACCGGGACGCTACCGGATCCTGGAGGTCTGAGCCGAGGCCCGGCGGGTTCGAAGCTGCTCGTGAGTTCGACAGAGTTCTGCTTCGGGAACCGGCATGTGTATCAGTAGTACTGAGGGGGAGCAATGCCGCCTGAAGCAATGCCGCCTGAAGCAATGCCGCCTGAAGCAATGCGATCTGGAGCAACGCCATCTAGAGCAATGCCGTCTGAGGAGCCGGTCCTGGCGGAGCAACCGGTCAGGCCCATCATCTTCTCCGGGTACAGCAGTATCTCCCTGTTCGGCTATGCCGAGGTGCTGCCGGCGAAGTCCGTGATCATCGTCGAGGAGTCGGAGTACGCGCGCGAGCGCGACGCGCAGGCGTCCCTCACCTGGTCGCCGCTGGTGCGCGAGGTCGTCGAATGGGACCTCGTCGGGGCGGGCCAGGCCGACGAGTTCTTCCTCGCCCACCGTGACCTGGATCCGGTCGCGGTCGTCCCGAACACCGAGGTCGGCACCTTGTTCGCGGCCCGGCTGGCCGAGCGTTACGGGTTGTCCGGTGCGGGTTTCGGTGCGGCGCGGGCGATGCGGGACAAGCGTCGGCTGCGGGCGATCACCGGGGCGGCCGGGATCCCGAACCCGGAGTCGGTGGTCGTGGCCGACGCCGGGCAGGCGCGGGCGTTCCTGGCGGCGGGCAGCGGCCCGATCGTGCTCAAGCCGGCGGCCGGTATGGGCTCGGTCGCCACCTGTGTGGTGCGCGATTCCGCCGGGATCGACGAGGTCTGGGACTCGCTGACGCAGGAGGCGGCGCGGCTGGGTCCGGAGCAGCCGATGCTGGCCGAGCGCTTCGTGGCCGGTCCGGAGTTCAGCGTCGAGATGCTGGTGCGGGGCGGCAAGGACGTGTTCGCCAGCGTCACCGGCAAGCTGCTGTACCCCGGATCGCGGCCGGTCGAGATGGGCCACGTGGTTCCCGCGGACATCCCCGCGGCGCTGACCGAACTGCTGGTCCAGCAGACCCGGCGGGTGGTCGAGGCGGTGGGCTTCGCCGACGGCATCGTGCACTGTGAGTGGATCGTCGCCGACGGTGTCCCGCATCTGGTGGAGTGCGCCGGCCGGTGCGCCGGGGCCGGGATCATCGACATGATCCGGCAGGCCTACCCGGTCGACATCGTTCAGGCCTACGTCGACATCCTGTCCGGCCGGGCGCCCTCGGTCGAGCTGCCGGCCCGGGCGCGGCGGGCGGCGTCGGTTCGTTTCACCAGCGCGCAGCCCGGTGTGGTCACGGCGATCCGCGGCGTGGAGGCGGCCGGCGCGTCCGAAGGAGTCTTCTACGCCGGAGCCGCGGTGGAGGTGGGCGGCCGGGTCAACAAGCTGCGCAGCTCCGGCGACCGCCCCGCCTTCGCCGCGGTGACCGCCGACACGCCGGCCGAAGCGCTGCGCCTGGCCGCCGCGGCCGCCGCGTTGATCGAGATCGAGACCCGCCCGGAGTGACCGGAGTGAGGGGGCGGGCTCACCCGACGGCCGCACCCGGCGGCATCCCCCGGCGGCATCCCCCGACAACCTCACCCCATCAAACGCCGGCTCAGCCGCAGCATCTGAGCGATCGTCGTCCGTGGCAGGTAGGCCCGCCCGATCGCGTTCGTGATCGCGGGCAGCGCGACCGGATCGGGGTAGGCGATATACAGCGGCTGATACTGCGGCTGGAACTTCGCCTTGAACGCCAGCAGCGAGCGGAAGCCGTAGACCGGCTCCAGAACGCGGCCGACGGTGTCCAGCATCCGCTGCAAGCCGTCGGCGGCCCGTCGGTTGTCCGCGGCGCGGGCCAGGGGAGCGCCGGACAGGCTCATGAACTCGGCCCCCTCCTCCTTGAAGCGCAGGGCCGCGGTGGCGATCAGGAACTCCATCACCCCGTGGAAGCTGTCGGTACCGCGCCGCATGAAGTCCAGCGTCCAGCCGACCGGTTCGCCGTCGCGGTAGCACGGCAGCCAGCTCGTGATGCCGTGCAGCCGGCCCTGGTCGTCGGACGCCACCAGACAGCGGACGTGCGGATCGTTCAGCTCGTCCAGGCCGCCGAGGGTGAAGCCCATCTCCGGCAGGCCCTTGGCGGCGACCCATTCCCGCGACAGGTCCCGCACCTGCTCACGCAGCAGCGGGGCCGCGGTCGGGAACGAGACCCAGGACGCCGCGACCCCGACCTTGCCGGCCTTGTTCAGCGCCGTTCGCACGTCCTGCCACTTCTTGCCGGTGAACGCCAGATCGGCCAGCGGTAGCAGCGTGTCCTCGGCCACCTGCACCCCGCGCCAGCCCAGCCGGTTGGCGACGCCCAACGTCTCGGCGGTGACGCCGTAGAAGCAGGGGGACCAGCCCTGTTGGTCGCAGTACTTTGCGAACTCCGCCAGCACCGCGTCGCGGGCTTCGGGATCGCCGTAGGGGCCGCCGGTGGTGAGGGCGACCTTGCCGATCACCCGGTAGGCCACAGCGGCCCGGGCGTCGTCGGCGATCCAGTACTCGTGGCCGGGCCAGGTCGTCATATAAGAGAGCGTCGACCCTCCGTAAGTCGTGAGCAGGGCGCGCGCCTCAGACTCCGACCCGGCCCGGTGCCGCAGCGGGGGCCGCCAGAAGGCCAGCAGGAGCCCACCGAGCGTCACAGCCCAGAACGCGGGCCCGACCCAGAAGTAGAGAGTGCGCGCGGCGCCGCCTTGCGGGAGGAAGTGGGCGCACGGCGCGTCGAGGATGCCCAGATAGACCGGCGGTATCAGACGTTTGATGAAGTCGGCCGCCAGGTTGCCGTGGCCGGGGACCGGGGCGAAGTCGCCGCGCACGGCGTAGCCGAACTGCACATACGCGGCGCCGATGACGACGAACGCCGCTGTCACCGCCACAGACACCCGCAGAATCGTCCTGCGCGGAACCCGCAGTTCGAAGTGGCGGCGCTTGACCAGAAGCAGCCCGATCACCAGTAGAGGCATCGCTACCAGAGGTATCGAGTACAGGACGACGAACCTGTGGGCGTCGCCATACCCCGGATCCGAAGGGTCGAGGAGCGACAGCCCCTGAGCCGCGTACCGCCAGGTGGCCAGGGCGGCTCCGGTCTCGATCAGAAGCGCGGCCAGCAGAGCCAGACGGCGTCCCCGACGCAGCCCCTCGGCGACGATCAGCAACAGGATCGCCGGCACGAACAGCATCAGCACCGAAGGGCTGCTCGCGAGCAGGGACTCAGAACGCACCTGAAGACAGCCCTCTGACATGTCCGCCGCGCTGGCGCAACTGCTCCGCAGATCATCGGCTCCGGGCCCGGTTCCCACGAACAAGTCGGAGTACAAGGAGAACGGCCCGTACGGCGCCCTCGTCAGAAAGGCGATCAGCGGCCCCAGCGCGGAGGCGCCGACCGTGATCGCGACCAGGACGCGGCTCTCGGCATGGGACACGACGCGCTCGTGCCGAGGTCGCCGGCGACCCCACAGAAGCGCGCCGCTCACCAGGCCGATACCGGCTCCGCAGAAGCGCAGGATGTCCTGGGCGGTGCCGTCGTAGAGCGTGAACAGCAGCACGCTGAAGCCCAGGACGAGCCGGAGCCGGCGGCGCCACAGCGAGGGCAGGCGCGCGCTGAGGGCCAGGCCCACGCCGACGATGCCGACGCTGGCCCCGGTGGCCGCGTCGGTCAGGTCCGAACTGAGCCAGACGTCGCCGGTGTCCGAGCCGAGCCCGATGATCCCCGCGCCGAGCAGCGCGCCGCCGGCCTGGCAGAGCACGAACAGACCCAGGGTCGTGCGCGTGCCCAGGCGGCGCTCCGCCGGGGCCAGCACGGCGAACGCGAGCAGGACCGTGGCGATCAGGGCCGTGGGACCGGCACTCCACAAGCCGTAGCTCAATACCGTCCACCACTTGCCCTCGGCGAGAATCGAGGCGCCGGTGCCGACCACCCGGCCCGGGCTGCCGTCCGCATCGGCGGGCACGCTGCCGCCCACCGCCGCGACGAGGACCAGGAGCGTGACGAGCGTCGCGGTCAGCGGTGCCCGACCCGCCGCCCGGCGGACCCGCACCGGCATGGCGCCGAACAGGCCGAGCCTGCCGGCCGGCACAGTCTCAGTACTCATCGTCGGGCCAGCCCGTTGCGCTCGGCGATCCACGGCAGCTGCTGCACGAAGCCGGCGCGCCACACCTGCCAGCTGTGTCCACCGGGCAGCTGGGTCATCTGCACGTCGACCCCGGCGTGCAGACACGCCAGGTACACGATGCCCAGCTGTGGTGTGAACTCCTTGTCAGTGGACCCGCTGAGGATGCGCCCGGCGAGCTCCGGAAACTTCCGCGTGGCGAGGATGGACACCGGGTCGGCGCGCTCGAACGCGCCTTCGTCGCCGCCGAACGCCTTCTTCACCGTGTCCTTGTGGTTGCCGAGCGTCGGTTCACGTTGCCCGGACAGGTCCAGGAACGTCCGGTAGAGGTGCGGAGCGCGGACCGCCAACTGGACGGAGCAGGTCCCGCCGAACGAGAACCCGCCGATGGTCCAGCCCCGGTCCGGCGGCGCGACCTGGAGATTGGCCGTCACCCAGGCCTTGAGGTCGGTGGTCAGGTAGGTCTCGGCGTTGCCGAGCTTGGAGTCCATGCACAGCGAGTTGCCGATCGTGGACCCGGTCGCGTCCGGCATCACCGTGACCGGGGCCAGGCCGTGGTGCGCGGCGGCGTAGGCGTCGAGCACCTTCTGCACGCCGCCGGCATCGATCCAGTCCCGTGGCGTGCCGGGCTGCCCGGGGAGCAGCACCAGCAACGGCAGTTCGGGGCGCGGGTCGGCCCGGTAGGCCGGCGGCAGGTAGACCCAGGCCTTGCGGGCGTTGAAGTGGGAGACCGTGCCCGGGATCGTGACCTCGGACAACGTGCCCGAGCTCGGCAGGCCCGCCGGTGCGGTCCACACATCGGCGAGCATGCGTCCCGGCGGCGCGGTGACCAGGGCGGTGTGGCCGCCGGCCGCCTTCTTGAAGTCGGTGCCGGTGTCGAGCCACGGGCCCAGGACGGAGCGCGTCGTCGTATAGCTCTGGAAGTAGCGGTTGACCTGGTTCAGGCCGGTCAGGCCCACGACCACCGCGAGGCCGAGCGCCCCGGCCCGGCGGCCCCACGACAGGGTCGGCAACCGCATCGCCGCGACGGTGCCGCCGAGGATCGCGACGCCCATCCAGAGCAGCACTTCGGTGGGCAGCCCTTCGGGGAACGGCTGCCACCACCGGTCGACGATGACGCCCAGGATCGCGGTGAGCACGACGCCCACCCCGACGGCGGTCGGGGCTTTCCAGACCCACCAGTCGCGGGCCCGGTCGGCCAGCAGCGCGGCGAGGGCCACTGCCGTGAGGACCAGGAGGATGACCGGGATCGGCCCGCTGAGCAGAGACCAGTCGAGAGGATTGCTCACCGGGTGCCCTGCTGAGCCGGAGCCGGAGCCGGAGCCGGAGCAGGGGCAGTGGCCGGGGCCGGAGCCAGGGCAGGTGCGGCGGGACGGCTGGAACCGGCGTCCTCAATTCGCCGATTTGTCGGTTTCAGGTCGTCGGCGTCGTTGGTGAGCATGTAAAGAAGATGCCTACGACCTTGCCCAGGTTGCCTCAGCGTCCGGTCGGCCTCGGTTGTCAGCCGCCGGACTGCGCCAGCCAGGCGCGTCCTTCGCTGAGGATGGCTCGTTCCTGTTCGCTGAAGCGGGTGGGGAACGGGCCGGTCACGGTGATGCCGCTCGATTCGATGAGGTAGGCCAGCGCGGCGTATTCGCGGGGGTGGCGCTCGCGCAGGGCGTCGGAGTCGATCTCCGGCGCGGCGGCGGGGCCGAAGGGGTAGGTGAAGCCGCCCAGGTCGTAGACGGCGTCCCGGCGCTCGATGCGCCAGGTCCCGGCGCGGCGGGAGACGCGGTCCAGGAAGCGGGCGTGGACCGTCGCGCCGATGCCGAGCTCGGTGTGGTCGGCCAGCAGGATCACGTTGGTCTCGACGAAGGCCCGGTCGCCGGCGAAGGCGATCGTCGGGTTGCCGATGAAGTGCTTGTTGCGCAACGGGCCCTCGGCCATCCGGCGCGAACCTTCGATGAAGTCGTGGGCCAGGCCGGAGAACCACATGACCCTGAGGGTCGCGTCTTCGTGGAACAAGGTGGCCAGGGTGTCCCAGTCCTGCCGGTCGCGGTGGATCCAGCCGGTCATCAGGTCGCTGATGGCCTGACGGTCGGCGAGGCGGTCGGCGGCGGGGTGGCTGTCGGGGTGGTTTTCGGGCATGGGAGCCTCCTCGGGATGGCTTGGGACTTGGGACTTGCTGCTTGGCGGGTTCGTTCACTGCCCCGCGACGACCGGATGCGCGGTGTCGTATGCGGTGTCGTGTGCGGTGTTGTGCGCGGCGTCGTACGCCTGCCGCGCGGCGGTGAACCGCGGCATGTTCACCTCGGCCCAGTCGCCGATCACCGCGATCGGCTCGGCCAGGGAGTGCCCCAGCCCGGTGAGCGTGTACTCGACCCGCGGCGGCACTTCGGCGAAGACCTGCCGGGTGAGGAGCCCGTCGCGCTCCATCCGGCGCAGCGACTGGGTCAGCACCTTCGGGGCGACGCGGCCGAGGTGCGTGCGCAGCTCGGTGAAGCGCATCGGGCCGTCGGAGAGCAGCAGGACGACCAGGACGGTCCACTTGTCGCCGATCCGGTCCAGCAGGAGCCGGGTCGGGCAGTCGGCGTCGAACAGATCCCCGCGTGGCTCCCCGTTCTCCCCGTCTTCCCCGTTCTCCCTGGTCTCGCGCTCGGCCCGGAGCCGGCCGACCAGCCTGGGTGCGGCAATAGTAACCATGAGGTACTTATAGCACGTTGAAGTAATCAGTAACTGATGGTTACTGTCGCTGCCAGTACCGCTCGGAACGGGCCGGTACCAGCCGCTGGAAGCACACTGGAAGCCAGAACGAGGGAGACACGAGCATGAAGATCGCGGTCTACGGAGCCACCGGCATGATCGGCAGCCGGGTGGTGGCCGAGGCGCTGTCCCGCGGCCACGAGGTCACCGGCATCACCCGCTCCGGCGGCGCGCTGCCCGAGGGTGTGCACGCGGTCCAGGGCGACGCCGGTGACACCGAGCTGGCCCGACGCGTCGCCGGCCAGGCCGACGTCGTGGTCTCGGCCATCGGCCCCAGCCGCACCGGCGGCGACCGGCGCGAGTACCTGGCCCAGCTGCGCACCCTGGCCGCGACGGCCGGCGAGGCCCGCCTGATCGTCGTCGGCGGCGCCGGTTCGCTGCTGGCGAACGGCCACCGCCTGGTCGACGACCCGGGATTCCCCGACGTGTACAAGGCCGAGGCGCTGATCGCGGCCGAGGGTCTGGACTACATTCGCGGGCTGGGCGACAGCGTCGACTGGACCTTCTTCAGCCCGGCGCCGGTGATCCAGCCGGGTGAGCGCACCGGCTCGTACAAGACCGAGGCGGACACCCCGGCCGGCGACACGATCTCGGCCGAGGACTACGCGGTCGCTCTGCTGGATGAGGTCGACAAGCCCGCCTACCGGCGCCGGCGGTTCACCGCGGCCAACTGAGGGACCCGCGGATTCGCGGACCCGCGGACTCGCACATCGACCTCGGCCTTGCCCCCGGTCTTGACCTTGACCATTGGGGAAGCCACAGAGTGGGGAGTGACCGGGCATCCCGCCCGGAACGAGGGAGCCGTCCATGGGCCTGCTCAGCATCGGCGAGTTCGCGCGCCTGTCGCGCCTGTCGCCCAAGGCGCTGCGCCTGTACGACGAACTCGGGCTCCTGCGGCCCGCGCGCGTCGACCCGGACACCGGCTACCGCTGGTACGCCGAGACGCAGCTGGAACGGGCCCGGCTGGTCACGGCCCTGCGCCGGGTCCGGGTCCCGCTCGCCGGGATCCGGGACATCCTGGCCCTGGAACCGGCGGCCGTGGCCGAGGAGATCCGCGCCTACTGGGCCGGGTCCGAGCTCGAGCATGAGGCTCAGCGGCAACTGATGGGCGACCTCGTTGACCACCTCCACGGAGAGAAGCCCACCATGTACGAGGTCACAGTCCGCGACATGCCCGCCCGCACCCTGCTCAGCAAACTGCGCCGGATCCACCAGGACGAGTTGCTGGCCGCGAGCCGGGAACTGTTCATCCACCGCCTGGCCCGCGGCGGCGTGCCCCGGCCCGAGGGGATCGCCGGAGCGCCGTTCACGATCTACTACGGCGAGGTGAGCGGGGACAGCGACGGGCCGGTGGAGTGGTGCTGGCCGGTGCCGGAGGATCAGGCCGAGCAGATCGCCGCCGGCTTCCCCGATCTCACGCTGCGCACCGAGCCCGCGCACCAGGAGGCGTTCATCCGCCAGAGCACACCCATCGGGTCGGGCAGCGGGACCGAGGTCGAGCTCGCCGTCGGGGCCCTGTTCGCCTGGGCCGTGGAACACCAGCGTGAGCCCGCCGGCGGTGTACGGCTGCTGCTGATCTTCAACCCGGCCAACGGGCCGGCCGGGCCCGACGGGGAATTCGCCATCGTCCTGAGCTGAATCCGGCCGGCGGCGAGATCCGCGACGAGGTCGGCGAGATCAGCCCGAACTCGAACACCGCTTCCTCGACGGTCAGGCCGAGTGCGTCCGCCACCGGCCCCCGCCCACCGATATCATGGTCACTCCCGAGCGCCGATGGACAGCGCGAACCACCCCCACCGAAGATGTCGGCCGAGCTCCAGGGGTTTGCACCATGCCCGATCAGCTGTTGTTCTCCTACGGGACCCTCCGCCTGCCCGGCGTTCAGCAAGCACGGTTCGGCCGTGAGCTGCCGGGTCGCGCGGACGGGCTGCCGGGATTCCGGCTGGAGACCGTGACCATCACCGACTCGGCGGTGATCGCCGACAGTGGAAGCGGTCTGCATCCGGTCGCTGTGCGGTCCGACGAGCTCGCCGATGTCGTCGAGGGCACCGTGTTCACCGTCACCGCGGCCGAACTCGAGGCGGCCGACGCCTACGAGGCCGACGACTACACCCGGTTCAGCCTCGCTCTGCGTTCCGGGGAACAGGCCTGGGTCTACATCGACGCCGCGACCGCCGAGGCGCTGCGCGTGGAACGGCTGGTCGCGGCCCAGGCCAACGCCGAAGCCTTGTTCGCGGAGGTCGGCAGGCGCGGCATCATCCGGGCCGGTGTGGCCGAACGACAGGCGAGCCAGGAGATCCGGGACCTGGCGAACGAACTGTTCGGCACCACCCGGCACTGGCACAAGCGCATCGTCCGGGCCGGACCCAACACGCTCCAGCCCTACCGCGAGAACCCGCCGGACCGGATCATCGAGGCCGACGACATCGCCTTCGCCGACTTCGGCCCGATCTTCGCCGAGTTCGAAGCCGACCTCGGCCGCACCTACGTCCTGGGCGAGGACCCGATCAAGCACCGGCTCGCGGCCGACCTGCCCCAGGTCTTCGCCGCCGGCCGCGCCTTCTTCGCCGAGCACCCGGAGCTCACCGGCGCCGAGCTGTACGCCGAGATCGGCCGGCTGGCCCGCGAGCGGGGCTGGACGTTCGGCAACGACCACTGCGGCCACCTCGTCGGCGAGTTCCCGCACGAGAAGATCGACGGCGCCGACATCGAGTCCTACATCGCCCCGGGCAACACCACGCCGATGCGCCGCACCGACCGGCTCGGGCGCAGGTGTCACTGGATCCTGGAGATTCATCTGGTTGATGCGGAGCGTGGGTTTGGTGGGTTCTACGAGCAGCTTCTTGACTTGTGAGGACTGATGACCCGCTGCTGAGGCAACGCTACTGAGGCAACGCTGCGGGGTTTCTTTTGGGGCTGGAGTTTGCGGGCCGGGTTGCGGTTTGTTTGTCGGTTTTAAGGCATTTTACGGCCTTCGGTCATGGTTGTGCCGGTTCGGGGTTCGAGTCGGTGGGTGTGTTTGTCGGCTGCCGGTCTTCGCGTTCACGACCCCGCCCCGCCTCAGGCCTCTTCCACTCCGGCAAGTTGGAACAAGAGCCAGATCAACAGCCAGATCAAGAACCAGATCAAGAACCAGATCAAGAACCAGATCAAGATCAAGGGCCAGATCAAGGTCAAGAACTGTGATGAAGAGCCCGGCGCCTCCGGCGGGGGCTCTTGGCTCCCTCGGGGAACTGGCGCGGTTCCATAGGGTGGTCCGGTCAGGGCCCTGCGGCGGCGGTTTGTGAGGTGGTTGCGGTTCGTTCCCCACGCTCGCGTCGTCAGCCCCAAGGGGTACAGCACCGGTGTCCGGGAGTAAAGTCCGCGCGCTTGCGGTCGGGCGTGGAAGCGGCGGTTTTGATAGCGCGAACTTGACTCCCGGCCACCGGCACTGTAGGCGAAGCCCTGCCGACGCGACCGAGGGGAACGAACCGAAAACCGACCGGATAGGTGCAAAGCCCAGTGGTGCGGTACCGGCGACTCGGCGAGCTCGGCCGCCGGTCCAGCGCCTGGCGACGCGGCAGTCCCAGAGTGCGCATTCTAGGCTGGCGAGTGCGAGTGCGAGTGCGAGTGCAGATGCGGGCGCGGGCTTGCCTGGCCGCCAAGGCGGATGCTGGCGGATAGCAAGGTGCGCGCTGGGGGGATGTCGGCAGTCGGCGGCAGACTGCTGCGAGCGCAGCCGGTCCGATGTTGGATGCCGCACCCGGGCATGTTCTCAACTAACTGACTACCGGCCCGTCGCCAGGGCCTCACCGGCGGCGGCACTGCCCAGCCCGCGTCTACGGGCCCTGCGGTTGCTATTCTTCCGGTCGGTTTTCGGTTCGTTCCCCTCGGTCGCGTCGGCAGGGCTTTGCCTACAGTGCCGGTTCTCGGGAGTCAAGTTCGCGCTGTACGCAGCCGCCACCTGCCCACTTACCGTAAGGGCGCGGACTTTACTCCCGGGGTTCGGCGCTGTACCCCTTGGGGCTGACGACGCGAGCGAGGGGAACGGACCGTAGCCACCTCAGGGACCGCCGCCGCTGAGACTGGCTCGGCCACCCTATGGAACCGCGCCAGTTCCCCGAGGGAGCCGAGAGCCCCCGCCGGAGGCGCCTGCCGTTGACTTTAGGCGCCCACCACACGCGCCGATTGCCGCTAACACAACGTGTGCGCAGTGACTCGGACTGCCGCGCACCACCTACACAACCGGCGGCCGCCTACGCGCATCGAGCGGCACAGCGAACTGCGTCTCGATCCGTGATTAGTCAATACCAGGTAGTTCCGTAAAAATGCCTTTAATCAACACACCAACCGCAAGCCACAAGCCACAAGCCACAACTAGGTCAGGTCGACCTGTGAAAACCCGTGAGAACCCGTAAGGACCGAGATCAGACCGGCGGCATCAGATCACTGTCGCTGATGGTGTACGTCAGCAGGGGATAGACGAAGCCCGTCTCGTGGTTCTCACGGCGCCGCAGCTGGTAGAACTCCTGCTTCTGCTCCTCGTCGGCCGACGTGAGGCGCGCGCCGTGTGGAAGGTACACGTCCCCGTCACGGAACCGAACGAGGGTCTTCGATGTTCGAAAGGTGACGCCCAGCCATCGGTTGTCCGCCAGCCGTTGGTTGTCCGGCGCCTGGCCGGGCGTGTCCAACACGATTCTGTGCTTGAGCCGTCGATTCGTGGCGACCGAGAATGCGACGACGCCGTTGTGAATGAGGGGGATTTCGAACTTCTCGTCATCGAACTTCTCGTCGCCGGGCTCCTTGGACTCGAAGATCAGCTTCCTTGGCGGGCCGGCTTCGGGATGCCGGTAGCAGGAGAAGACGGCGATGAACGAGTCGTCGGCCAGATCCAGGGCCTGGTCGGAATGGCCGCCCATGGTTTTGTAAGCGTTCGTATACGTCTCGATCAGAGCGTTGTTGAACCCGACCGGGAGCGCCGCGCGTTCCTGGATCTGTTGCGCCAACCGCTCGTGGATCGCCTGGAAACGCTGTGCCGGGCTGCCGTATCGAGTGGTGGTGCGCACGAGCGGTACCCCACCCGTCTCGTCGCTCTTGGCGAGCACCGCGCCCTGTCGGCCCTTTCCCACGTCTTCCCAACCGACCGAGGCGTACAGCTCCGTGAAGAGATCTTCCTCGGCCGGCAGAGCGCAAGAGATGATCTCCTCCGAGATCCTAGGCTCGCGGGGCAACGTAATCTCCCGCGTTCATGCTGAACAGGATGTCGTCGCCGTAGTCGATGAAGGACGAAGTCCTGTTCTCCTCGGCGTACAGCCTGCGCAGCTCATCCATGCCTTCCGGCGTGGGCGGTTCGAGCTTCACCAGATCCCCGGCCATCTTGAGGAACGTCTGGCCGTCCCGGTGAAGGGCTTCGGCGTTCGAGCAACGCACGACATATCCCAGGCGGGTCGGGAGCAGCTCGGCGCCCAGGGTCGAGGGCCGGATTTCGTGGGTGTAGAGGCGATTGGTGGACAGCGGCATGAAGAACACCGAGCCGGGATAGAGGGTGACAGAGAACTGCGAGGGCAACGCCGTGCCATCGCCATCGCCATCGCCACCGCCTTCTCCGATCGGATCCTTGAGACGGAACTGGAGTCTGGTCATCCCGCTGGCGTTCTTCACGCCGTAGTCGAAGGCGTCGCCGGCCAGGGGCCGCAGCTTGTCGAGCCCTTCGTAGAAGGTACAGAAGGCCATGATGCCGTTGCCGGGCATGTCCTTGGTCTTGTCGGCGTGCGAGGAGATCTTGGCCTTGGCCTGCTTGCGCTCGGCCGTGGCGAGCGTGTTGTGGTAGATCTGGGCCAGGACGTGGTTCAGCGGTGCCGGGTCCTGGAAGACGGCGGCGGCCTCGCGGTTCAGCGCCTCGACGATGCTCGTGTCGGTCGGGTGGAAACCCTCGGTCGGCCCCGAGAAGTTCGTGGAACACCGGAGCAGGCGGAAATGGAACTCGTCACCGTCTTGGGTGACAGGCGTCAGATAGATTCCGCTGCGATGGGCCGTTCCAGGCTTGGTGGACTCCGTCAGCGACTGGAACTCGTGCTCGGCACGGATCCGCCCGAAGTGATCGTCACCGGGGTCGAAGAAGCGGCGGTAGTACACGCCGACCCCGTGGACGCGGACGGGAACCCGGCCTAGGCCGACCACGGCCCAGGGACCGTCGACGTCCTCGCGGTACTCCGGTGACAGCTCCCGGACGACGAAGACGCGGTCGGCCGCATGCAGCCGGCGCTCGCTGACCGCCGAGATGTCGCCACACAGGTAGACGGTCTTGCGCGTGACATCGGACGAACCGGAGGCAAGGTCCTCTGGCGTGATCACGGATCCGAAGAAGTCCCTGACCAGGTCGAAGCCGTCGTCAGCCGACGACGAAGGCGCGACCAGGATGCTGCCCGTGTCGTCGATGCGGGTTTGGGTCAGCCGTGATGTCTTCATTGGACCTTGATGCTCTCACGGGTCCGACAGCCGGGCCAGGCGGCTGTCGCCCCTCAGGCGCTGTGTCTCATGCCGACCAGACGCGGCGGCACGTCAACGGCCTTGGCCGTGCGATGACTGTGCTCGGATTGTGAACAGCCGGGATGACACTTCGAGTTCGGCCACCACCGGCCGCCACCGGTCAACGCCGAGGCCTGTTCTATCAGCCCTCTGCGACATTCCCTGTTCAGGAGCGCTCCGTGAAACAACGGCTAGCCATCACCGCGGCGACGTTCGCCGCCGCCTCCCTCGCGGCCGCCGGCGCGATCGTCGGCCCCAGCGCCGCGCACGCCGATCCCTCCGGCCCGCCCGTTCTGACCGACGGCTACGGGCTGACGCAGGTCGACGATCCGTCCCTGTCCAATCCCGGCGTGCCCGCCCCGACCGCCACCGACTTCACCATCACGGTGTCGTCGGCGCAGGTCGCCAACGACACCGGGATGCTCGGGCACCACATCCGGATCAGCCTGCCGGCCGACTACTACAGCAACCCGACCAAGCGGTACCCCGTCCTGTACCTGCTCACCGGCTCTCCCGGCGACCCCTGCGACTACTTCGACAGCGCCGGCTTCCCGCAGCTCAACGCGCTGAAGGGGACGTCGGGGATGATCATCGTCATGCCCGACGGCGGACGCGGGTGGTTCTCCAACTGGCGCGACCAGTCCACCGCGCTCGGCGCCCAAAACTGGGAGAACTTCGAAGTCCAGCAGGTGGTCCCGTTCATCGACGCCAACCTGCGCACCGTCGCGGACAAGCAGCACCGGGCCATCGCCGGGGTCTCCATGGGCGGCTTCGGCGCGCTCCACCTCGCGCAGCTGCACCCCGACCTGTTCAGCCAGGTGGCGAGCTTGTCAGGGGACGCCGATCTGTCGCGCAACGAGATGGTCCTGCGCGAGATCGTCGTCGCCTCTCTCACCGATGCGCTCGGGGCGTTGTCCGGCGTCACCAGCGGCCTGCTCCCCGGCACCTCGGACTGGAGCGCGTGTCACCCGGTGAACGACCCCTACCAGCCGGCCGTCAGCAGCGACGCGTTGTTCGGCTCCCCGTATCCGGTGTCGGTGACCCCGCCGTTCAACGACTCCCTGTGGAACGCCGCCGATCCCACTCAGCACGCCGCGGCCTTCGCCGGGATGAACGTCTCCATCTACACCGGCAACGGCAACGGACCGGGAGGGGACTACCGGGAGTGGTGGCTGGAGAGCTCCTCCCAGCACTTCGCGGCCGCCCTGACCGCGGCGGGTCAGCACCCTTACTTCAAGGACTACGGCGGCGGCGCCGGATGGGGCCACTGCGACGGCGGTCATGACGTCACGTGCTGGGACGCGGACATGGCCGACCTGATTCCGCGCCTGCAACAGGCGTTCGGCATCACAAGCGGCAGTTGAACAGGCGCCGCCGCCCCGCACGAAGCCCCCACCTGGCCCGCTCAGCAGCGCGAACGGCGGCAGCGGGTGGATTCGACGCGATGTGCGATCGCTGTGTTCGGATTATGAAAAGGCGATGTGACACTTCCGGTCAATGCTTCATCATCAACCATTGAGAAGGGCCCAACTGTGAGCACCAACGAACCGACCGTCCGTGGCAAGCACGCCAAGACCGGCACCAAGCGCCTGCGGCGCGCCGTGCCGCTGGTCACGGCCGCCGCCATCAGCGCCTCGATGGTCGCGGCCGCCGCCGGCCCGGCCAGCGCCGCCGCCCGGCCCGGCGAGGGCGGCGTGTCCAACACGGCGATGATGGACGCGGCGCGCTACGTCCAGGTCAGCGACGGACACGTCAGCATCGACACGTTCGCCGCCCAGAAGGCCGGCGTCAGCGGCCAGGCGCTGAGCGCCGAAGGCACCATCGTCGCCGGCCTGAACCAGTTCCTGGACACCGGCACCGCCGCTGTCGCCGCTGCCGGCGCCGCCCACCAGGGCACAGCCGTCTCGGTCCCCATGGCCATCCCGGCCGCCGCCCAGGACAAGGTCATCCAGATCGCGCCCGGGGTGACCCTGACCATCGGCAGCACCTCTGTCGAGCTGAGCCTGTCCAAGGACGCCGTCACCGAGATCGAGAGCGTCGTCGCCTTCGGAGCGGCTGTCGCCGCGCTCGTCACCCCGGTCCTGGTCGCTATGGCAGTCCCGAACGCCGCCCTGGTCAGCGGTGTCATCGCGGCCGCGCTCGGCGTCGGCGCCGCCTTCCTCAAGATCTGCACGGCCCCCGACGGCAGCGCCAGCTTCTCCGTCTCGTTGAACGCACTCCCCTCCTGCAGCGGTTTGAGCTCCCTCTAAGTACCCGCTCACGTCGCATCAGCTAGGGCCGAGATCGATCTCGGCCCTAGCTGCTTTCGCATGCGGGGACGGAAGTCGTGACAAACGTCGTGGGCACCGGCGGCCGGGGGCCCAGACCATGGCGGTGCACGGTCGGTGACGGAGCACGGATCCGGACCGGCCGGGAATCGAATCGCGCCGTGGGCGTGGCGCGCGAGGCGTGCGCACCCAGCCATCCCGTGGCCGCAACCTACCGTTCGGGGGCTGAGTCCGCGCCCTCAGCGAATACCGATGCCGCGGCGCGGGTGATCGCTCCACGCCGCAAGAACGTCGGCGCCAGTAACAGCAGCGTCGCGACCTCGACCAGAACGCTGATCAGCGACTGCGGCGAGGGTTGCCATCCGTGCTCCGTGAAGCCGAACACGCCGATCGTGCGCGAAGCGGCGAATCCGCCGAGGGCGCCGGCTGCCGCGCCGGCCGCGCCGAGTCGTAGCAGGAGCGGGCTGTCGAGTAGTAGGAGCGCCGCCAGGGCGAAGGAGGCGCTGGCCTGGAGGAGGAAGAGGACGCCCACGATGTGGACGAAGCGGTAGCCGGTGATGTAGAGCTGGGCGTGGATGTAGCCGCTGATGGTCAGGGTGACGGCTGCCGCGCCGCGTAGGCCGATGTCAGTCAGGGTTCTGGTTCTGGTTCTCGTTCTGGTTCCGATTCCGGTCCGAGTTAAGGTCCTCATGCCAGCCTCGCGTCCGTGACGGCCAACGACGTGGCGCCGGACTTGTACGTCACAGTGCGGATGCCCAGCGCGTCCTTGAGATGCCCGGCCGGCAGGACCTGCGGGGTCGGGCCCGGAGCTTTGCCCGGAGCCGGAAGGGGATAGGCGGTGGTGGTGGCGGAGTGGAAGGTGACGTTGCCCTCGGTCTTGCTGAACAGCTGGTGGACGTGCCCGTTGAGACAGGTGACCGATCCGAACCTGCGCAGCAGGGCCAGGACCTGCATGGCGTCGTCGGTGCCCCAGCCCCACGCCGGATACATGGCGAACAGGGGGATGTGGCTGAAGACCACGATCGGCGTGTCCGGGCTCAGCCCTGCCACGTCCCTGCGGACGAAGTCGATCTGGTCGGCGCCGAGGTGGCCCAGCTTCTCCAGGCTCAGGGTGTTGACCAGGGCTATGAAGTGCACGCCGTGGGTGTCGAAGGAATACCATCCGTCGCCGGTCGTGCCGCGGCCGAATGTTTGGCGGTAGGCGCGCCCGGAGTCGTCCACCGAGTCGTGCTCGCCCGGGACGGTGAACACCCGTCCGGTGTGCACCCCGCTCAGCATCTGCCGGACCTGGTCGAACTGCGCGGCGGTCGACAGGTGCGTCAGGTCTCCGGTGTGCATGACGAAGTCCGGCCGGAAACCCAGGGTGTTGATCTGGTCGATCGCCTCGCTGAAGGAGGCGGTGACGTCGGTGTTGGCCGGCCCGGTGAACCCGATGTGGCTGTCGGAGATCTGGACGAATCGCAGGGCGTTGGCATCCGCGGCGGTCCCGGCGGCGGCTGCGGCGCTGTCCTGGTCGTGGGCGATGTGGCTGACCACCTCGCCGCCGGCGACGGTGAGGACCACGGCGGAGCCGAACCAGCCGGCGTGGCGCAGGAGTTGGCGGCGGCTCATGCCATGCGGGCCGTCCGAGCCTTCCGGCTGGTCCAGGGCGGAGTCGTCGGTCATGGTGTCACCGTCACCGTCGCGGTCATGAACGGATGGATCGTGCACAGGTAGGAGTACGTTCCGGGCTTGGTGAAGGTGTACGAGTAGCTCTGTCCGGTGGCCAGCGCCGCCGATCCCAGCGGGCCGCCCGCGCCCTGGCTGGTGACGGTGTGCGCGTCAGAGTCCTTATTGGTCCAGGTCACGGTGGTCCCGGCGGCCACGGTCAGGGCGGCGGGGGAGAAGGCGAAGTTCATGATCGACACGGCGTTCCCGGCGACCGGTGCCGCGGGTGCCGCCGGTGCCGTCGACGCACCACCGGTGGCGCCGCCGGCCGTGGGCATCGTCATCGTCATGCCCGGCATCGCCGAGGCGTCGGTGACCGGTCCGGTGGCGGTCGACCCGGGGCTGCCGGCCAGGGACTGCCCGCTGCCCGGCCGGATCGCGGTGGAGACGTTCGCGGCGGCCGGGTGGGAAGCGCCGCCGCACGCGGACGCCAGGGCGAGGGTGACCACCGCCATGGCGACCAGATCCGGCTTTCGCGACCGCCCGGGACTGCCGGGGCTTGGGTTGGCACTCGGATGGTTGGCACTCGGATTCATCTGATTCCGGCTCCTGGTTCCGTCTGCTCGATCGTGGTCGTAGACGGATAGCCGGCGGGGTTACAGGAGCGGCCGACAGGAGCGGGCCTCCGGCGGCGTCATGTAACCCGGATCCCTATCTGTCAGTGAGACTTGAACCTTCCGGCACCGACAGACGCTCTGCGAGGTCGATCACAGATGGAGCAGCCTGAGCGATTCGGGCAGCCCCGCCCCCTGCCCACCGCCGCGTATCCGGGCTGGGAGGCGATCTACGCCGACAACATCGAACGGATCTACCGGCTCATGTACGCCAAAGTCGGTAACCGCCAGGACGCCGAAGACCTGACGTCCCAGGTGTTCCTGACCGCCCTGGGACCGCTTCGCGCCACGGCCAGTGTCGGCGAGGTGCGGTCCTACCTGCTCGCCACGGCGCGCACCGTGCTCGCCGCGCACTGGCGGGCGACCCTGGGGCATCAGGTCACTGTGATCGACGTCGACGTCGTCAGCCTGGAAGACGTCAGCGAACCGGGCCGGGAGGAGCGCGCCGGCCGGACGGACGAGCGGATCGGGGCGATCCTGTCCGGGCTGACCGAACGGCACCGCGCGATTCTGACGCTGCGCTTCCTGCGGGGCTACTCCATCAAGGCCGCCGCCGCTGAGCTGGGGGTGACGGTGGCCAACGCCAAAGTGCTGCAACATCGCGCGCTGCGCCGCGCCGCGGGGCTCGACAAGGAAGGGGACGCGTCGTGAAGCGCCCGATCGACCGCTACGTGGAAAGCCTGCTGCGCCGGCGCCGTCCCGCGGACTTCGTCCCCACCGAGGACGACATCGCGATCGCCCGCGCCGCCATCGACCTGGCCGCCGCCGCGCCCGACGCCCAGCGTCCGCGCGAGGCGTTCGTCGAGGATCTGCGCCGGCGCGTCGCCGACCGGCAGGACGCCGCCCCCGAGCCGGCGTCGGCGGCACCGCGGTCAGGGGGATCGGGGTCACCGGCATCGGCGTGGCCACTGGCGTCAGCGTGGTCGCCGGCGGCGCGCCGGATCCGGGGCCGCCGCCGCTTTCTGACCGCGACCGCACTCACCGCGACCGGCGTCGTCGCAGGCGTCGCCGGAGTCGCCGTCGATCGGGCCGTCACCGGGTCCGAGTCGCCGGCCACCGACGCCGACCAGGAACTGACCCCCACCATCGGCAGCTGGCAGACCGTCGCCGGCGCCGCCGACCTCGCCGAAGGCGCGGTGCTGCCGTTCGACCTCGGCGCGGTGTCCGGTTTCCTCCGGCGAGCGTCGGGCCGGGTCCAGGCCGTATCAGGGATCTGCACCCACCAAGGCTGCCGCCTCCACCTCGACACCCCCGGCGACGGCTTCGTCTGCCCCTGCCACGGCGCCACCTTCTCCTTGTCCGGAGCCCCGCTGACCCGCCCGCACGGCAGCTCGCCGCTGCCCGCGCTGCCCCGGCTGCCGGTGCGCATCGAAGGCGGCAACGTTCAGGTATACGCGCCGAACCAGGCGTGACTCACGCAGCGCCGAGAACTGCTCAGCACCCAGAACCGCTCAGCGCCGAGAACCGCTCAGCGCCGAGAACCGCTCAGCGCCGAGAACCGCTCAGCGCCGAGAACCGCTCAGCGCCCAGAACCGCTCAGCGCCGAGAACCGCTCAGCGCCCAGAACCGCTCAGCGCCGAGAACCGCTCAGCGATCAGCCCGAATCCGATACAGCCGACGCATCTCCGCCTCCAACTCGGCCAGCTGCTCGGGGCGGGGCCGGCTCTGGGGTGCGAACAGTCCGTCCTTCTCCCAGCGGTCCGGGTTCAGGCTCAGCGCCGAGACGTTCAGCCAGCCGCGGCCGCGGAGCGGGGCGAGCAGGTCCGGGCGGGCGTCTTCGATCGCCAGGTAGAAGATCACGTGGGCCAGTTCCTCGATGCGCTCCAGGCCGTCGCGGATGCTGCGCAGGACGTCCGCGAAGGTGGGCGGCTGGTCGGTCGGCAGGTTCTGGCAGAACAAGCGGGCCAGGGTGGGAAGGTCGTCGTAGTAGTCGATGAAGTCGAACTCGAAGCGGCCCCGGTAGGTGTCGGCCCAGTCCTGGAGCAGCTTCACGACCGCGCCTTGGGTGGCCACCGCGTGGGCGCCGAGGGCACTGAGCGTGGTGCTGGCGGCGGCGTCCAGGAAGGTCTTGCCGTAGAACTGCGGGTCGGAGAAGGCCCAGCCGACGTAGTAGTCCCAGACGGTCTTCAGGGACATGACCATCGCGTTGCCGTGGAACGGGTAGGAGGACTGGATGTTCTGGGTGAGGCCCTCGGCCAGGGACAGGAACCACTTGTTGGCGTAGGCGACGTAGGCCGGGTCCAGGCGGCCCTCCAGGTCGCGGCCGATCATCTCGGTCACGAAGCTGTTCGCGTAGCCGATCAGGTTCGAGCCCACCGAGTAGTAGGGGTCGGCGAAGACCCCGGCATCGCCGACGCAGGCCCAGCGGTCGGGGGACAGCGTCTGCTGCGAGGAGTGGCTGTAGTTCCTCAGGACCTTGAAATCCAGGACGTTCATCGAGGCCATCGCCGGTCCGAAGCCCGGCACCCGGCCGGTCACGAAGTCGACGGCCTTCCCGATCCGGTTGAAGCCGGTGATCGGGTGCATCTCGTCCCGGGTCACGATGCCGACGCTGGTGTGGTGCGGCGCCAGCGGGATGGCCCACACCCAGCCGCCGTCGAACATGAAGTGATTGGTGGAGTGCCAGCGCGGACCGGACACGCGCTCGTGCCAGTCCCGGTGCTCGGCGCCGATCACGGCGTCGATGTCGAGCCGGCCGTCGAGCCGGAACCAGACCGCGTTGTGCTTCTTCGAGTACTGCTTCCCGAGCCCGAGCTTGCGTTGCAGCAGCCGGTGGCGGCCGGTCGCGTCCACCACCCAGCGACAGGAGACCGAGCGCGGTGCCGGTTCGGCGCCGGCAGTGGGTACGTGGGTGTGGCCATCAGCATCAGCATCGCGCTGGACGCTCACCCGGTGCGGTTCGCCATCCCGACCGAGCTCGATCGCCTCGACCCGGACGCCCTGTTCCAACCCGGCCCCGGCCTGGACCGCCACCTCCCGCAGGTGTTCCTCCAACGACCCGCGGTTGAGCTGATAGGACTTGGCCGGCAGGAACCGCTCGACACCGAACTCCGGCTCGTCCTGGATCGCGGGCCGGCCGCCGTAGAAGTAGCGGAGCCCCAGCTTCTCCAGCTGCTCGCTCTCCAAATACTTGTGCAGGCCCAAGACTTGTGCGAAGTAATACGCGCCGACCTCGACCGACGACTCGCCGACCTTGTGTGCGGACAAGGGGATCGGCGAGCGCTCGCGCTCAAGAACCAGGACCGAGGCTTGCGGGCGCGCTTGCCTGAGCTGTATCGCCAGACACAGGCCGGCCAGGCCGCCGCCGGCGATGACCACATCGAAGTCGACTCCCTTGAACGCCGTCACGGCAGCACCCCTTGACTCAAGAATCCGAAGGTTGGATACGGGGCGACGTCTCGACGACCCGTGCCAGATCGTGGATGGTCCGGCTGATGTAGGGCTGCGCGCTGTCCACGCGGACCCCGAGCAGGCTCTCCAGTTCGGCGACCAGGTCCATGACGCTGAGCGAGTCGCCGCCGACCGCGAAGAAGTCGTCGTCCAGGCCGAACCCGCCGTGGCCGAGGATCCGCTTCCACACGTCGAGCAGGCACGCCTGGACCGGGCTCGGGGCGGCGGCGCGGGGCGAGCCGTCGACCGGGCAGGCCAACGCGGCCAACGCTTTCTCGTCCACTTTGCCGTGCCCGGTCAGCGGCAGCTCGTCGACCGGAATCACGTCCGCCGGGACCATGTACGCCGGCAGCCGCTCGGCCGCCAGGCCCCTGAGCCGCGGCACGTCATCGGCCCGCGCGCCGACGACGAACGCCACCAGCCGGGGCGTTCCCGACTCAGAGTCCTGGCACAGGATGTACGCCTCGCGCACCGACGCGTCCTCGGTGAGACAGGCGGCGATCTGGGCCGGCTCGACCCGCCGGCCCCGGATCTTCAGCTGCCGGTCCGCCCGCCCCAGGAACTCCAGGGTCCCGTCTGAGAGCCGGCGCACGAGATCCCCGGTGCGATACACCCGAGAACCAGAACCCGTACAAGACCCAGACTGAGCCACAGCCCCAGACCCCGGCACAGCGCCGGAGGGGCGAGCCGTGAACTTCTCAGCGGTCAGGGCGGGTTCCCGGTGATATCCACGCGCCAGCCCGGCGCCGCCGAGATAGAGCTCCCCGACCTCCTCGGCGGCGGCTTCGGCCCCCTTCTCATCGAGCACGACCGCCGCGACCCCGTCGATCGGCCGCCCGATCAGCACCCGCTCGGCATCGGCGGCGAGCAGCTGGACCGTCGAGCACACCGAGTTCTCGCAGGGCCCGTACTCATTGAACAGCCGGGTCCCGGGAAGCCGCCGGTAGTGCTCCCGCACCAGATCAAGGGACAACTGCTCCCCGGCCACGGTGACGCTCCGCAGCGCCGAGGCGGTGGTCCGATCCAGACCGGAGAGCAGGCGGTGGTACAAGGACGGGGTGATCAGGAAGTGCGAGACACCCTGACGATCCACCAGATCGACCAGATACGACCGGTCCGTGATCTGGTCGCGCCGGGGTAGCAGCAGCCGCGCGCCGCAGGCCAGGGCGCAGAAAATGTCCTCGACCGAGCTGTCGAAGGTCGGACCCGGTATCGCGAGATGCACATCGCCCGGAGCGAAGCCGTAGTACGCGTTCCGCCAGCGCACGGTATTCAGGACCGCGCGATGCTCCACCGCCACCGCGCGCGGCGTTCCGGTCGTCCCCGACGTGTGCAGGATGTAGGCCAGATCGCCGGGGCCGGCCGCCGGAGTCGGGTTCGTATCCAGAACGGTCTGCGGGGCCATGACGTCCAGGACGAACAGGTCGCCGTCGAAGAACGCCGCGCCGGCGGCCGTGCCGGACTCGATGAGCACCGCCCTCGGCGCCACCGCCTCGATCATCCGCCGGGTCAGGCCCGGGGCGTTGTCCGGGTCCAGCGGCACGTAGGCGCCGCCGGCCTTGAGCACGGCCAGGACGGCCACCACCACGTCCGGCGGGTGCCGGGCCGAGATCACCACCGGGTCGTCCGGCCGCACCCCGCTGACCTCGCGCAGATGGCGCGCGAGCCGGTTGGCCCGGCTGTTCAGCTCCCCGTAGGCGATCGTCCGGCCCTCGTACTCCACCGCCACCGCCTCCGGTGCCCGGCCGACGCGGTCCTCCACCAGGCCGTGCAGCGTCCCCATGCTGTCCATCCCCATGTCGTCCCCCATGCCCTCGCAGCCCTATTTCTCCAGGTGCCGGGAACCGAGCGCGCGCAGTACCGCGTTCAGCGTCGCCTCCGGCTCGGTCTGCGGAAAGTAGTGCCCGCCCGGGATCGCCGCGACCTCGATCGGCGAGCTGCTGACCGCCTGCCAGGCCCGGACGGCGGCCCCGGTCACCTCGGGATCGCCGAGCCCGTACAGCGCGGTGACGCCGATCGCCAGTGGCGGGCGCGACGCGGGCAAGTGGTACGCGGCCCCGGCGGCCAGATCCGCCCGCAGCGCCGGGAAGACCCGGTCCCGGAAATCCTGACGCCGCAGCCGGGCCGGGTCGCCGCCGAGCCGGCGCCACAGCTCCTCGATCTCCGGATCGCCCAACGCCGGCGCCGGCTCCGGTCTCGGGACAGGCGCGGCGAGGACCACCAGCCGGTCCACCGCCCGGCCGCGCCGCGTCATCCGATACGCGAGCTCGTAGGCCAGATGGGCACCGAAACTGTGGCCCAGCAAACAGATCCGCCCCGGCAGGGCGAGCAGCGCCGGAAGAATGTCGTCCGCCAAGGCCTGGACCGAGTCCAGCGGCGGGCGCGCCGAACGGTCCTCACGCCCCGGAGCCACATAGCCATACAGGGCGAGCCAATCCGGCACCCGCCGCTGCCAGGACGCGAACGCGGTGGCACCGGCGCCGGCATGCGGGAAGCAGACCAGGACGGCCTGATCCGCCTCCCCGTCCGGCGCCCTGACCGGGCCGAGCCGACGTAAGGGAAGGTCTGCGGGCGCGTCGAGCGCCGCCTGCGTCGTCACTTGTCAGCCTCCATCGCCAACACGAGCGAGCCCAGACCCGAATCAGCCGTCCGGTCCTCGAAAGGGTCCGTCATGGCCTTCCTCCTGTGTCGGATCTCACCAGGACCGCTCCCCCTGACCGTGGAGCAACTCGGCCGGGACCCCGCGTCCGGCGCACATCTCCAGCAGCAGCCCGGTCTGGCGGACCTGTTCGGAGTCGGCGTCGTAAACGGAACCGGTCAGATGCCGGAGCCAGGGCTCGAAGCCCATCGCGTAGACATAGACCCGGCGCGCCCCGGTCAGCCGGGCCAGCGTGTCGGCCATCGCGGCGTCGGAGCCGGCCAGCCGCCGCCTGCGGTCGTTCTCGCGGCTCGGGCGGGCGGCGAGCAGCGGACCGTAAAGCCAGGACATCGGCGCGCCCACGCACTCCAGCCCGATGAACATCGCGTCGACGCCTTCGAGCAGGTCCGGGATCCGGCGGTGGAGTTCGGGCTCCAGGACGACCGTGTCGGTGGCGAACAAGAACCGGCGCCCGCCGATCTCCACCAGCGGCACCATCTTCGACCGGATGGCCAGGTCCGCGTGCTCGCCGAGGAACGGGATCGCAGTGACCGTGCAGGCCGCGCCGATCCGGGCGCTCTGGAGGTCGCCGAGGGCCGTCACGGTCTGGAAGCCCAGCGCCCGCAGCATCGCCTCCAGCGCGGGATCGAGTACGGTCCCGGCCGAACCGCCCGGCACCACCACCACATCGGTGCGGTGCCGCAGCTGGAGCAGCGTCTCGATCGAGACGTGGTCGGCGTGGGCATGGCTGAGCACGATCGCGTCTATGTGCCGGGGCAGGTCGACAAGCGTGAGGTGCTGATGGCCGTCGTCCCGGTAGCCGAGGATCGGGTCCAGCAGGACGCAGTCCTGCGCGGACTCCAGCAGGATCCCGGCATGCCCCAGGTAGCGCATGCGCACACCCGACTCCGGCTTCGGCACCGGTGCCGGCGGTGTATCAGTGCTATACAACGTGGCGAATCGTTCGGCACCGGACCCCGTCAGCCCCAGGCGCTCGGCCAGCGCGGCCGGATCCACCGCCTCCCACCGGGACTGGAACAGCTCATCGAGTAAGGGCGAGTCGAACGGCAGCGCCACATCGACCCGGTCGTCATCGGTGAGCAGCGGGCTGTTGAAGATGAACGGCTGAGCCGGGTCCGGCGCGCGCCGCAGCGAGATCCGCTGGAGCTCGCAGCGGTACTGCTCACTGCGATAGAGCAAGGGTTCGAAGAAGCGGTACGACGCTTGCCCGAAGTCGTCGTAGGTGAGCTCGACCAGTCCCCGCAGGCTCTCCGGCAGGCGCGGATAGAGCGACGGTAACGGTCTGCCGTCGGCCTCGGCCCGCAGCAGGGCCCGCATCTCCTCGACGTCATCGGCGAAGCGCAGCAGCGGCGCGCACTCCCGCACGGCCTGCTCCTGGAACTCCCGCAGCTTGTCCTCCGGAACCCCCTGGGCATCGAGGAAGGGCCCTGCGATACGAGAGGGATTCGAGATCGCCTCGTCGTGGAAGGCGGGATCGGCCAGGTAGCTCTCGAGGATCGCGAGCTGCCGGTGCTTCAGGTTGAAGCCGGCGGTCAGCGGACTGATCAGGTGCGGATAGGCGTACCACCGGTGGACCAGCGGCTGCGGGCTGACGCTGGCGGCCAGGTAGTGTCCGGTGCCGGTCATCGTGCCGCCCGCTGCTCGGCCGCCCGCGAATCGGCGGGTCGCTCATTGGTCGCCCGTGATTCGGTCGCCCGCTGGTCGGCCGGTCGGTGCTCGGTTGCCCGGTCCTCGGCCGGTCGCGGATCGCTGTGCGGGTCCGTCATCTGTTCCACCATCCGATCCAGGGCTTCGCGGTCGGTCTTGCCGTTCGGCAGCCTCGGCAGCGCCGGCACCGGCACGATCAGCCGGGGGACCGCGGCTCTGGGCAGCCGCCTCATCAGGTCGCGGCGGACCGCGGCCGGGTCGAACAGGCCGTCGGCGCCGGCGACGAAGCCGATCAGCGCACTGATCTCGCCGGTCTCGCCGGTCTCGCCGGGCCCGCTGAACCGCCGGGCGACGCCGACCGCCGCGGTGCCGGCACCGACCGCCGCGCTCAGCAGATGCTCGATCTCGCCCAGTTCGATGCGGGCACCGGCCAGTTTGACCTGTGTGTCGCGGCGCGAAAGGAAGGACAAGGCGCCGGAGGCGTCGACCGACACCAGGTCCCCGGTGCGATACATCCGGACGCCTGCCACCGTGGCGAACGGCGACGGCTCGACGGCCTCGGCGTACCCCAGGGCCACACCGGGCCCGCTGAGCCAGAGCTCGCCGACCAGACCGTCCGGCTCGCTGTCGCGCTGTCCGTCCTCGACCGGTTCGACGTGTACTCCGGTGCCGGGGATCGGACGGCCGATCGGCAGCCGCTCGCGCCCCGCATCAAGGTTCATACATTCGTGCACGGTCGACCAGACGGTGCACTCGGTGGGCCCGTACTCGTTGTAGGCGGTGGCGTGCGGGACGACCTTGGCATGCAGGGCCACCAGCGGTGGCGGGAACACCTCGCCCGCGACGATGACTACGCGCAGCGTGTCCAGCCGGGTGCCGTCAGACTCCTGTGATTCCGTCTCAAGCAGCAGCCGGTACAGCGACGGGATGATCGCCATGTGGGTCCCGCCGTACCGCGAGCAGGCCTGGGCGATCTGCTCGATGTCCATCGGGTTGGCGCTCGGGATCACGATGTGGCCACCGGCGGCCAGCGGCCAGTAGATGCCGGCGACCGAGCTGTCGAAGGAGATCGAGGAACACAGCAGGTACGTCGGCGGCAGCGGCGGGTAGTAGTCGATCCGGGCCTGCGTGGAGTAGCCCAGTGAGCCGCGGGACACGACCACGCCCTTGGGCCGTCCGCTCGATCCGCTGGTGTAGAGCGTGTAGGCCGGGCTGCCCGGTGCCACCGGCTCCGGGGTGAACCCGGACAGTTCCTCGGGATCACTCGGGTCCGCCGGTTCTCCGTCCGGCGCGGTCGCGGCCTCCACGACGTGTGCGAAGCCGTCGAGGCCGACGCTCGTCCCGGCGGCCGACTCCACGACGACCGCGGCTGCCGTGCTCGCTTGGATCAGGGCCATCCGGCGGCGCACCGGCAACGCGGTGTCGACCGGGATGTACTGGGCACCGGTGGCCAGGACGCCGAGCATGGCGGGCACCGCCCACCGGTTGAGAGGCAGGTGCAGTACAACGGCGTCGCCGGGCCCGATCCCCGCTGCCCGCAGCCGCCGCGCGATCCGAGCGGTGTGCGCGGCGAGCAGCCGATAGTCGAACGTCCCGGTCCAGTCCGTCACCGCCGGCCGGGTCCCGTCTTCGGCGGCTGTGCGCAGCACCGCGGCGAGCGGGTCCGCGACGTCTGGCGGTCCGGGTGTGACGTGCTCGTAGCCGAAACGCGGGTGGGCAGCCGCGTCACCTTCGGACCCTGCTTCGGACTCTGCCATCGGCAATATCGCGTCCGGACCCTCGTCCTCGCTCATCGTCCGGCGTCCGGCAGCCAGTCGCCGACGACGGCGGCGACGTGCGCGACCGCCGGCTCCCGCAGCATGGAATAGTGGTCACCGTCGACGAAGCGTACGGTCGCGGGCCGCTCGGACAGCTCGGACCAGCAGGCGGCGGCCTGGGCCCGTACCTGATCCTCCGCGCCCCCTGCGTAGATGAGCGCCAGTTGTTCTACCGGATCAACGGGCTTGTAGCGTCCCAGGGCTCGAACATGCGCGCGATACATGGCGAAGCGCTCCCGGAAGTAGCCCAGGTCGGATTCCACTGGGATTAGTCCCCGGGCTACCGCTTCCTGGAGCACCCGCTCCAGCCCCGCTGAGTAGGGCAGTTCGGCCGCCAAGGCTTCCGAGTCCGTCGAGTCCGCCGGGTCCGCGTGGTGGATCCGGATCAGCTCGTCGGTGTACATCGCCACGATCTCCGCCTCGGTGTAGTCCGGCAGCTGGTCGCCGAGGAAGCTGTCCAGCAGTGCGAGCAGTTCCACCTTCTCCCCGGCCGCCTGGAGCCGACTCGCGACCTCGAACGCCGTCGCGCCGCCCATGGACCAGCCGATCAACGCGTACGGACCGTGGGGCACCAGCCGCTGGATCTGCCGCACGTGGTGCTCGGCCAGGGTCTGCACCGCCTGCTCATCCTCGCCGGGCCGCAGCGGCGGGGCTTGCAGCCCGACGCAGCGGCGGTCGGCGCGCAGGGCTCGGGCCAGCGGGAAAAGCGGGGTGACGTCCCCACCGGCACCCGAGATGAAGAAGACGGAAGGCGTGCCCTCGGCCTCGCGCAGCAACACGCTGTCGGACAGGTCCGGCGTGGCCTCGGCCCGGTGCAGCAGGGTCCGTACATAGGCGACGTCAACCGGCTGGTCCTCCTCGACCGTCTGCTCGAACAGCCAGGCCAGCGGGATCGTCACGCCGAGGGTCTTCTTGATCCGGGCGAGCAGCTGCACGGCCAGCAACGAGTGTCCGCCCAGATCGAAGAAGCACTCGTCGATCCCGATCGGCGCCGTCTGGAGCAGTTCCTCGTACAGGCGCAACAGCTCGACCTCGATGCGGTCGCGCGGGGCGGCGGTCGGCCGCTGCCGGTGATCGGACGCGGACGCGGTCATGCGCGGTGCTCCTTCCGTTCAGCCTTCGACGTGGATGGCCTTGCCGAGGCGTTCGGCGGCGAGTAGATAGAGGTCGGCTACTTCCTTCCCGGTGATCTTCGAATACTGATGCGCCGTCTCGAAGGCCTGGTGCCGGATCAGCCTGCTGCGGTAGTCCGGCATCGGCCCGCCGGACTTCAGCATCCGCAGCCACTGCCGGGTCCCCGGATACGGGCTGTTGATGTTGAGTGAGACGCAGCCTTCCGGTATGCAGCCGTCCTTGTGCAGTTCGGCGACCAGATCCATGGTCTGGACCCGCTCCTGCCAGGTCTCGCCGAGGCCGAACTGGAGCGAGGTGCCGATCCGGACGCCCGCCTCGCGGCACCAGTGCGCGACCTGGCGGAGCCGGTCGGCCCAGTCGGTCGCCCCGGTCAGCATGCGCAGCTGCTGTACCTTCTGGACGCTCCTCTCCTGCGGCGCGGCGGATTCGAGCCCGAAATAGATGTAGCTGCAACCGTTGGCGGCCATGCGGTGCAGCATGGTCTCGTCGATGTCGTTGATCGTGGTCTGACAGCCCCACTCGATGCCGGTGTCCGGATCGCGCTTCTCCAACAGGTCCAGGAACCCGGTCAGCCAGCGGGGGTTCTGCGTGAAGGTGCTGTCGTCGAAGAACACCGCCTCGAACCCCTGCTCCTGGCGCAGCTCGATCTCCTTGACGACGTGCTCCGGGCTCCGCTGGCGAATCTTGGGCTGGCCGTAGAGGAAGGCGTCCGCCGACTCGTGGCAGAACTCGCAGGCGTACTTGCAGCCCAGGCAGGCGAGGATCTGCGCGGTGTTCCGGTTGCCGAAGACGGAGAACCGGTTCTCGTGGCTCAGCCGCGTGACGTCGATGAACGGCAGGGTGTCGCCGTCGATGGGCAGGCCGCTGAACGCGAACCCCTCGACGCGGCCGGATTCCGGATCGAACAGATGCAGGTCGCCGGTGCCCTGCAGGGCGGCGAACCGGTCCCGGCTGGCGAGCAGCCGGGCCTTGAGTGCGGTGGCGCCCGCGGGTTGGCACTCCGAGACGATCTTGAGGACTTCCAGGAGCGCGTACTGCCCGTCGCCGGCGATCACGAGATCGACGCAGGCCCGGTCGGTGTCCGCGGCCAGGGTCTGAAGGGCGGCCAGCCGGTCCTCCTCCTCGGTGGTGAGCCCGAACAAGCCGAGGCCGTTGGCCCGTCTGCCGACCATCGCCCGCACCCGGTCCGAGGCCCGGTGGTAGATCTGCGGATTCACCGCGTCCTCGTGTTGGCCGCCTAGGATGACCAGGGCCTGCGGCAGCACGGCCTTCACCAGCCGCGCGATGCGCAGCGCGTAGAAGTGGCCCTCTGACAGGTTGCTGATACCGACGACCACCGGACGTCGCTCCGTCAGGCAGCGGATCAGGTCGGCCTCGAAGTCCGGGTTGTAACTGGGCGGGTTCATGGTCGCCACGACGTCCGGGACCCGGGGGCCGGGGAACTCCTCGATCCGGAGCATCCGGTCCAGTACCGCGGTGGCGTGTAGGAGCGGAGTCGGGAGCCCCGGGAATGAGCCGGTCGCACCGTCCTCGATGTGCGGGGCGCTGATGAACAGCACCGGGAAGTACTTCAAGCGGTGGCGCGTGGCGAGCACGTCCGCGCTGTCGGCCGCGGGGCGCTCCGCCGCCGGCCATTCGGACAGCCAGGCCTGGAGCTCCTGTTCGACCGCCCATTCGCGCCGCAGCGCCGCCTCGGACACGACCCGCGGGTCCTGTCCGTCGCCGGGGATGAAGCGCCAGTCCCGTTCGTGCTGGTAGAGCACGCTTTCCACGTGCTCCTCGCGTTCCAGCCGGGCCTTGCGCGCGAACGCGGCCGGGATCGCGGTGGGCTGGCTGTTCACCATGGCCGCCCTCCGATGATCTCGGACACCCGGGCCGCGGCGTCGGCCAGCAGCCGCCCCGCTTCCGAAGGGAGCCGGACGACGTGACCCGCACCGTGTGGCTGACCGGTGTCATGGTGCGAAGACAGGATGACCGTGGCTTCGGCGAACGCCGCAGCCGCCGACGCTCGGGAGCAGGCGACCAGATAAGCGAGGTAGTTCGCGAATCGATCGGCTAACTGCTGCTCTAAGGCTGCGCAGACCCGCAACCGCGAGCATGCCCCGTGGATGATTGTTCGAAAGGCCTCTTCCAAGCGTACCGCCAGGGGCACGAGATCATCCCCGGTCGCCGTGGCGGCGTCGGCGGCCAGCGTGCCGACTGCGCGCTGCTGTTGTTGCTCGTCGTCGGTGATCTGCCCGGCGAAGGACTCCAACGCCTTGCCGAACTCCCGCGCCAGCACGTTGCCGTCGACCGGTGCCGGGTCGAAGACGATCACCTGCGGCTCGCCGAGGCCGGCCCGCCGGATCCCGGCGGCCAGCGTCACGGCCAGCGGTGCTCCGGCACAGACCCCCAGCACGGCCACGATGCGGTCCGGGCTTCCAACGAGCTCTTCGAGCCACGGCCGCGTATAGATCTCAGGGTCGCAGTCTTTGAGGTAGTCGCCGGTCGCGGGCGGCGGGACGCTTTCCCAGACTCGATGCCCGTCCAGGGCCGAGGCCAGATCCGAGAGCGACGCCTCGCCGTGCCCGGCCTCGAAATCGATCCCCAGGACGAGGTCGGATCCCGAGGCGGTCAACCGCCGCCAGTGTCGCGCGTCTGCCGTCGTGGGAGTCGCGGGAGCCGTGGGAGTCATGGGATCAGACATGGGCGTCCGCCCAGAAGGACCCGTAGCGTTCGTCGGCCCCGACGCCGACCAGCGAACCGAAATACGGGCGCTTGCCCATCGCCTCGGCCAGCATGCCGAGTCCGTCGAGGAAGACCTCGTACACCTGGTCCGGGGAGGCCAGCGCGGTGCGGTACACCGGCGGAAGCTCCTCATGGTAAAGCGCGAAGTCCTCGTGCAGGAGCTCCATGCCGAAGCGCTCCGGATGCTGGAACATCGCGCTGCCGGGGTACGGCACGAGCCCGAACAGGTACGAGGCCTGGAGCAGATCGCGATCGATGAGATCGCAGATCCATTCGATGGACCCGCGCATCTGGTCCGGGGTCTGGTCGGGGAAGCCGTTGACGGCGAACGCGCAGGCGGCCAGTCCCGCGTCCCGCACCCGCAGTAGCGTCTCCTCGACGCTGCCCAGCTTCATGTGGTGTTTGTGCACGTTCTGGCTGTCCTGGGCGCCGGTCTCCAGCCCGATCTCCACCCACCGGCAGCCGCTGTCGTGCAGCTTGTTCAGGACCCGGTCGTCTCCCAGACAGTTGAGGCGGGTCTGGCAGTCGTAGGCGATACCGCCCTCGTCTTCCAAGGCTGTGAGCAGTTCGAGGGTCCGCTCCGGATGGAGCGTGAAGGTCTCGTCTCCCCAGTAGATGTTGTGGTGTTCTCCGTAGCGCTCGCGATAGGCCCGGATCTCATTTATCACCCGGTCGATGGAGAAGTATTCGGGTTTCTGGCCGATGGTCTGAATGGTGCAGAACGTGCATTTATACGGACATCCGAGGGCATAGACCTGACGCAGATAACGGATGTCCTGGCCGGCATCGGGCGGAAACAGGTCGACCTTCGGCGGTGGGATATCCGCTGCCGACAGGTCCGGATACCGCAAGCCGCTGCGCGCGATCCTGCCGTCCGGCAGCCGGTGCACGAGATTGCCGACGCCGTCCACGCCGCGTCCCTGCGCGAGGGCGTCGATCAGGGCCGGTAGCGCGGTCTCGCCGCGCTCCACGACCACGAAATCAACACCGGGGTGCCGGGCGACCCGGTCGGCGAGCGGGGTGGCCACCACTCCGCCGAAGATCACCTTGGCCTGCGGCCGGAGCTGCTTGACCGCGTCAGCTATCTGATAGGCGAAGTGGAGGTTGACCGTCATCGGGGAGAAGAGATAGGCGTCGGCGGGGTGGGCGCCGACCATGGCCCGGACCACCGCCTCGTCCAGTTCGCCGCCGCTGTCGAGGGCACCCGGGGCGGTGTAGAGATCGACGACGTCCAGATCGGTGTGGCCGTGCCAGACCAGCACCCCTGCCAGCCAGTGCATCCAGTGCGGCAACTCCCACATGGCGTGCCGCATGTGCCGCAGGCCGGGGTGCGTCGAGTGGTACTGGATGTCGAAGTTCCGCCAGAACTGCCGGCGCTGCGGCACCGGCACGGTCGACATCGGCGTGTGGACGAAGGCGATACGCATTCTGGCTCCTCGGGCGTCCCGCATCAGGTGTTCGACGCGTCAGGCCGCGCTGCGGGACCCCGGCGCGGGCGGATGTGGGCCGGCACCGGTGCTCCCGGCCGCCGACGTTTCCCAGAGCACGTGTTCGGTAGGGGTCGGGTGAGTAGGTGGTTGACATCGGGCGGATGCAGGACCGCCTGCCCGACCGGCTCCGGCTCGGTCCGGATCGCGCCGCCGCGGCTTGCGGGCGGCCCGCGTCGGCCCGTAAGGGCCCTGACGGCAGCGAGCGTCGAACATATCGAGTATCAGTCCACGAATAAACTTCGCGCAAGGCCTTGACGGATCCGAACCCCTCGGTTTGAATCCTCACCATTGGCTACGGGGAGGACTATGTCCATCGGTGTCACGATGTCAAACCCGGTGTCGCTTTGGCGCAATCGCAACTTCATGCTCTTCCTGACCGCGCAGACCCTTTCCTCGGTCGGCGACTCCTTCTCCTATGTGGCGATACCGCTGTTGGTCCTGCACACCACCGGTTCGATCGTGCAGATGGGTCTGGTCACCGGTGTGACCGGGGTGGCCTCCATCGGCACCGGCCTGGTCGCCGGGGTCATCGCCGACCGGGTCAACCGCCAGGCCCTGCTGATGGTGTGCGACATCGCGCGGTTCCTGCTCTACGGCCTGATCCCGGTGGTGTGGCTGTTCTCCCCGCAGCTGTGGTTCATCTACGTGGTGGTTCCGCTCGGCGCGGTCTTCGGCATGCTGTTCCGGGTCGGCTACGTGACCGTGGTGCCCAAGCTGGTCTCCTCGGACCAGATCACCGAGGCGAACGGCCGGCTCTACAGCTCCTACGCGGTCGCCGCCGTGGGCGGCCCGACCGCCGCCGGCTTCATCTCGGGGATCTTCAATCCGTCCGTCGCGATCGCCGTGGACTCGGTCAGCTTCGCGGTCTCCGCGATCGGCCTGCTGCTGTTGCGCCGACGGACGGACGCGGCCGAGCGGGCCGCACAGAGCGAGACGGCACAGACTGAGACGGCGCAGAGCGAGACCGCACAGACTGAGACGGCGCAGAGCGAGACCGCACAGACCGACAGTGGATCCAAATCCGAGGAGAAGCGTCCCGCGCGCCAGGGGATCCGGACGGACTTCCTCATCGGCGCCAAGTTCCTGTGGGCGAACGAGATCCTGCGACCGCTGACGATCCGGCTGTCGATCCTGACCTTCCTCACCTACGGCGTGACCGACCTGATCGTGTTCCACATCAAACACGACCTCAAGCACTCGGACACCTTCGCCGGCTACGTGCTGTCCGCCGGGACCGTGGGCACGTTCATCGCCTCGTCCCTGGTGGCCCGGCTCCGCAAACGGTTCGGGTTCGGCAAGTGCTGGACCGTGGCCTTCGTGCTGTGCGGGGCGGCCGTGGCCGGGATCGGCCTGACCGGCGTCATCCCGGTGGTCGCGCTACTGGCGATGGTCATGCTGGCCTGCACCGGCGTCGCGGGCATCTGTTCCATGTCGTTCCGCCAGGAGGTCACGCCCAGCGATCTGCTCGGCCGGGTGACCGCCGCGTTCTGGACCATCCACTCGGCCCTGGGCCCGATCGGGGCGGCCGTGCTGACCGCCGCCGCCAGCGGATACGGGGTCCGCTCCGTCGGCCTGGTCGCCGGGATCGTCATCTCGCTCACCGCCGTCACCGCCGTGGCCACGCCGATGTGGCGCGGCGTGAAACCCCAGCCGGACGAGGCGGATCCCACCGAGCAGGAGCACACCGAGCAGACCCCGGCCGAGGCGCACGCCGACAGCGAAGCGGCGGTCAACCAGGAGGTGAACTGACGGTGCGTGCACAAAGCGCGGGCGCCGAAGTCGGACCCGCCGCCGAACGATCCGTCCTGGACCTGATCGAAGCCACCGCCGCCCGGACCCCTTCGGCCCCCGCCGTCGTCAGTGGCCAGACCCGACTCACCTACGGCGAACTCGACAAGGCCGCCGACCGCCTGGCGCACCGCCTCCTGGCGGCCGGCGTCGAAGCCCAGACGTGTGTCGGCATCCTGATGGAGCGCTCGGCCGCGGCCGTCGTCGCCGTCTTGGCGGTGTGGAAAGCCGGCGCCGCCCACGTTCCCCTGGACGTCGACAGCCCGGACCGCCGCCGCCGGCAGATCCTCGCGGACGCCGGAGTGCGCATGGTCCTCACCGATGCCGCGCTCAGCTCCGAACTCGCCGGCGCATCGGTCGCTGCGGCGTCGGTCGAAACAGCGGTCGAAACAGCGTCGGTCGAAACGCTCGTCGTCGACCTCGCCGCGCTCACCGCCGACGACCGACCGCCGCTCTCCCGGCCGGACCGCTCGATCGGCCCGGCCAGCCTGGCCTACGTGATCTACACCTCCGGCTCCTCCGGCCGCCCCAAAGGTGTCATGGCCACCCACGGCGGCCTGCTCGGCAACCACCTCGCGTGGGAGACCGCCTTCGGGCTGCGCGGAAACATCCGGGCGCACGCCCAGATGGCGAACTTCGCCTTCGACGGGTTCCTCGGCGAACTGGTGCGCGGCCTGTGTTCCGGCGCGGCGCTCGTCGTGTTCCCCCGTGAGCTTGTGCTCCAGCCCGCACAGCTGCTGGAGTCGCTGCGGGCCGAGGGGATCGACGTCGCCGACTTCGTCCCGCCGGTGCTGCGGGCGCTGGCCGAGCACGCCGAGAAGGCCGGGGAGTCGCTGGCCTTCCTCAAGACGGTGATCGTGGGCTCGGACGCCTACCCGGCCGCCGACCTGGCCCGGGTCGCCAGGCTTGCCGGGCCCGGCACCAAGGTCGTGAACTGCTACGGACTGACCGAGGGCACGATCGACAGCACCTACTTCGTCGTCTCGCCCGAGCAGGACTACGGCGACGCGGTGATGATCGGGCTCCCGCTGCCGGGGACCGAGGCCCACATCCTTGACGAGGACCTGCGACCGGTGCCGCCCGGAGCCATCGGCACCCTGTACATCGCCGGATCGACGTTGACCCGCGGCTATCTGGGCGATCCGGGCAAGACCGCGGGAGCCTTCATTCCCCATCCGTTCAGCGGGCGATCCGGCGAGCGGATGTACCGGACCGGCGACCAGGCACGCTACCGGCAGACGTCGCAGGGTCCGCAGATCGAGTTCATCGGCCGCCGCGACCGCCAGGTGCAGCTGCGCGGGTACCGGGTCGAGCTCGGCGAGGTGGAGGCGGCGCTGCGCGGTGCGCCCGGCGTGCGGGCCGTCGCAGTGGTCTGTGACGATGACGACCCGGCCCGCCTGCGGCTGGCCGCATACCTCCTCGCCGAACCCGGCTCCGAGACGACGGACTGGATCGCGCTCGCGCGGGAAAGCCTTCCGCGCTACATGGTTCCGGCCCGGATCGTCCTGGTGTCGGCTCTCCCGATGACCGTGAACGGCAAGGTCGACTACGCGGCCTTGAAGAACGGCGCCGGGACCGAGGTCGCCCCGGCGGCCGCCCGACCCACACCGGTGGCCGCGAGCACCCGCACCGAGGAGCGCGTGGTCGAGCTGTTCCGTGACGTGCTGCTGCATCCGGGGCTCGGGGTGGCCGACGACTTCTTCGAAAGCGGCGGCGATTCCCTGGGCGCGATGCAGATCATCGCTCAGATCCGCCGGGAGTGGGGCGTGCAGTCCTCGGTCCGGGACTTCTTCAAGTCCCCGACCGCGAAGCAGGTGGCCGCCGAGGTCGATCGACAACTCAGCCAGGGGAACGTACGACCCGCGTCCTTCGATCTGATCACCCCGGCGTTCCGGGAGACCGTCGAATATGCCGAGGAGTGAGAAGTGAACCTCTACTACCGGGGCTACCTGCTCGGCGACGTACGTCGGTTCCCCCACTGGTCCGAACCCTCCGATGCCGCCGGGGCCGAAGACGCCGCTCTGGCCGACGAAACGATCGTCTACCTGCGCGATGACTTCAGTGTGGTGCGCAGCCCGGTCGGGGCGGACCAGGGCGTGCTGTGGGACGCGATGACACCGCAGTGGCGTGAGTTCTGTGACACGGTGCTGCGCTTCCGGCCACCCCGGGAATCCGCCGATGGACCGGCCTGACCTTGGCGAACAGGAACGGGGGCAAGCGGTGGGACTTCCTTACATAGTCCAAGGCGGCGGCGAGAACCTGGCCGACCGGCTGGCCGAGGACCGGGCCGCGATCCGCGACCGGCTGCGCACCGACGGCGCGGTGCTGTTACGGGGATTCGACGTCGGCGGGACGGACGGGTTCGCCGAAGCCGTCCGAGCACTGTCCGGCGAGCTGCTGCCCTACGAGGAGCGTTCCTCGCCGCGCGAGACCATCAAGGGCCGGGTCTACTCCTCGACCGAATACCCGCCGCACGAAGAGATCTTCTTCCACAACGAGAACTCCTACCAGCAGTCCTGGCCGATGACGCTGTACTTCCACTGTGTCCAGCCGCCCGCTGCCCACGGGGCGACGCCCCTCGTGGACACCCGGCGGGTGCTGGCCGCCATCGACCCGGCGGTGGTCCAGGAGTTCAGCCGCCGGCGCTGGATGGTGGTGCGCAACTTCCACCCCGATTTCGGACTGCCCTGGCAGCAGGTCTTCGGGGTCGCCGACCGCGCGGAAGTCCTCAAACTGTGCGGCGACCGCGACATCGATGCCGAGTGGCGCTCGCCGGACCAGCTGCGCACCACCTCGATCCGCGACGCCGTACACGTCCACCCCGACACCGGGGAACCGGTCTGGTTCAACCACATCGCGGTCTTCCACATGTCCACGCTTTCCGCCGATCTCCGCGACGGGCTGCGAGAGTTGTTCCCCGAGCCGGACCTGCCCGCCAACAGCTACTACGGCGACGGCGGCGTGATCCCCGACGATGTCCTGGCCCACGTGCGGGACTGCTACCGGTCCGCCGCCACCCGGTTCGACTACCGGCGGGACGACGTGCTCGTCATCGACAACATGCTGACCGCGCACGGCCGCGAACCCTTCTCCCCGCCCCGGCGGGTCGCGGTCGCGATGGCGGAGCCGACGGATGCCGGGGCGCGGCCGTGACCGGCGCCCGGTCCGCCGCGACGGTGAGCGCGGCCTCGTTCGCCCAGGCCCGGATCATGTTCCTGGACGAACTGGCCGCCGGTGCGGGCGGCTATCACATCAGCAGGTCCTTCGACCTGGCCGGTGACCTCGATCTGGCGGCCCTGGACCGGGCGGTCCGGGAATGCGCGCGGCGGCACGAGAGCCTGCGTACGTGCTTCGCCGTCGTCGACGGGGAGCTCAAGCAGGTCCTCACCGCCCGGCTCCCGGCGGTGCCGATGGTGGACCTCTGCGACGTCCTGGCCGATGCCGACCCGGCCGCCGCCGAGCAGGTCATCGACGGCCTCGTCCGCCGAGAGGCCGCGACCCCGTTCAACCTCAAGCGGGCCCCGCTGCTGCGGGTGTCGGTGATCCGGACCGCGGCCCGGCAACACGTCCTGACCATCACCTTGCACCACATCATCGCGGACGCCCGGTCGTTGGCCGTCTTTCTGGGGGAGGTCGGCGAGCTCTACCGGGCGTATCACGGCGGCGTCGAGCCCGGGCTGGCACCGCCACCGCTCCAGTACGCCGACTACGCGGCTTGGCAGCGGCGCCGGTTCGACGGCGGCGAGCTGGACCGGCATGCCGAGTACTGGCAAGGGCAGGTCGCGGGCCTGGTAGAACTACGGTTACGTCCCGACAGGCCCCTGCCGCGCAGACGGTCAGCGCGGGCCGAAGGCCATCGGGTCACCGTGGAGCCGCAGCTCGTGGACCGCCTGCGCCGGCTGGGCCGCGAGGAGAACGCCAGCCTTTACATGACCCTGCTGGCCGGATTCAACGTCCTGCTTCACCGTGCCACCGGACGCGACGATATCGCCGTCGGCAGCACGGCTTCGGGCCGCGACCGGCCCGAACTCTCGGGCGTCATCGGGATCTTCATCAACATGCTGCTGCTGCGGACCCCGGTGCGGGCAGAGGATTCGCTGCGTGCCGTTCTGCGCCGGGCCGCCACTGTCTGCCAGGACGGTTTCGACCATCAGGAGTTCCCGTTCGAGCGGCTGGTCGCGCTGCGGGGCGGGGCGCGCGATCCCGAACGTCATCCGTTGTTCCAGACCGTCTTCCAGATGCTCGGCGGGCCCGAGTCGACTCTGGAGATGTCGGAACTGCGGACCCGGGTGCGTCCCCTCGACCGGCAGACCCCGGTCTTCGATCTCCTGTGCACGGCAGCAGTGGAGTCCGACGGCAGCCTGACCGTCGAATGGGGATACTCGACCGACGTGTTCCAGCCGGACACCGTCGCGCGGCTCGCGGACTGCTGGTTGCTGGTCCTGCGGCGATTGGTGGACGACCCGGACGGGCTCGTGGACGGATTCCCGTTGCCCACGCTGCCGGATCTCGCTGACGGGCCCGGTGTCGATGGCGAGGCCGAGACGGTCCAGACCGGGACCCATCCCACTACCGCACCCGATCCGGCCGCCGCACCCGATCCGGCTGTCGGGCCCACCGAGCAGAAGCTCGCGCAGCTGTGGGGCGAGCTGCTGCAACGGGAGGACATCGGGCGGCGGGACAACTTCTTCATCCTGGGCGGTCATTCGCTGCTGGCGCTCGCGGTGCTGTCCCGGATCGATGAGGACTTCGGTGTGAAGCTGCCCCTGCACCGGTTCTTCGAGCACCGGACCCTGGCCGATCTGGCCGCCGACATCGATGCCGCCGGTGCGCCGCGGTCCCGGGTCGGTGCGTGATGCCCGCGGAGGGCGGCCCGCTGCCCGGGGACGTCGCCGTCTCCTCGGCACAGCGCCGCGTCCTATTCCTGGACCAGCTCGTCCCGGGCAGCGCCTTCTACACCAGCGTCAACCCGTTCTCGCTGACCGGGCCGCTGGACGTCGCAGTGCTCGAACACTGTTTGCACGAGATCGTCAGGCGTCAGCAGGTATTGCGGACCACGTTCCCCACCGTGGAGGCGATGGCGGTGCAGCGGGTCGGGCCCGCGAGCCGGCCGCCGCTGCCGGTCCTCGATCTGCGGTCCCTGGATCCGGCGAGCCGGCAACGGGCCCTCGCCCGCCTGATCGAGCTTGAGCACACCGTCCCGTTCGCCCTGGCCGAGCAGCCGCCGGTACGGTTCCGGCTGCTCGTCCTGTCCGCCGAACGGCACATCCTGATCGCCACCTTCCATCACGTGGCGGTCGACGGCTGGGCGCTGGCGGTGTTCGGCGAGGAGCTGAACCGGCTCTACGACGCTTTCGTCATCGGCCTGCCTTCTCCGCTGCCGCCGCTCCGGCGGCACTACGTGGACTACAGCCGCGCCGAGCAGGAGTGGTCGCGCTGCGCCGAGGCCGAAGACCAACTCGCCTGGTGGGAAACGCAGCTGAGCGGGGCCCCACCGGAGTTGGAGCTGCCCTTGGACCGTCCCCGGCCGCCGGTGCAGAGCCATCGCGGGGCCACCCACTGTTTCTCGCTCGCCGCGGATCTGACGGCGGATCTGCGGCGACTCGGCGCGCAGGCCGGGGCGAGCCTGTACATGGTGCTGCTCGCCGGGTTCGCGAGCGTGCTGGGCCGGTTCAGCGGCCAGGACGAGGTCGTGGTGGGCGGTGCGGTCGCCGGCCGTCGGGAGGCGGAGCTGGACCGGCTCATCGGCTTCTTCGCCAACACGCTGCTGTTCCGTGTCGACCTGTCCGGCGCACCGACCTTCGACCAGCTTCTGACGCGGGTCAAGCGGACGTGCCTCGACGCGTACGCACGCCAGGAGACGCCGGTCGACGCCATCGCGGAGCGCCTGTTCCCGCAACGCACCCTGGGCCGCAATCCGCTCTTCCAGGTCAATTTCACGCTGCACAACACTCCGCCGCTGGCCGAGGCGATGGGTGAGCTGGCCGTCGTCCGGCTCGACACCGAGTCCGGCGCCGCCCGCTTCGATCTCGACCTCGGCATCCTGGAGTCGGCCGACGGGCTGGACTGCTCGCTGCACTTCGCCACCGACCTGTTCGACCGGGCGACCGTGGCCCGCATCGCCGATGCCCTTGTGCTGTCGCTGGCCGCGGCGGTCGGGAACCCCGCAGGCGCTGTCAGAGCTCTGCCGATCATGTCCGAACGCGACCGGCACCGGGTGCTGGTCGAGTGGAACGACACTGCCACCGACCCTGAAACTGACACCGCCGCTGACACCGCCACCGCCTCCGAGGCGCCTGCGCCGACCCTCGACGCGCTGATCTCGGCGCAGGCGGCGAGAACACCGGCAGCCGTGGCGGTCGCCGCGGGGGATGCCGAACTCACCTATGCGGAGTTCGACAAGGCGTCCAACCGGCTGGCCCGTCATCTTGTCGAGCTCGGTGTTCGGCGCGGAACGGTCGTCGCGGTGCTCTTGGAGAGTTCATCAGAGCTGATAGTCACGCTTGTGGCCATCCTCAAGGCCGGTGGCGCGTATCTGCCGCTCGATCCCGCTCACCCGCTGCTACGGCTCGACGCGGCCCTTGCCGACAGCGGTGCCGCTTTCCTGGTCACCCGCGGCGACGTCCAACCCGTCCTCAAGCCGGAGCACGCGCGCGTCGTGCGCCTGGACGAGGAGCGCGGCGCCGTCGCCGCTGGCCCGAACGCTCCGCTGCCGTCCGTCACCACGCCCGACGACATCCTGTACCTGATGTACACCTCGGGCTCGACCGGGCGGCCGAAGGCCGTGATGCTGACGCATCGCAGCGTCGTCAACTATCTGACATGGGCGGCGCAGGCGTACGCCGCGGAGTCCGGCCCGGACGTCGGCCTCAACTCCTCGCCCGCCTACGACCTGACGGTCACCAGCGTCTTCGTCACGTTGCTCACCGGTCGGCGACTGCTCATCCCGGCCCCGGCCGATCCCCGCGAGCCGGGCGCCGCGCTTGGCATGCTGGCGGAGGCCAAGGCGGACCTGGCCTTCCTGAAAGTCACGCCGGCACATCTGCGGCTGCTCGAACACGCCGGACAGTCACGGAACCTCGCAGCCCTCACGCGCACGCTGGTCATCGGCGGCGAAGCTCTGCACGAGGAAGCGATCCCCGACTTGTCCGGCGGGCTCCAGGCGGTCAACGAGTACGGGCCCACCGAGACCGCCGTGGCTTGTACCGCGTACCGGTTCTCGGCCTACGGCAGCCCCTTCGGCCGAGTCCCGATCGGCAGACCGATCCACAACACCCGGGTCTACGTACTGGACTCCGCCATGCAGCCGGTCCCGATCGGGGTGACCGGCGAGCTCTACGTGGGTGGTACGGGTGTGGCCCTGGGGTACTGGCAGCGACCGGCCGAGACCGCGGCCCGCTTCGTTCCGGATCCGTTCGGCGACGAGCCAGGCGCGCGGCTGTACCGCACCGGCGACTTCGTGCGCTATCTGCCGGACGGCGACCTGGAGTACCTGGGACGTCGGGACGACCAGGTCAAGGTGCGCGGGCAGCGGGTCGAACTCGGCGAGATCTCGGCGGCGTTGCAGGCCTGCGAGCCGGTGCGGCAGTGCGCCGTCGACTTCAGCCGGACGGCCGACGGAACCGAGCGGATCGTCGCGTTCCTGTGCCTGCGTGACCAGTCCGACGCTGTGGACGAGGCCTGGCAGGGCGACCGGGTGGAGCAGTGGCGAAGGCTCTACGAGAATCTCTACAGCGGACCGCACGACGGCGACCCGGCCCTCAACCTGGCCGGATGGCTGAGCAGCTACACCGGCCAGGACCTGGAACCGGAGGCGATGCGGGCGTGGCTGGACGACACCGTCCGGCGGATCGTGGACCTACGACCGCGCAACGCCTTGGAGATCGGTTTCGGCACCGGCCTGATCCTGGGCCGCGTCGCTGAACTCTGCGACGCCTACACCGGTACCGAGCCCTCACTCGCCGCGGTGGACTACGTCCGGCAGGCCGTCCCGGCTGCGGCGTCGCCGCACGTCCAGATCAGTGTGGCCGCGGCGGAGCAGAGCTTCGCCGGCGCCGGGACCCATGACACCGGATCCTACGACACCGTGATCATCAACTCGGTCGTGCAGTACTTCCCATCAGTGGACTACCTCACCAGAGTCCTGCGAAGCGCGGTCGACGCCATGCCCCACGGCGGTCACATCTTCCTCGGTGACCTGCGCAGCCTGCCGCTGTTGGAGCTGTTCCATACCTCCCTGGAAGTCCACAAGGCCGATTCCGGCGTCCAGGCAGGGACGTTGCGCTCGCGGATCCGGCGCGCGATCGCCTTGGAGCCCGAGCTCTGTCTGGACCCTCGGTACTTCGCGGCCCTGCGCGCGCGATGGCCGGAGATTTCAGCGGTTCGGGTACTGCCCAAGCGGCGTGACTACGGCAATGAGCTGAGTTGGTTCCGGTACGACGTGATCCTGACGGTCGGCGGGGCGCCGGAGCCGGTTCGCGCTGCCACAGATCGGACCGACGCGTTGGACCTGGAAGCGTTGCGGGAGCGTATCGAGCACGAGCACCCGGAGCGCATCGAATTCCAAGCGGTCCCCAACGCCCGGCTCGCCGCACTGATCGGCCTGCGGCAGGCCCTGGAATCCGGTGCTGCCACCACGACGACCGGAGAGCTGCTCAAGCGCGCGGCGGGAATGGTCGGGCCGGGTATCGAGCCCGCAGACCTGTGGGAGCTCAGCGGCGACTATGACATCGAACTGAGCTGGCTCCAAGGCCGCGCCGACGGTTCCTTTGACGCGGTGCTGCGCCGTCGCGACGCGGCCCACGAACACGCCGGACCGGACTCGGTGCCGAGCTCCCACGCGGACCCCGGGCCGGAGGCGGCACTCGACCAGCTCGATCCGCTTGCCCAGCTCGAACCGTCTACCCCGCTCAACTCCTGTGCCCCGCTCGATCCGCTTGCCCCGCTCGATCCATCTGCCCCGCTCGACATGACCCGATACGCGAACAATCCGCTGTCCCAGCGCGCCCAGTCCGCCGCGGTGGCCGCGGTCGCCGCCGCCCTGCGCGAGCGCCTGCCCGATCCGCTGTGCCCGACGCACTACATCGTCCTGCCCACCCTGCCGCTGACCCCGAGCGGGAAGATCGATCGGGCCGCGCTGCGTGATCTCGCCGCCGCACCGGACTCGGCCGCGGGTCCCAGTCTGCCGGCCGCCACCGGGCCCCTGACCGAGACCGAGCTGGCGATCGCCGCGATCTGGCGTGACCTGCTCGACTGCGGCGAGCTCACGCCGGAGGCCGACTTCTTCGGCCTCGGCGGTCGCTCCCTGCTCGTGCTCCAGATGGTCTTCCGCATCCGGCGCAGGTTCGGTGTGTCCCTGAGCGCGCGGGTGCCCTTCGAACGCCAGCGACTCGGCGAACTGGCCGGCTTCGTGGACGACCTGCGCGGTGCCGTGGCTGACGACGGGCAGCGGCCCGAGCTCGTCCGCGCTGCCGACGACGCCCCCAAGAAACTGTCCTACGGCCAGGAACGCCTGTGGTTCGCGGCCCAACTGGCTCCGGGCGACTGGCAGTACAACGTCCCGGTCTTCGACCGGTTTCGCGGCCCCCTCGACGTCAGGGCCCTGTCGCTGGCGTTGGGAGAGATCGTCCGGCGGCACGAAGTCCTCCGCACGGTGATCGTCGCGCCGGACGGGTCGCCGCACCCGGAGGTCCGGCCGTACGTCTACCGCCCGCTCCCGGTCATCGACCTCGCGGCCCTGACCGCCGAGCGGCGTGAGTCCGAGCTCCGGCGGATCGTCGAGCGGGAATACCGGCGCCCCTTCGACCTCGCCGAGGACCCGCCGCTTCGCAGTCGTCTGATCCGCCTCGCCTCCGACGACCACGTGCTGATGCTCAGCTTCCACCACATCGTGCACGAGGGCCGGTCCCTGCACCTGTTCATGACGGAGTTGGCCCGGCTTTACACCTCGTTCGGCGCCGGACGGCCGTCCCCGCTGACCGAACCGCCGATCCAGTACTCCGATTACGCGCGGTGGCAGCGCGAGCTCTCCGAAGCAGGCTTCTTCGACGGCCAGCTCGACTACTGGAAGCGGCAGCTGGCCGGGGCCGAACGCCTGCCCGGGCTCACCACCGACCGCGAACGGCCGCGGCAGCAGTCCTCGGCCGGGCGGCTGGTGCCGGTCGCGCTGCCTGCCGGGGCCGGGCCTGCCGTCCGGGAACTGGGCCGGGCTTTGAACGCGACCCCTTTCATGATCCTGCTCGCGGCGTTCAGCGTGGCGCTGCGGGCCCAGGCGCCGGCGGACGACCTGGTCATCGGCACCGACGTCACGCATCGCACCGAGCCGGAGCTCGAAGGGCTGATCGGCTTCTTCGTCAACCAGCTCGCCCTGCGCCTCGACACTTCGGCGGACCCGACCTGGCGTGAGCTCGTGGACCGGGTCCGGACCGCGGTCCTGGCCGCGCTGCGGCACCAGGACGTGGCGTTCGAGCAGGTGGTGCGGGCCCTGAACCCGCGCCGCAACCGCGGCCGCTCACCGTTGTTCCAGGCCAAGTTCGTGGTCAACGAGGCGGCCGGACCCGCCGTGAGGCTGCCCGGGATCACTTCGGAGCCGGTGCCCGTGGACCTCGGAACCGCCCGCTTCGACCTCGGGTTGATCCTCAACGACGGGGGAGCGGGCTTCACCGGCTTCCTCGAATACAACGTCGAGCTCTTCCAGGAGAGCACAATCACCGGTCTGCTCGGCCGTTTCACCGCGCTGGTCGATCGACTCACCAGCGACCCGGACGGCCGGATCTCCGAGGCGACGGCGAGCCCGCCCGAGACCCCGCTGACACCGGCTTGGAGGAACCAGCCATGACGGTGACCCGCGCCGCCACACCGGTCGGCCTTCTCCCCGCCCACGAGCTCTTCGCGGACCGGCGTCGCACCTCGCCCGGGCTGCCCGCGCTGGAATACCGCGGGACGCGGACCTCCTACGAAGACCTCGGCGTGGCCGCCGACCGGCTCACCGCACGGCTCATCAGCCGGGGCGTCGTCGCGGGCTCCGTCGTCGCGATCGCGACCGAACGGTCGCCCAGCTTCCCGATCGCGGTTCTCGCGGTGCTTCAGGCGGATGCGGCCTACCTCCCCTTGGACCCGGCTGTTCCCGCAGCCCGCCTCGAGTTCATGATGCGCGACAGCGCGGCGAGGCATCTGATCGTCCCGACTGCGGACTGGATCGGACTGCCGGCGCTGCCGGTGCCATCCGGAATCCGGGTCATCGCAGTGGACGATGACACCCCGGTCGAGTCAGTCTCCGATCTTCGCCGCCGGGACACGGCCCCCGACGATCTCGCCTACGTCATGTACACCTCTGGCTCCACCGGGGTCCCCAAAGGCGTGGCGATGACCCATGGGCCGATGGCGAACCTGATCGCCTGGCAACGAACGGCTTCACAGTGTGCTGAAAGAACCCGCACCCTCCAGTTCTCCGCCGCGACCTTCGACGCCTCGTTCCAGGAGATGTTCAGCACCTGGGCCGCCGGCGGCTGCCTGGTCCTGGTGGACGAGGAGATCCGCCGCGACCCGCGTCGGCTGCTGACCTTCATCGACGACGGCGGGATCCACCGCCTCTTCCTACCCTTCGTCGCATTGCAGGCCCTGGCGGGCGCCGCGTGCAACCTGGGCCGTTTCCCCCGCTCGCTGGTCCAGGTCATCACCGCCGGCGAGCAACTCCAGATCACCCCGCAGCTGCGCCGGCTCTTCAGCGAACTGCCGGAGACCAGCCTTGAGAACCAGTACGGACCCTCGGAGACGCACATCGTGACGGCCGTCCGGCTGCCCGGCGATCCCGCCGACTGGCCCGAACTGCCGTCGATCGGCGGACCCATCGATCGGGCCCGGATATACGTGCTCGATGAAAGCGGCACACCGCTGGCGCCGGACGAAGTCGGCGAGATCGCCATCGGCGGCCCGGTCCTGGCGCGCGGATACCTCAACCGGCCCGGCCTGACCGCTCACAAGTTCGTCCCCGATCCGTCCGGTGCGCCGGGCAGCCGGCTCTACCGCACCGGCGACGTGGGCTTCATCGACGGCGACGGTCTTGTGCACTTCCTCGGCCGGGCCGACCACCAGGTCAAGATCCGCGGCCACCGGGTCGAACTCGGCGAGGTCGAGGTCGCGCTCAAGTCCGTGCCGGGGATCGCCGACGCGGTCGTGGTGGTGGACGACGGCGACGCGGTCAGCAAGCGGCTGGTCGGCTACCTGATCGGCGACCCGGCGGCGCCGACGGCACCGATGACGCCCGATGAGATCCGGGCGTCGCTGGCGGCCACCCTGCCCGAGTACATGCTTCCCGCCGCGTACGTCATGCTCGACCGCTTTCCCATGACGCCGAACGGGAAAGTGGACCGGCTGGAGTTGAAGCGCCGCCCGGTGGCCGTTCAGGGCAGCGACCGGACCGAAGCCCGCGACGCCGTCGAAGACTCGGTGCTCGCGCTGTGGACGCAGAGCCTTGAGGCCGAGGGGTTCGGGGTCCATGACAACTACTTTCTGCTCGGCGGTAACTCACTGCTGGCCCTGTCCTTGCTCACGGCCCTGGAGGAGGCGTTCGACATCAAGGTCGACCTCAGCACGTTGATCCAGCATCCGACGGTCGCGGGCCTGAGCGCCTGGATCCGCGAGGGGATGCGGGCTTGAGGACTCTGTGGACGCGGCACCTGCCCGGACCGGTCGTCGGGCTGTCGCTCGCTGAGCACAAGGGCGTCGTGGACGTTGTTCTCGGTGCCGAATCCGGCGACCTAGAGATCTCCTTCGACCTCTCGGGGAACCCGGCCGACCAGGCTCGGCAGGGTGCTGACTCCAATTCGGGGCCGGATACCGGCGACGGACATCTGAGCCTGACTGTGGACGGCTCGCATGTCTGCACCTTGGTCGGCGGAACCGTTTGGCAGCGGCTCCGGCTCGACAGCGACATCACCGCCATGACCGCCATGACCGCCAAGCGTGACAGGACTCTGGTATTCCTCGGTACCGTGGCGGGGATCCTGTACGCCATGACGCCGCTGATCACACCCGCCCGCGCTGCCGCACTGCTGCGCGACGAAGCGCTCCTGCCGACGTCCGGCGATCCGGCCGACCGCGCGGCGCGCGCCGCCAAGCTCTACGAGCAGGCGGGCTCACCCACGTTCGCGGTGTTCCGCCTCCGGCACCTTGCCGCCTCCGGCGAGGTCGATGCGGTGGACACCGATCGCCTCATCGCGGCGATCGCCCGGAAGGCGGCGCACGTGGTGTGTGCCGATCCGGCGCTGGCGTTCGAGGTCGGCGGGGCTTTCGCGCGGGTGGGGGCGTATGAAGAGGCCGTTGCCGCGTATCAGATCGCTGCGTCGTCCGAGCGTCACCGCACGGCCGCGCTGCACGCCGTAGGCGACTGCTTCAGCGTCCTGGATATCCCGGTTGCGGCGGTTGCGTCGTACCGGGCGGCCGCGGCCAGCGGCCCGAATGACGAGACCAGGAACGACCTCTACCACCTCGCACGCCGCCTCGAAGAACGTGGCCAGAGCACTGAGGCGGTCACACAGTACGAGAAGCTGCTGCCCTGGGGCGCCGGCTACCGCGATGTCTGGGCCCGCCACGGGATCCTGCGTTCGACCGAGCCGATACTGGCCGCGTCCTCGTCCGCGTCATCGTCCTCGTCCGACCCGGTCCCGCCGGACCTGGTGAGCGTGGTGCGTCAGCTCGACGGCGTCGGGTTGCTGCCGACGGCCAAGCGGACGATCGACGACTACGACGCCACCTTCTACGAGCGGTTCGAGAACCCCGCAGTGTCGGACAGCGTCAAGAAGCGCCTGGAGATGATCAACCTCTTCGGCGTCGTCGACCCGGCCCGGATCCAGACCTCCCTTGACGTCGGCAGCGGGACCTTGCGGTATCCGCAGGTGCTGGCGCGCTATGGCGTTCGCTCATATGGGATCGACCTGCGTGACGCCTGGATCCGCGACAACGCCGACGCCGAATGCAAGGGCCGGTTCGCCGTCGCCGACGGCACCGCGCTGCCGTTCCGCGACCGGTCCTTCGACCTCATCACCTGCATGATGGGCACGGTGAACCACCTGTCGGCGGCGCAACGCCGGCGGTTCTTCGCCGAATCGCTACGAACTCTGCGTCCGGACGGCCGACTGGTCCTGAGTGCCTGGGATCCGCGCTGCGACTTCCAATCGCTGCTCTCGTTCTACTCCCCGGAGGAGAGCGACGAACTGCGACGACACCTGAGCAGGCCCGAGGAGTTGGCGGCCGAGATCACCGCTGCCGGGTTCGCCGGGTTCACGGTGACGCCGTTCTTCGCGTTCCCCGACTGGCAGGTGCTGAGCTGCGACCAGCCCGCCGAGGGCGCCGCCGCCCTCGCCGTCCTGGCCGAGCTCGACCAGCTGCGGATCCAGCGGACCCCGGGGCTGGCCGGACAGATGTTTCTTCTCAGCGCCCGCAGGGACTCCGCTCCGGACTCGGCGAAGCTCGGCGAAGCGCCCCTTCCTACCGGCGCTGGGAGTGGAAGGAGAGCCAGACCGTGAGCGAGCATGACCTTCCCCTGGTTCTGGTCGTCTACGACCAAGGCAGCCTGGGCGCGAAGCAGATCATTGAGGCGGCCGGCGAAGCCGGATGCCGGTTGGCGTTCCTCGCGACCGGCTCGGAACAGGCGCAGGACCTGCGACCGGTGCTGGAGACCTACGGCACGGTGATCGACGCGCGGGACTACGGTACCCGCCAAGCCCTCCTGCACCAGCTGCACAAGCTGGAGCCGGCCGGCATCACCACCTTCGCCGAGCGACAGCTCCGCTACACCGCCGAGATCGCCGCCGGACTGGACCTGCCCTACCAAGACCTGTCCGACATCCCCGCGATCACGATCAAGGCCGCGCAACGGGAGCGGCTGCGCGTCGCCGGCGTCGATGCGTTGCCCAGCACGACCGTGACCGATCTGGAGGAAAGCGAGAAGGCGCTCCAGGAGATCGGTCTGCCGGCGATCGTGAAGCCGAACGTCGGCAGTTCGAGCCGCAACACCTTCCGCGCCGACACCGTCGAGGAGTACCGCTCCGGGATGGCCAGAGTGCTGTCGGCGCCACCCGGCGACCCCGACCACGAGGATTGTCTGGTCGTGGAAGAGGTGCTGATCGGCCGTCAGACCCCTGAGCCGTGGGGTGACTACGTCGCGATGGACAGCCTGGTCCAAGACGGCGTTGTCCACCCGCTGTTCTTCACCGGGAAGTTCTCTCCCGCCCCGCCCTTCAGAGAACGCGGCGCCTACTGCCCTCCCAAACTCACCCCGGAGGAGATGCAGGCGGTCAAGGATCTGGCCGCGCGGGCGGCGCGCGCCATGAACTTCCGCCAGGGCTTCGTAGACGTGGAAATGCGCCTCACACCGGACGGGCCCCGCATCATCGAGGTCAACGGCCGGATGGGCGGCTGGGTGGACCACCTCGCGCAGGCCTCGGGCTCCGGCAAGCCCGCTGTCATGGCCCTGACTTGCGCCCTGGGCAAGCCGGTCGACATCCGACCGCAGACCGGTACTCCGCAGCGCATCGCGTACGCCTTCCTGGCCGGCGCACCCATGTGGGCCAGGCGCGTGCGGTCGATGCCCGGCCTGGGGGAGATGCGCGCCCTGGACGGGGTCGATCGCGTGTCGCTGCACCTACGCCCCGGCGCGCCGGTGGACTGGCGCAAGGGCACTTACGGCGCGAGCCTCGCGGCGTTCCAGGGCCGCGTGCAAACGCATGAGCAGCTGGCCGAGATCGTGCGCCGGATCGAGCTGATGGACTGGATCGAGTTCGAGGCCTGAGTTCCGATTCCGAAAACAGCCGGTGAGCTGCGATTCACGGCTGCCACGATGGCGAGATGGATGTTGATCTTCTCGCCGTAGGCGCCGAGGACAAGCCCGTCACCGCCAATCTGCTGCAGCTGTATCCGCACGACTCCTCCGAGTTCGAGCCGGGGGAGCTGTCCGCGCACGGCGTGTTCGACTACGCGTGGCTCGACAGCTACTGCCGTGTCAGGCAACGTTTGCCTGGGAGTTCGCGCTTTGCTCGGGCGGGAGTCCGCGATGTGGTTCGCGATGTGGCTCGCGACGTGGTTCGCGACGTGTCGGTCGGCGGGCGGGATCCGTTGGCGGGTGGAGTTTGCTGGGGGCTGGAGTTTGCTGGGGGCTGGAGTTTGTGGGTCGGGTGCGGTTGGGCTGTGGCTTGAAAGGCGATTTTTACGGCCTTCGGTCATGGTTGTGCCGGTTCGGGGTTCGGGTCGGCGGGTTTGTTTGTCGGCTGCCGGTTCCCGCGTTCACAACCCCGCCCCACCTCAGGCCTCTTCAACTCCGGCAAGTCCGAACAAGGGCAAGATCAACAGCAAGGTCAAGGTCAAGGGCTGTGGTGAAGGGCCGGGCCTCCGGCGGGCCTCGACAACCTCAGGGAAACTAGCGCGGTTCCCTAGGGTGGCCGGGTGAGTCTCAGCGGCGGCGGTCCCTGAGGTGGTGCGGTCCGTTCCCCTCGGCCGCGTCGTCAGCCCGGGGGGTACAGCACCGGTGTCCGGGGGTAAAGTCCGCGCGCTGCGGTTGGGTGTGTGAGCTGCGGTTTCGTACGGCGCGAACTTGACCCCCGGCCACCGGCACTGTAGGCGAAGCCCTGCCGACGCGACCGAGGGGAACGAACCGAAAACCAGCCGGAAGAATGGCAAAGCCCAGTGGTTGGGTACCGGCGGCTCGGCGGATTCGGCCGCCGGTCGGGGTGCTGGTAGCGCGACAGTCGCAGGGTGCTCATTCTGTGCTGGCGGGTGCGGCTGCAGGTGTGGGCTCGCCTGGCCGCCGAGATGGCCGCCGCCGGATGGGTAGATAGACCCGGCCGCCACCACCACGATGAAGTCTGCTGGATAGCCGATTGGCCTGGCCTCCATGCTGTTGCTGGCCTATGGCGAGACCTGCCAGAGGATGTCGGTAGTCGGTAGTCGGCAGGCTGGCTGCTGCGATGAGCGCAGCCGGTCCGTTACCGCATACCGCACCCGGGCATGTTCTCGACCAACTGACTACCGGCCCGTCGCCACGCCCTCACCGGCAGCCGCACCAACCAACCCGGGTCCACGTTCCCTGCGATTGCTTTTCTTCCGGCTGGTCTTCGGTTCGTTCCCCTCGGTCGCGTCGGCAGGGCTTCGCCTACAGTGCCGGTGGCCGGGGGTCAAGTTCGCGCTGAACAAAACCGCAGCTCAGGCACCCAACCGCAGCGCGCGGACTTTACCCCCGGACACCGGTGCTGTACCCATCGGGCTGCCGACGCGACCGTGGGGAACGGACCGCACCACGTCACAAACCGCCGCCGCTGAGACTCACCCGGCCACCCGAGGGAACCGCGCTAGTTTCCCTGAGGTTGTCGAGGCCCGCCGGAGGCCCGGCTCTTCACCACAGCTCTTGACCTTGATCTTGACCGCTCTTGACCTTGCCCTTGATCTTCAGCTCTTGACCTTGCCTGTGCTGTTGATCTTGCTGTTGAACTTGCTTGCGACTCTTACTCTGACTTGCTGGAGTTGAAGAGGCCTGAGGTGCGGCGGGGTTGTGAACGCGAAAACCGGCACCTGACAAACACACCCACCACCCCGAATCCCGAACCGGCACAACTATGACCGAAGGCCGTAAAAGGCATTTGAAACCCACAGCTCAACCGCAACCCGACCCACAAACCCCAGCCCCAGCAAACCCCACCCGCCAACGGATCCCGCCCGCCGACCGACATGTCGCGGACCACGTCGCGAAAACTCCCGGGCAAACGTTGCCTGACACAGCACTACTTCACCGCACCGCACCGGACCGGGAAGCCCACCTGATCACCGTGGCCGGACGCCCGGCCGGCTTCGCGCTCGCGCGCTGCGACGTGGACGGGGACGACGGCGCGTGGAACGTCAGCAAGTTCTTCGTCGTGCGCGGACACCGTGGCTGTGGCGTGGCGAAACAGGCCGCCCGGCTCCTGTTCCAGCGCCATCCCGGACCGTGGACACTGTCTTACCTGCCCGCCAACCTGCCGGCGTCGCGCTTCTGGCCGAACCTGGTCGCGGCGGAGGCGTCCGGGCCGATATCCCGCCTCGAACAACAACCGCCCAAGGTGTCGGCACCCAAAATCCGGTTACGCTTTCGGATCGATCCGCTGGCGTCAACTACTACTTGACGCCCGTCGGCCGTCAATCTACGGTTGACGACATGAGCCCACTCAATGTCAGCCTCGCCGACCTGATCGCCCGCCTCGACGCCGAGACGCCCGCCGCCGGCCCCCTGGCCCGGGTCAGCGAGGCCCAACTGCGCAACCGGACCCTGACCGACCTCGGCGACCAACTCGTCGACTACTACGTCAGCCAGGCCAGGGACGCCGGCGCCTCCTGGAGCGAGATCGGCGAGGCCATCGGGGTGACCAAGCAGGCCGCCCAGCAGCGCCACACCCCCAACCCCTTCGAGGGGTTCACCAAGCTCAACCGGCACACCATCGTGCTGGCCCAGGAGGCCGCCCGCACGTACAAGCACGACACCATCGGCACCGAACATCTGCTGCTCGGCCTGCTCGGCGAACCGCAGGGCGGGGCGTACCGGATGCTGGTGGCGCGCGCGGGATCGGAGCGCGCCGTCCGCGAAGCGGCCGAAGCGGTGCTGCCACCGGCCGGGCCGAAGGCACTGCGCGGCCACATCGCCTTCCGGCCGGAGACCACGCAGGCCATCGGCCAGGCGTCCCGCGCGGCGGCCGAACTCGGCACCGGCTGGGTCGGCACCGAACACGCGCTGCTCGGCCTGATCCGCACCCCGGACAGCCCGGCCGCGCACATCCTGCACGGCCTCGGCTTCACGCCGGACGGACTGCTCGAAACGGTCCAGGCCGCGCTCGCCGAACGGCCCGACGAGGCCGAAGCGCCGGGCGCGTGACAAAGACGTATCCGGCAGCGAGTGCGGCCCGCCGAGCCCGAGGCACGGGGCGCGTGGCCAAGGCGTGCAAGACGTATCCGCTGTATCCGCCCTATCCGCCACCGAGCGCGGCGATCCACCCCGATCCGAGCCGCTCCTGGCTCCGGCGGGCGTGGCCGCTGGTCCGGGCACACCGCTGGCTGTTCGGCACGGCGCTGCTGCTGGCCGCGACCGGCCTGGTGGTGTCCATCCAGGTGCCGACCCTGATCCAGGACGCGGTGAACGACTCGATCGTGGCGCACCGGGTGCCGCTGGCGCACTACCTGTGGTGGCTGCTCGGGCTGACCGCGACCATGCTGGCCGTCGGCTACCTGTCCAAGCAGCTGCTGGCCGTCGCGGCGGCCCGGATCGAGTACGACCTGCGCAACATCGTGTACGAGCACCTGACCGGCATGTCGTTCCCGTTCTACGACCGGGTGCAGACCGGGCAGCTGATCTCCCGCGCCAACTCCGACATCCGCGCGGTGCAGCTGTACCTGGCGTTCGCGCCGTACCTGCTGGTGCAGTGCGGCCTGTCGCTGGTGGCGTTCGGATACATGCTGGCGATCAACGTGCCGCTGGCCGTCCTGGCGATGCTGCCGATGCCGCTGCTGTTCGTGTCCACCCGGCGCATGCAGCGCACGCTGGCCCCGGTGTCGTTCCTGGTGCAGGCCCGGCTGGCCGAGGTCGCGACCGTGGTGGACGAGAGCGTCAACGGTGTGCGGGTGGTCAAGGCGTTCGCCGCCGAACGGGGCCGGGTGGCGTTGCTCCAGAAGGCTGCGACGGGAGTCAGCTGGGCGAACGTGAAGGACGCCGACCTGCGCGCCCGCTGGACGCCGGCGGTACAGAACCTGCCCCGCGTCGGCCTGGCGTTCGTGCTGCTCTACGGCGGATACCTGATCATCCACGGGGAACTGGGCGTCGGCGCGATCCTGGCCTTCAATGCCTATCTGCTGATGCTCCAGGTGCCGTTCCAGGTGTTCGGCAACCTGATCATGCTGGGCCAGCGGTCCTCGGCCGGGGCCAAGCGCCTGTACCAGCTGCTGGACCAGAAGCCGGAGATCGTGGACGCCCCGCGGGCCCGCGAGCTCGCCGGCGCGCGCGGCGAGGTCGAGTTCACCGACGTCACCTTCGGCTACGGCGACGGTCCCGACGTGCTGAACGGCTTCTCGCTGCGGCTGCGCCCCGGCGAGACGGTGGCGCTGGTCGGCCGGACCGGCTCGGGGAAGTCCACCGTCGCTAGGCTGCTGCCGCGGTTCTACGATGTGCGCGGCGGTTCGGTCACCGTGGACGGGCACGATGTACGGGATCTGACACTGCACAGCCTGCGGGACACCGTCGGCATCGTGCTGGACGAGCCCATCCTGTTCTCCGCCTCCGTCCGGGACAACATCGCCTACGGGCGTCCGGACGCGGACATCACCGACGTCGAGCGGGTGGCCCGGCTGGCCGGGGCGCACGGGTTCATCACCGGGCTGCCCGGCGGTTACGAAACCGTGATCGGCGAACGCGGCTACACCCTGTCCGGCGGGCAGCGGCAGCGCCTCGCGATCGCCCGGGCGCTGCTGGCGAATCCGCCGGTACTGGTCCTGGACGACGCCACCAGCGCCGTCGACGTCCAGATGGAGCAGGAGATCCACGCCGGGCTGCGGACCCTGCCGGCCGGCCGGACGACATTGGTCATCGCGCACCGGCCGTCCACGATCAGCCTGGCCGGGCGGGTGGTGCTGTTGGACGGCGGGCGGATCGTCGCGGACGGGACGCACGAGGAGCTGTCGGCGAATTCGCCGCTGTACGCGGAAGTGCTGGCGCAGGCGGACCAGGCCGTCGAGGAAGCGGGAGGTGTGGTCCGATGACGATTCCAGGGGGCGGTGGCGGGGGAGCGCCAGTGCCCGGCGGCGGCGGCGGTGGCGCGCCAGTGTCTGGCGGAGGCGGCGGCGGTCGGGCGGCCGCGCCGGGTCTGCCGTTCGCCGGGGTGCCGCCGGAGATGCAGGCGGGCATCGACCAGCTGCTCAAGGGCGAGCCGAAGCACCCCGAGCCCGAGGTGGTCTTCGATCACAGTCGGCCTGATCCCGACGGCGTGACGCTGAATCTGCGGCGGCTCCTGCGTCCCCACCGATCGATGGTCCTGCTGTCGGGCGTGTTCGTGGTCGTCGAGGCGTTGACGGTGCAGGCCGGTCCGAAGCTGACCCAGGTCGGGATCGATGACGGCATCACGGCGCGGGATACCGGCACCCTGGTGTTGGTAGCGGTCCTGTATCTGCTCAGCCTGGTGATCACCGGCGCCGCGCAGGCCGCCCGGGTCAGGGTGACCGGGCGGGTCGCCGCCTGGGTGCTGAGCGACCTGCGGATCAGGGTCTTCACCCAGTTGCAGCGGCTGTCGCTGAGCTTCTACACCGGCGAGAAGGCCGGGGTCGTCATGACCCGGATGACCGGTGACATCGAGAACTTGCAGGCGCTGCTCCAGGAGGGTCTGGCGCAGTTCGCCGTCCAGGGGCTGACCATGATCGTCGTCTCGGTGCTGCTGTTCACCTACAACGTGGAGCTGGCCCTCATCACCATCGGGCTGGTGGTTCCGTTCCTGACCGCGCTGTCCCTGTGGTTCCGCCGGGCCTCCGCCGAGGGTTACCTGCGGGTGCGGGACACCACCGCGGGCGTGATCGCCGACCTGTCCGAGAGCCTGCAAGGCGTCCGCGTCGTCACGGCGCACAACCGGCAGCGGCACAACGCCGAGCGGCACCGGCAGATCATCGGCGCGTTCTACGACGCCAACGTGCGCACCGGACGGATCAACTCGGTCTACACCCCGGGCACGCAGGTCATCGGTGTCGCCGGACAGGTCGCGTTGCTGGCCATCGGTGCCGGTATGGTCCGCGACGGCCGGCTGACCATCGGGGAGCTGGTCGCGTTCCTGCTCTCCCTCGGCGCCTTCTTCCAGCCCATCCAGCAACTGGTGCAGCAGTACAACACCTACCAGCAGGGGCAGTCGTCGATCGTGAAGCTCAGGCAGCTGCTCGGCACCCGGCCGGAGGTCGAGCAGGCCCCCGGCGCCGTCGATCTGCCGGAGGTCCAGGGCGAGCTCGTCTTCGACAACGTGACGTTCGGCTACCTTCCCGACCGGCCGGTGGTCTCCGACCTGTCGCTGGCGGTCCGGGCCGGTGAGACCGTGGCGGTCGTCGGCCCGACCGGCGCCGGCAAGTCCACCCTCGCCAAACTGGTCACCCGCTTCTACGACCCCACCTCCGGCCGGGTCCTCATCGACGGCCACGACCTGCGGGACGTGCGGATGGACTCGCTGCGCCGCCAGCTCGGCGTCATGCCGCAGGAGCCCTTCCTGTTCGCCGGCCCGCTCCGCGACAACATCCGCTTCGCGGCCCTGAACGCCTCCGACGACCGGGTCTGGGAAGCGGTGCGCTCGGTCGGCCTGGCCGACGTCGTCGACCGGCTGCCCGACGGTCTCGATACCGTCGTCCAGGAACGGGGCCAGTCCCTGTCCTCCGGCGAGCGCCAGCTCGTCGCCCTGGCCAGGGCGTTCCTGGCCCGGCCCCGGGTGCTGGTCCTGGACGAGGCCACGTCCAACCTGGACCCGCGCTCCGAGGCGAAGATCGAGGCGGCCCTGGACGTGCTGCTGGCGGGCCGCACCGCGATCCTGATCGCGCACCGGCTCTCCACCGCGAGGAAGGCCGACCGGATCGTCGTCATCGACGAGGGGCGGATCGTCGAGGCCGGTCCGCATGAGCAGCTGGTCGCCGCCGGCGGCCGCTACGCGCGGATGTACGCGACCTGGACCAGCCAAGCCGCCGCCGTCCACTGACGGGGAACGCCGAACCCCCGCCCGCCTGCCGCCTGGCTACCGGCCAGGGCATCGACGCAGGTGGGCGGGGGTGTCGCGGGTATCGCGGGTATCGCGGTATCGACGGAAGCGGGGCTGTCGGCGGAAGAGCCGACGGCCGCGCCGGTCAGCCCAGCTGCGGCCCGTCGCTGAGCCGCCCGGCGTCCTCGGCGGACAGCGCGCGCGGCGTGGTGACCTTCAGGTTCAGCTGCTCGGCGGTGGTGTTGCCGTTGATGCGGTACTTGACGGTGTCGGCGACCAGGTAGCTCTCGCCGTTCGCGTTGCCGATGTAGCCGTCCTGAATGGCGCCGCCGTCCTCGATACCGTTGACGTCGGTCTCGACGATGCCTTCCCAGTCATTGAAGATGTTCAGGTACGAGGCCTCGTTCAGCGCACGCCGTTTGCCTTCGAGCACGACGTACACGATGGGGTCGTCGGCGGCCTTCACGCGGGTGCCGTTGTCAGCCATGAGCTGTTTCCTTCCACACGGGTCTGTCTGCAAGCTCTGACGCCCCCTGCTTGGATGCTATGCAGGCGGCGCGATGCGGTTCGCGTGGGCGTAGGCCGATGGGATGATGCAAGCCACAGGCATCACGGGAAGGGATGCGGCCACGGATTGACCTCACCCGCTGTCACCGCACGGTCCAAGCCCTCGATCCGCCGCAAGTGGTGCCCGAACGTCATCGGCAGCAGCCCCGGCGCCAGCACCTTCGCGCACGCCAGCCGCGCCGCCGCGTGCACCGGCGTCGTCTGGTCCACGACGATCACTTCGAGTCCGCTCGCCGCGTAGCGTCCGACCAAGGCGTCGAGGTCCGCGCGCAGGTCCGGGTCGGGCGGCCAGGCGTACCGCTCGGTGAGTTCCGTGAGGTCCAGCGGTGTCGGTGTAGGTGTCGGTGGCGGAGTCAGTGGCGGTGTCGGCGAGTCCGGGTTTCCGGCGCCGCGCAGGAAGTCCAGGCGTTCGGCGGCGACGGCGTCGCAGTACAGCAGCGCGTGGTCGTCCATCAGCCGGACCGCCTCCGAGTCCAGGCGCATCCGCTCCGCCTCGTCACGGCGCTCCGGATACAGCATGAGGTAGGCCTCGACGGCGGTGACCAGTTCGTACAGTGCCGACAGCACGCCGCGCTCGGGATCGAGCCCTGATCCCGCGGCGCAGAGCACCGCTGGCCGGTCGGGGCGGTGGACGCGGTCCCTGGCGAGCGCCCAGAAGCAGGGCACGCCCTCCTCGCCGGTGATATCGAAGACCTCTACGTCGTAGCCCTGCCGAACGCGGATCTGGTCCGCCAGCAACGGAATCCGCCGATCCCGCGCCGTCGACAGATCGATCGGCGGCGCGGGGGTCCGGGTGTACCAGGTACGCAGAAACGCGTCGCGCTCCGCCAACTCCAGCAGCCCGTAAAGCGCCGCCTCCTCGATGCAACCGCCCAGCGCGCAACCGTTGGAGATCTCGGAGACGAACGGTCGCGGCCCGCTCGCGTGCCGCTGCGTCCGGTAGTACGCCAGGCTCTCCGGCACCAGGATCGGGCGCTCGTCGGTGAGCGAGTAGCCCCACACCCACGGCATGCTCAGATCCGGATGGTAAGCCTGATAAGGAAAGCCAGGCTCCTGATAACGCGCGGGTTCGTGCATGCCGACCGTGCTCGGATCCAGCACCGCGCCCGAATGGGTCGCGGACAACTCGTGGTAGCTGCCCGAGACGACGGTGCGCCGGCCGCCCGGCCGACCGCCGCCTAGGCGCTCCAGAGCCTCCGCCACGGCGGTCACCCTGGCGGTGCGGAAGTCGAAAGCCCGGCCGTATCCGCCGTCGACCGACTCACGCGGCCCCACCTTCGACTCGACGAAAGGCAGCGTGTGTAGCCCGCGCGCCCTGAGGTCCTTGACGATCCCGGTCTCGTCGTCGACATAAAGCGTTTCCAACGCGGCCGCTTCGCTCAACAGGTCACGGACCCGGGTGCCGGCAGGGGAGGGCTTCAGCCTGACCTGCCGGGGGATAGCCGCGAGTTCCGGGCCGTCGTCGGGCATCTGGCCGCAGTGCGGGCAGTGCGGATCGGGCAGGAACCTGTGGTGCGTCACGCGCAGGTCCGCCAGCCGCAGTACGGTCACGGTACGCAGCCCGGCTCCGGACACCGACGCCCGGCCGCACAGGGCCTCGGCGAGCGTCGCGGCCAGGTCCGCCGCGAGTGGGGTGAGCAGCGGCGACACGTGTGCGCTGAACGCAGTCCCGTAGCGTTCGCTCAGGGCCCGGCTCTCCGCGTGATCCGAACGCGCCCCGGCCCGGCGCTCGGCCGAGCACAGGTCGCAGCCCGCCGTGCCGGGTCGCACCACCGGCCCGATGACGACCCGATCCAGCTCCGCGACGACAGGCAGCCAGGGCATTCCCATGGCCCGCGCGGCATCGGCCATGATCCGGCCGGCTTCGGCGGTGTCCGCAGTCAGGATCCGAATGCTGTCAGTGCTCGTATCGGCAGCCGCGAGCCTGCGGCCGACGGCGCTGCCCAGCACGCCGCCGAGCACGCTGTTATCAGGCATCGATGACCACGGCCTTCACCAGATAGGGCAGCGCCTCGACGGCGGCGGGATCGTGGTCGAGCGGTACTATCAGTGCTCGATGACGCGGCGCCGCCCCGCGCAGACTCCTGAGCGCGGTGTCCACGGCCTCATCCCACTCAAGCCCGTGTCCCAGGCCCAGGCCCCGCGAACCGGGATCCGCCTTCGCACTCGGCACGACCGCCGACACAGGCACAAGCGACGCCACTTCACGCTCCGGCGACCAAGCCCACACCGCCGGACCCGAGCGCGTCGGCACGAAGCGTCTCGGATCGAGCGCCAGACTCGCGTAGCGCGCCAGCGCCCGCCGGGCCGCCAGGATCCGCGCCGTGCCGAAGTCCGGCGCCACGCCGTAAACGCGGTGCGGCCGATCGCCCGGAGGGGCGCCGTGCGGAGCGGCACTGCCTGGAGCGACACCGCGCGGGTCGCGCACCGTGGCGGTCGTCGCGCGGCGCGGAAACTGCGGCAGGCCTTCCTCATCCAAGCTGCCGATGAGCCCGGTGTGTTCGTCGATGCAACGCGCCGCGCGCCGGGAGAACTCCTGCGCGTCCACGGCTGGCGCGGCGCGCAGGGCGGCGATCGTGGCCAGGAACTCGGACTCGCTCTGTGCGGTGGCTGGTAGCGCCGCGGGATGAGGCCGGTAGCCGTGCCGGCTCGTGGACAGGTCGGTCAGGTCGAGCCGGATCAGGACGTCTTGGCGCGCGTCGTCCTCGGCGGTGGCCAACTCGCGGAACCGGTGCGCCAGCTGAGCCGCCGCGATCTCCACGGCGACCGGTTCAACAGGACGGCGCGCCGGTGCCGCACCGTGTTGCCCGTGGATACGCAGCCAAGCCCCGATCCAGCCCCCGGCCATGCGCGCCGCACCCGGCCCCAAGACCGGCCCGATCCAGCACGCCGCATCATCAACGGCGGCCGGGACGAACCAGACGCCGTTACGCCGACAGCGATCATCGAGCTCTGCGAGAGCGGCGACCGGAAGCGGAAGCCCGGTCCCGGCGACCACGACGACGGCGTCGTGGCCGTGATCGACCGAGCCAGGGTCCTGGCTCGTCGCGACCTTCGCCACGCCGGCGTTACTGAGGTGCCGCGCGAGTGCGTCAGCCGCCGGCCCGGCGCCGAGAACCAGCACGTCGGCATCGGCGAAGGACTGCTCGCGCCGCGCGGGCCCGTCGTCGGCCGGGTCCTCGATCAGACCGAGCGCGTCCAAGCGGGCCAGGACGCCGAGCACGGCCGACCGGCGCTCGTCGTCCAGGCCCGTCACCAGGCGCTCGACAGTGCTAGCCCCGTTCAGGAAGGGGGTCAGACGCTCGATCCAGGTGTAGAACCCCGGCTCGGCGATGAGCTCGATGCCCCGGCTCGAATGGATATAAGCAGTCTGTTGGCCGCTCGGCACCACGAAGACGTCGTCGCGGAGCTTCGGTGCGGACCGGAGCGTGATCATCGGCGGTCCTCAATGGGAAGCAATGAATACGTCGGTGCGGGCACTTGACGTTCGTGCCCGATCAGTACGGTCAGCAGGACGCTGCGATCCTGATCCTCGTCCCGGATCATCCGGTCGGCCTGCTCGACGATGAAGTCGCACCTGATCCCCGCAGCGAGTCCGGTTCCCGTCGCAGCCAGTGCGATCCGCTGGCCGAGGATTCCCGCAGATGAGTTGAGCAGGCGGTACCACAGGTCGCCGTGCGTCGCGTATCCGTGTTCGTAGTCGCCCACGACGAGCAGCGCGCACGCTGCTTCGAACCCCGCGAGCTCCCCGAAGCTCCCGGCGGCGAACAACTCGCGAGGCGTGACGCCTGGGAGCCCGGGTGCGAGTTCTCCGGACGCGCCGTCGAAACGGTGGCAGCCGACGCTGAGCCCGGAGACCCGGCCCGCGACGCAATGGACCTCAGCCCCGGACGTGAAGTCGGCTTCCACGGCCTCGGTCGCCTCATCGAGGACGGCCAGAACCTGCGCACGATCGATCTCCGCGATCGCGAATCCGGATCGCGGTGTGTGCCGTCGCGGCATGCGAGTGATCACGGCGGTCGTGGCGCCGGATAGAACGTCAGGGCCCGCAGTCACGACGGCACGCACCGTCTCGGCCGTCTGGTCCAGCCCCAGGTACTTCCCCAACCGGTCATCGTCGAAGAGGCCATGTACTCGCGGCCGCAGCCCGGCCGCTTCCAGCAGGGCCGACGACTGACCGGCCAACACTCCGGTGTCCAATGCCTGGAGCCGGTGTCCGAAGCCGCCGTACCGGGCGAGGTTCGAATCGTGCCGCGAGGTGAACAACAGCAGCAGCTCGGGACGCGACTCAGGCGCCCGGCTGAGGCAGCCCGCGAGGTCGGAGCGCAGGTCGTCGGGGCGCAGTAGTTCCAGCGCATGAGGGCCGGGCAGGTAGTGACAGAGCCCGAATTCGGCCGCGACGTACACCTCACCCGGATACGCGCCGCCACCCGACGGCACCGAACGGCCCAGACCCACGCCGCCGCGCGACCACTCGATGCGATTGCCGCCGTAGAGCAGTGCTAGCAGAGTGTTTAGTCCCTCGGCGCTTGAGGGATCCACACCGTTCCACATCGGCGGCGGATAGCTCAGGGGCAGTACTTCCGCCCCGCGATGAACCTTGGCTGCCGTGTTGCGTGCGGTCAGGTCCATCGTGGGCAGCGGGCTTCCGTACTCCGCGTGGAAGCGTCGCGCCGCGCGGCCGCCGGTCTCGGCGCGGAACGGATATTCGTTCGTCGACGTCATCTCATGCATGGTCGGCGGTCGCGGATACGGGGTTGGGATTTTCTGCCACTGTCCGCAGCACCAGGTCCAGTGCGCTGACGCCGTAGACCTCCTCGACGGCGTTGGCGGCGAGATGGCAGAGCAGATAGCGAGTCAGGCCTGGAACACCGAGCCGCGTGAGGTGCAGGTAGGTGTAGTTGAGCATCAACCGGTAGCGCAGGAAGCGGGGATCGCGGTACATCATGTCCTTGTAGGCGACGTTGCCCGCGATGGCCTTGTGCAGGGGGCTGCGTTCCAGCATCGGCTCGATGCCGTTCTCGGCGTCCGTCGGGATGTTCGCTTCGGGGATCTCGCCGGCTTCGTAGAGGGCGGCCCATCGGGCACCGAGCGGTTCGATGGCCGCTATCCAACCGCGCTCGAAGGATCCGCCGCTGGCTGCTTCTGCTTCTGCCTCTGCTCCTGCCCCTGTCTCTACCTCGGGCTCCGTCACTGCCTCGTCAGCGTCGAGGACATCGACCACCGATCGCACCAGCCCGGTCAGCGCGGCGCGGTTGCCGGCGTAGTTCTGTTCGAACGTGTCGCGTGCCGTCGGCGGGACGGTGCTGAGGTAGCCCTCGGCGTGCGAGCGGAGCGAGACGAAGCCACGCCGGATCGTCGGGTCCTGGGGGTGGCGGCACAGGGCGTGCGCCGTGGCCAGCATCAGGCGCAGCGCCAGTACCTGCCGGTCGGCGCCGGCCGCGACCGCTTCGAGGTGCTCGAACAAGTGGGTGTTGGTCTTGGCGTAGAACAGGGCCAGTTCGTCGGCGCCGACCGGGCAGCCCAGCACCTCGATCCGGCGGTCGTGCTCGTGCCAGGTGATCGTGTTGTCCTGGTAGAACGGCGTGAGCGGCCCGGGCTCGCGTTCGAGTTCGGCGAGCCGGCGGTGCGCGGGCAGCACCCGCGCCACGTCGAGCTCCGGCGCGGTGGACGGATGCGCACGCAGATAGCCGCCGACGAGCTCGGTCACCGCGGGCCCGACCACGTCGTCGAAGACCGCGGGCTCGGCGTGCACGACGAGCCGCAGATGCGGTCCGCGTCGCCAGTGCCGCAGGACGTAGACGGAGTCGACGTGCGGCACGCAGCGCTCGATGGTCGGCCGGATCGCATCGAGCAGCAGCCGGTCCCGGTCCTCGGCGAAGTAGGCGATGTGCGCCGCCCGCCATTCGCCGGCCGCCGACGCTGGTGTCAGGGTCATGACAGTCCTCGTTCCGGTTCGACACGATCGGTGGAGCTGGTCGGGGAGCTTGCTGCCGGGCTTGATGTCGAGCTTGACGCGGCTACGTCGGCCAGGTTCTTCGCGGCTGGGTCCTGCGCGAGCGAGCCATGCGCTGCCAGGTCCCGCGCCGCCGAGTCCTGCGCGAGCGAGCTATGCGCCGCGACATCCCGCGCCGCCAAGTCCCGCACGGCCAAGTTCGCCAGGCCGCGCAGCACCGCCTCCTGGCCGAGCCGCAGGCCGAGCCGGTTGCAGGCCAGATGGCCCAGGCCGGCGGCCAGCGTGCTCGGATCCGCGGCGTGGACACCGGCGGTGCGGACAGAATCGAGCCAGCGCCCGGCCGGATCGCGGTCCGGCCCCGGCGGCACGTCCGGCGCGGTGCGAGCGGCGCGGGCCACCGGCAGCAACGCGGCGCGCTGACGCCGGTAGAGCTCCTGGATCGCCGAGCTGACAGCCGGGCCCGCCGGTGGCGTGGCGATACCGCCGGCCAGCAGCGCGAAGCAGTGCGCACCGCGCTGCTGCTCGCCCCAGCCCTCGCACACGGCCGCCAGCGCGAGCTCGCTGCACACCCCGAAGTGTTCCTCGACCGCGCGCAGTGCGAATCCGTACCCGTATTTGCCGTGCTCAGGCCGGTAGGGCACGAAGGCATGGCTGTCGTTCGGAGCCAGCCCACCCACCTCGACGTCCGGCTCCCACACCGTGAGCCGGCGCGCCAGTTCGACATAGTCCTGCTCGGCCATCGGCCGCGACGGGGGAATCCTCGAATAGAGCGCGGTGACGTGCGCCGATACCAGAGCACGAACTTGCTCGTCGTGCTCAGCCCCGGCGAGCCGAAGCCGAACCCTCAGATGCGGTCCGTCGGCCCAGTGCCGCAGGAAGAACCAAGACCCGATCAGGCCCTGTCCCCGCAGGTCGGACAGCAGGTCAGGAAGTAGTTCCCTGATGATCGTGTCGAGCGGAGTCATCGTGTAGACGTGGACGCCGACCCACTGATCCACTTCGTCCACGTCAGGCTCCTTCCCAGGACGAGCCCACCTCGAGGACGAACTCGGCCGCGTGCCGGCTCCCCGACGGGTAGGCGGGCGCGTCGGCGAGGTCTGGCAGCGCCTCGGTGAGCAGCAGAGGGCGCCCGGAGGCCACGGCGCTCTCGAACACCCGCACCAGATGCCGGTGTGAGAAGTCGACGTACAGCGGCTTGCGGTCCTTGTCCTGAACCGTCGCGCCGGGCAGCGCGCCAGGGGTCCGCACGGTCAGCATGCGCAGGAAGCAGCGCATCGGCACCGCATGCCGTTCGCGCCAGTCGTGCAGTTGGACCAGGAACGAGGCGTCGGAGTGCGCCGGGTCGGGGGTCGGCGCCGTGCCGGGCGGCAGGAACCAGGCGGCCCGGCGCAGCACCACCGAGCCCAGCGTGACCCGAGGCAGCCTGCTGGGCGCGCCCGATTGGGCTGCCGGAGCCTGGGCCTGCGCTGGCCAGAACTGCGGCCAGTCCGACCAGAAGGAGTACGAGGTCTGACCGAACGCCTCCACCAGAAGCCGGGCGGGCATCGGCAGAAGCGGAGTCGCGAGCAATCCGAGGTGCATCGGCCGCACCTCACGGCCGAGCGACCGGCTCTCCAGCCGAAGCTGCCGGCCGGTCGGATCGGCGGTTACCATCAGGTCGCTCGGGCTGATGCGGCCGTCGCGGTCGCGCCCGCTCCAACTCGCCGCCAGGTCGATCGCGTATCGCAACTCCGGCGTGCGTTGATTCAGGGTGCTGGCGAAGCCGGCGTCCAGTTCGGCGTACAGCGGTCCGTCCATACGCTCTTCGGCGCCGGGCTGAGCCACTCGGAGCAGCCTGTTCGTCCGAGCGCGCCAGATACCTCGGCCGCAAGCCAGAGTATTGAGGACGGCGCCGATCCGCCCTTCGCCATCGGGAAACGACTGGACGTAGCACGTGTACCGGTCGTGGCTGGCAGGCGGTTCGATCCAGTCGGCGGTCAGATCCCGCACGGACTCGGGATCGAGGCGACCCCGTTCGACGAGCCGCAGAACCGTGGCCTGCCGCTCGACGTCACGCGGGATGGGTTCATAGCTGTCCTGCTCCTCCCACCAAGACCCAAAGTTCCGCACGAACGAGACGAGCGACTGGCGGAATCCCGCGCCCGACTCCGCGACGGCGCGCTCGTACAGGGCGGTGCGACGTGGAGTGAGCGTGTCGAACGGCGCCAGCAGACGCGGCACCAGGGACAGGTGCGTCACCACGTCTCGCCAGGCGGATTGATCGAGTACCGCGGCGTCCGAACCCAGCACACTGTTGTGGAAGAAGGTGGCACGCGGGTCGAGTTCGTCATCTGATTCGATCAGCCCGATACGCCGAGCCGCACTGGCGGTGTTGCGATGCAGGGATCGTGCGATCGCGCGATGCTCGGCAGGGGCGGTACGCGGAAAGCGTTCGAGGTCCGCCGCGATGGCGTGCAGATCGTCCAACACGCCGGCCAATCGCTCACTACGGTCGTCGACCGGAGAGTTCTCATCCAGCCACGCGGCGAGTGCCGCGGCATCAAGTTCCTGGTCGGGCAGCGGCAGTAAGCGCTCTAGCAGCCCTGCCGAGATCAGCTGTGTAACAAGCGGATGGACTGTCGCCGAAGCCGCGTCCACCGGATTCTCTTGTCCAGCAGCCTCGCGCAGCGTCGCGCTCAGAACGGCCGGGGTGCGGGCTGAGCGCGTCGCGCGTAACAGAGCCGCGAGCGAGTCGTTGAGGGCGAGTGAGCGTACCGAGCCCGCCGGGCCCGGTGCTGTGAACAGCAGCCGATCGCCTCCCGCGGCCGATTCGGTGTCAGTGAACGGATTCACCCGCAGGCGGGCGACCGCGTCGAAGTCGGGAAGGTGAGCGAGGGCCGCGGCGATTCGCGACAGGGGGAGCAGGCTCAGTTCGACGGTGTGTCCGCGTTGCGTCGGCTCCAGCCGCGCCGCCGGATGCTCGGCGGTCTCCGACTCCTGCGCAGCGCTCCAGCGCCCCAGCCCGCTGGCGGCGAACGTGGACAGCGGGCTCGGCTTGGCCATGGCGCGCGCTGCGTACTTGGCCAGCCGGACGCCTGCCTTGTCCAGTTCGCGGCGGCCGGAGCCCTCGCGCAGTCGGCCGGCCCAGCGGTTCGAGTCCTCGTAGAGGTCGGGGCTCGCGTAGCTGACGCCGAAGGCGAAGTCCTCGTCGTGCAGGAGATCCGCCAGCGCTACGGCGGCTTGGCTCAGCTCGTCGGCCCGCACGCGTTCGAGCTCGCGAAAGGCTTCCGCGCGCTCGTCGCGTAGCTTCAGGTGCCGCTCGATCCGCTCTGCCAGTTGTGGGCCGAGCACTTCCGGAATGCCCGTGGTGTCGAGCAATGCCCTGATACGGATGCCTCGATGCACAGCGCGCCGCAGTCCGACCAGCGACGGTTTGAGCGCCTGGGTCTGCGCCTGCGCCTGGACATGCCCCCGCGTCAGCGTCGGCAGATCGCCGATCAGCTGATGCAGCTCGGCCGAGATCACGGCGGCGTCTTCCTCGATGTCCCGGTCCAGCCGGACGATGCCGACCGCGATCTCTGTGCTCCGCACCAGACGAGAGGCGTCGAGTGCGTCGGCGGACAGGCCGGCCACGCGTACCCCGATGCCTACGTCGGGGTGCCGGTCAGCATGGAGTGACATGTCGATCGCCGCTCAGAAGACCACGGGCAGGCGCAGGCCCGCGTGGTTGCCGACGCGGCCGATCGCCAGCTGGAACACGACCGTCTCCCCGGGGTCGGACAAGCCGAGCGCGTGGTGTGCGGCGGCCGCGTCGTACCCGTTGTGCACGCGGGCGGCCAGGCCGTGACAGGCTGCGGCGATGGTGACCCGGTGCGCGGCGGCGCCGGCCGCGAGATGCACTCTGCGAAAGGCGTCGTCTCCGTACTCCTCGACGGCTCGGGCGCGGGGAACGGCCAGGTAGACGGTCGCGGCGGCGGAACGGAAGTTCAGCGAGACCCGGCCGTCCGTCTGGCCGATGCGTTCAAGGCCGGGCACGACATCTCGTTCGGCGACCAGCTGCCAGCCACCGCATCCGGGCGTGGTGCGGTAGATGCCGCAGGGCGTCTCCGAGACGCGGTTCACGCACAGGTATGCGGAGCAGTCCGGCAGCGGAGAGGTAGCCAGCGCTAGGGCGAGGTCATCGAGCAGTGCGCGAGGAGCCGGTTCGGGCCCGGGGTCGAAGATCAGCGGGCCGGAATGGCGTGCCCTGACAATCCTCGCGAGTTCCGAGGGGATCCAGTCCTGCCCGCTCGTAGTATCGCCTGGCCGGGGTGCCACTGCGAGACCGGCCATGGCGTACTCGACGTCAGCGTCAACGTCAGCGTCGAGCCAGCCATCGCAGAGCGCGGACAGGGTATCCGGATCCTGATGAATCTCGACATCCAGACCGGAAGCGAGGGCCGTCAGGTGCAGTGCCCCGACAGTCATGCCTGCTTCCTGAGCACACAGGCGCGGCGCGTAGTCCCCATAGAGTCGCGCCGTCCGCTCGGGCCGCGAGGTGACCACCAACGCGGCGTGGGCGCCGATGTCGTCGAGCAGCCGGGCCACCGAGCCCGGGTCGAGCTCGGCTGTTCTCAGCAGGTGGTGGTGCGCGGCGTCATAGCGGTATATGCCGTGGGGCAACAGCACCTGACACTCGGTGGGGTAGAGGCAGCGGGCTGAGGCTACCGCACGGTGCAGCGGCCATCGGTCGGCCTGCGGGTCGTATCCGGTCAGGCCGACGGCGTAGTAGAGCAGCGTGGACATGCCAAGGGGGTCGCTGTCGTCGGGATCGCTGCTGTGCGGATCGCTGCCGTGGGGGAGCCGCAGTGCCGGTGGCGGCAGGGCGATCCGGACTTCGGGACGGTCGGTCGACGCCGAGGAGGCGGCCCAGGCTCCGCTCGCGTCGGCGTCATGGCCGTCAGCGTGCTGAAGCGAGGCGGGAATCGCGCGGCGCGAGTCGACGGTGTCGGCCCACACGCGGTCGCCGGCGAACGCGGACGGCGTGGCGGTCACCATGCCCGGACCTGATCGAAGCGCGCCGTCGCCAGATCGAGCTCGGCTCCTTCGTCGTCCTCGCCGAGTCCGGCGGCGAAGCCGAGCAGGTGCAGGCAGAGTTGGTGCGCCGCGAGCGCCGCGGTCGGTCCGGCCAGGTACGGGCTTATGCGGCCGTCGGGTGAAGGTGAAGATCTGTCGGCAAAGCCGGTCGCCTCGGCGGTCGTCCCCTTCCCGACCGCACTGACCGCACTGACCGCGCCGACCACGCTGATGTACGCGCGATCGTTCGCCACGAGGATCCGGCCATACGGCGCCTCCGCACGTCTTGCCAGCGCCTCGATCCGCTCTGCCATCGCCACGGTGCCCGCTCCGTCGGCATCCGCGCAGAAAAGTAGCGCTCCGGCGCCGGTTATCGCCGAGTCGAGCTCGCGGTCGGTGTCTCCGTCAGAGTGCTGAAACCGGGCTTCGGGATCGTCGTGCAGCACCGTAGCCGCACACTCCACGAGCCGATCGACGTGCGCCGAAGCTTCTTCGCCCGCCGCCGGTCCCGGTGTATGTAAGCGTACGAACTCGACCCCGGTCTGCAACAGCGCCAAGGCGACGGCACCGGCCAGCCGTCCCGACCCGAGGACCACCGGCGCGCTACGCCGATAGCGCTCGAACCGGCGCTCGGGGGAATCAGGGCTCTGAAGCTCGATGAAGTCGATCATCGCCGCGTGGCGTTCCCGGACCGCGGGACTGAGCGTGTGCGCCTCGTCCGCCGCGGCGTCGCGCACGAAGCCCTCCCGCACCAGCAGCCCGAGCACGCCGTCCACCTGCCTGGCGACCTCCGGCGGCAGGCCCGCGACCAGGTCTTCGCGGCTGCGGCCGCCGTCCAGGAACGGGCGCAGCCGCTCGATCCACGGGTACAGATCCGGCGCGCCCACCGCCGCCGTGTGCCGTGGTCCGCAGATGACGACGCCCCGCTCGGAGGGGATCAACCGGGTGTCCGGGAGCAGCCGCGGCTTCATGGCGCTCCACGCGGTTCGAGAGCGTTCAAGAGCCATGCCTCCGGGAGGGCGAGCAGCTGCCAACGGGCCAGTAGCGGGCGACGCTAGCAGCCCGAATTGGTCTAGTCCACCCTCTTCCCCGGCTCGAATTTCTCAAGTATCGTCCGCCGCGGGTCATCACCCTGATAACCCGTCACCCCACCGGCGATGCCTGGTCGAAAGGCCAGTCGTCAGCTGGTGGAACGGCCAAGGAGGAATTCGATGGACGAGTTCAAGCCCGAAGCTCCCTCGCTCACCGAAGCGCTCGGAGACCTCAGCGCGTTGAGCCTGGACCTGGACGCGCTGACCGCCGGCGAACAGGGCGAGACCCTGACCACCGGGCACGGCATGACCGAGGCCAGCGCCTCGTACTGCTGCGCCCCGCCGCCGAACTGCTGTAACTGCAGCTGCTCCTGATCAGCGCCTGAACCCGCTTGCCCGCTCGCCGCAGCAGCGGCGAGCGGGCAAGCGGGCGTGACCGCAAGAACACGAACATAAGAACACGAATACGAGAAGACGTCAGCGCCTACGCATCTCAGTGCTTACGCATCAGCGACAGATACCGCCCGGTCGGCGTGCCGAGCCCGGTCGTGGTGTCGAAGCCCGGTCCGGTCGCCGGAGTCTGCATGCTGGGCGGGGTCACGGGCATCGTGCCGAGCACCTGGTACAGGATCCAGTTCCAGGTGGTGGGGCCGACCTGGGTGTAGACCGCTGTGGCGGGCGCGGGGCCGGTCAGTGTGGTGACGTCGCGGAAGGCGCCGGCACCGGACAGCTGGTACAGCAGCGGGTTGGCGAAGCCGATCGCCTTGCCGCCCCGGGCCTGCTGCGCGAGCGCCTGCACGCCGGCGAACAGCGGGGTGGACAAGCTGGTGCCGCCCGTGCGGCGCTCGGTGTAGACCCACTTGCCGGGGTCCGGTTCCGTGATCGCGTTGACGGCGGTGCCGCCGATCAGCAGCCCGGTCCTGCCATCGGCGTCCATCGCCACGTCGGGGCCGACACGGTCGAGCTTGCCGTCCGGGCCGGTGGCCTCCTGGTCGGAGACCACGCCGCGCTGGTACCACGGCTGCGGCTGACCGGCCATCCAGCCGCCGCCCGCGCCGCCGCCGATGCCGCCGTCGATCGGCTGCCAGGACTTGCCGTCCGCGCTGAGCTGGTCGGCCGAGTCGCCCCAGCCGGTCTCCCACTCGCGAGAGTTGTCGGCGCCGACGCCCAGCGAGGTGCCGCCCACCCCGGTGACGAACTCGGCGCCGGCCTGGGGGTTGAGGTAGCTGCCGGTCGCCGGGTCGTGTCCGCCGTCGCCGCTGGCGTAGTAGAAGCCGACTCCCTGAACCGCGCCTTCCTCGTACACCGCGTTGTACGCCCGTTGCAGGTCCGGCGTCGTCTCGAACGCCACGGACAGCGAGACGATCGTGGCCGGGGTGTGATCGAGGGTGTAGACGAGGCTGTCGAGGATCGAGCCGTAGTCGGCTTCGGACGTGCCGACGGAGAAGATGTTCGCGTCCGGGGCCATGCCGTGCACGGCCTCCACGTCCAGCGTGTTCTCGATCATGCCGCCGGCGTCAGTCGCCCGGGTCGGGGCCGGGGAGCCGTCGGGAGTTGGCACCACGGTCAGCTGACCGGGGCGCAGCGGCTGCGTGCCCACCTTCTTCGCCCAAGTGTCGACGTCCTGTTGCAGGGTGTCGATGGCCGGCGTGATGACGGCGACGTTCTGCCCCTTGCCGGTCAGGTCGGCCTTGTCCAGACCGTAGACGTGGCGGAGCTGGTCGGGCGTATAGCCGCAGGGCGGTTCGTCGGGCGCCTTGCCGTTCACCGGGGGCAGGTCAGTGAACTGCTTCTGGCCCCAATACGCCCCGCAGGAATCGTCGGACGACGCGCCGGGCGATCCGCCGGAGGACGCGCCGGGTGCGACGGTGTTCGGGTACGACGCGCCTCCCAGCCGCGCCGGACGGTTCACCCCCGTGCCGGTCTTCTGGCCCGAGGCCCCGTTCGCCGAGTGCTCGGTACCGCTTTGGCCGGCTATCGGGACCGAGAACTGGGAGTCGCTGGGGGAGAAGATCAACGGGGAGACGCCGGCGGGCACGGACAGGTCCGTCGTGGGTATCTGCCAGTGATAAGGGTCCTGGGGATCCGGATCGGCGTAGTTGTGGAACGCCACGTCGAACGCCTTCTCCAACTGGCCGATCGTCCCGGTCACGCGCAGCGTGCGCCAGTTCGGCTCGCTGACGGTCAACCCGGCCGCCTTCAGCCAGTCCTCGACGATGCCGAGCTGACCCGGGGTGAGTTGGTCCAGGGCCTGGGTCTGCGCGGCGGTGAGGTAGTGCCCGTAGTCCGGACTCCCCGGCGTCGAGACCGCCCGGGCCTCGGCGGCCACCAGGGCCGGGTCGCGGACGTTGAGAAAGAGGTTGTCGGTCACCGCGATGCCGGGATCCGACGGGCCCAGGTCCGTGAGCCCGTAATCGCTCTGGTAGCCGGTCCCGGTGAGGGTGACCCGGGACTGCGCCGCGGTCGCCGTCCCGGCTCCGCTTATGGTCAGGGTGGCCGTGCAGGCACAGGCCAGCACAGCCGATGCCCATCGACGTTGATCGAACTGCACAGTGGTGCTCCGTCCGCTTCGGGGGGATGACGAAGGCAACACTGGCCCCGGGGTGGCTACGCGGGCGCAAGCAGAGTCCTTACAAAGTTCTAAGGATAGTAGTCGCCAAGTTCTAAGCAGAGTCCTTACAAAGCTCTTAGGCTTGGGCACTTGGATCGTCTCCATGCGCGTATTGGTGGTCGAGGACGAGACCCTGCTGGCCGACACGATCGCCGAGGGGCTGCGCGACCGGGGGTTCGCCGTCGACGTGGTCTACGACGGAAAGGCCGCGCTGGCCCGGCAGGTGCTCGGCGTCTACGACGTGGCCGTGCTGGACCGCGATCTGCCGACGGTGCACGGCGACGAGGTCTGCCGGGCCTGGACGTCCGCCGCCGAGCCGCGCACCCTGCGCATCCTTATGCTGACAGCGGCCTCGGCGGTTCCGGACCGGGTGGCCGGCCTGGAGCTGGGCGCCGACGACTACTTGGGTAAACCTTTCGCCTTCACGGAACTGGCGGCCCGGGTGCGGGCACTGGGCCGGGGCACCCGGGCCGCGACGCCTCCGGTCCTCACCCGGGCCGGCGTGCGCCTGGACCCGGCCCGCCGCGAGGTGACGCGGGACGACATGCCGATCCGCTTGTCCCCCAAGGAGTTCGCGGTGTTGGAGGAGCTGCTGCTCGCCGACGGCGCGGTGATCCCGACCGAGTGGCTGCTGGACAAGGCCTGGGACGAGAACGCCGACCCGTTCACCAACGTGGTCCGCGTGACCATGACCGGGCTGCGGCGCAAACTCGGCGTGCCGTGGGTGATCGAGACGGTCCAGGGCGTCGGCTACCGGATCCCGTGAACCCGTGAGGCGCCCGTCGATGCAGCTGCGGCTGGCATCCTGGTACACCGCTTTGACCATGCTGACCGGACTGATCCTGCTGGTCCTCATCTATCTGCTCGTCGTGCCCTCGATGCCGAGCTTCCTGGCCGTCGCCAGAGCCGCCCCCTTCAACGCGGCGAACACCGTGGCCGCCCCACGAAGCAGTACGAGCGTGGCGGTGAGTTCCTACAACCTGCGGGGCCGGGTGGGAACGTCGATCATCACCCTCGGCAGCCTGGCCCTGCTCACCCTGGCGGTACTGAGCGCCTGCATGGGCTGGCTCCTGGCCGGACGCGTGCTGGACCCGGTCCGTGCGGTGACCGCCACCGCGCGCCGGATCGCCGAACGCAATCTGCACGAACGGATCGCGTTGCGGCGTCCGGCCGACGAACTCAAGGAACTCGCGGACACCTTCGACGCGATGGTGGGCCGGCTGGAGCGCTCCTTCGACGGGCAGCGCCGCTTCGTCGCCAACGCCTCCCACGAACTGCGCACCCCGCTGGCCACGGCGCGCGCCGTCGCGGAGGTCGCGGCCACCGCCCCGAACGCCTCGCCGGACGCCCGCCGGCTCGGGACCCGGCTGCTGACCATCGCCGTCGCGCAGGAGCGGCTGCTGGACAGCCTGTTGGCGCTGGCGCACGACGAGTCCACCATCGACCGCACCGCCCACGTGGACCTGGCCGGGCTGGTGGTGGAAGCCGTGGCCGCGCACCTTCAGAGCGCCCAAGCGGCGGGCGTCGAGCTGCTTACCGAACTGGTCGCGGCCCCGCTGTCCGGCGACGCGGCGTTGCTGACCCGGGTGGTGCACAACCTCGTCGACAACGCGATCCGCTACAACCGGGCCGAAGGCGGCTGGGTGCGGATCCGGGTCGGGGTCGGCGAGGACGGCCGGGCGCGGCTGTCCGTCGTGAATCCGGGTTCGATGATCGACCCGGCCGATGTCAGTGCCCTGTTCGAACCGTTCCGCCGGCTGCATTACGACCGCACCGACCATCCCCGCGGCTCCGGCCTGGGTTTGTCGGTCGTGCGCGTCGTCGTGCAGGCCCATCACGGCACCGTGCGTGCCGAGCCCCGGGCCGGAGGCGGGCTGGAGGTGCACGTCGCCCTTCCCCTGTGCCCCGAGGACGCCGACGACGAGCCGCCTCGCTCGTGATGAGGAGGCGGCTCGTCGCGTGTCGCACAGCTCAGCCGGTGGCGTGCAGGGCGGCGGCGGCCCGGGAGCCGTTGGCGAGGCTGATGACGCCGGTCGTGCTCGTGGCGTCGGCGACGGCCCGGCCGTACGTGCCGCCGTAGCCCCGCGCGGTGGTGAAGGTGCCCCACATCACCGAGTAGGGCTCGATGTCCCCGTCCTCCGTCGGGAAGTAGTCGGGTGCGGGCGGCACCAGCCGTTGGATGATGTGCGCGCCGTCCAGGCCCTGGCGGACCTGTTCCTCCCAGTATTCCTGGGTGACGTGCGGGTCTGTTCCCAGCACCACGCCGATGCCGCCGTGCATCAGCGTCGGCTTCAGGACCAGGCCGGTCCGGTTGTTCAGCGCGTACTCGACCAGGTCCACCTTCTCGCCGTCGTCCAGGGTGCCCTCGCCCTCGGTCAGGATCCTGGTCCACGGCAGCAGCCGGTCCAGGCTGGCCTGTTCCCCGGTGTTGAACAGGTGGCGGTTGGCCTGGTCCGCGACCATCGCCAGCGCGTTCTTGCTGCCGAAGACCTCGGCGTCCAAAGGGGTGAAGATCTGGATTTCGCCCCTTTCCGCCGCGTCCATCAGGGGTGCCATCACGGCGGCTTCGTGCGGGCGCGAGACCAGGTTCTCCAGCATGAACACGCGCCAGACCGCGTCGACCCGCTGCCCCCGCAGCCAGACCGAACCGTCGTCGTACTCCAGTTCACCCAAATGGCAGGCGTCAGCGCGGATTCCGTAGCGCTCGCCCCAGGTCTCGGCGGCGCTGTGCAGGTACTTCTCCAGGGAGGGGAAGCTGCCGGGGGAGTCCACGATCGCGATGAACGGATCGCCCTCGCGCGCGACTCCGGTCTCGGCGAACAAGGTGTGCAGCGCCTCGACCCGGGTGTCGGTGTACTCCAGCGCGTGTTCGGCGGCGAAGGCGGCCAGCGTCGGGTGCTCCAGCATCACCCGCGCCAGTTCGGCGATGTCCACCCCGCCGACGGTGCTGCCCATGTTGAACTCGACGACCTGGAACCCGCCCGGCACGGCCAGCAGATCGGCCCGGGCGAACCGGGTCACCTCCGGGCCGCGGCCGCGCGAGGCCATGTCGATCTGGGTGTCGGTCATCCCCACGGCGCGGGCGAAGGCCGCCAGGTCCCCGCCGAAGAGCCGGTCCGGCAGGCTGACCAAAGCGGTACGCAGGTTGACCAGGTCCTCGGTCAGCCGGGTCTTCTCCTGCGCGGTGAGGAACAGCGGGCACGGCATGAAGCGGCCGGAGGCGAACGCGTCCAGTTCCTTCGCCTCGGCGGCGACCGGGCCGAGTAGTTCAGAGGGCTTGTGCCCGTTGCGCCGTACCAGGTCCAGATAGGCGGCGCTAAGTTCGTCCCCTGCCATGGATCAGCGATCCTCTTCCTCGTCGAGACCGCTGACCGCCGTTCCGGTCCGCGCGTCGTGTGGTTCCTCGGACTCGAACTTCAGCAGATCGGCGAGCACGGGCCGGTGTGCGTGGGGCGCGCCGGATGTGTCCGTACCGATCGAGAAGAACGGGACCTGCTGGCTTTCAGGGCCCTGATGGGCCTCGGCGGTCGAGGCGGTGATGACGGCGTCAACGCCTTCGCCCACCCGGTCATCCTGCGCGTTCACCAGTTCGCACCAGGGGTCCTCGTGCAGACCCAGCACCTGCGAGGCGCGCTCGATGTTGTCCGCCACCGTCCGGGACGGCGGTTCGGCCCGGCGCCCCGTCACCGTGCGCATGACTCCCGTCACCGCGCGCAGGACGAAGGTCTCGTCGTGGACCCGAGCCGTGATCAGCTGCATGGCTCGGACGAACGCCAGCGTGTACGTCCCGGCCGCGTCCCCGTCGTGCGCGACCTGGACCGTGAGCTCGCTCGGGATCCGGCCGTCCAGGCATTGGTCGAGCAACCGAGTCGCGCACCGCGTGGCCGCCAGGACGTCGGCTGTTCCGAGGTGGGTCCGCAGCTGGCGGTAAATCTCATCCCTGAGATACCCCAACTGTGCCGAGGACAACGGTCCGCCGCCGGGGGCGTCGATCTGCTCGATCACCGAGACGCCGCTGGAACCGTCGGCGCGCCGCCAGTGCTCGTGCAGCCGGATCCGGCCGTCGGGCAGCCGATCCGGGACGCTCACCAGCGTGCCGGCCGCGCTCCGCCCGTCCATCGAGACCTGGCAGTAGGCGCCGTCGATGGTGCCGTCCGGACGGATGGCGCCGACCAGGCGGCCGGTGCGCACCTTCCCGCCGGCGAACTCGGCCCACAGCTCGTCCCCGCGGCTGTGGTACAGCCCGACGGTGGTCGGTGCGCCGGGATCGTGCCCTGCTTCGACCGGCCGGAACCGGACGCCGTCATAGGCGAAGCCGGCCTCGCCATGCTCCTGCTCTTCGCCTTGCCCGTGCTCACTGCCTTGCTCGTGCATGTTCATCCCCACGTCACCGCGCACAGGTTCTTCGGGAGGCGGTAGACCTCGCGTTCGAGCATCGAGTTCACGATCAGCGCCGAGCGCACCGGCAGCAGCGTCAGGTTCGCGTCCGGGATGCCGTGGCTGAAGCGCGCCCGGTTGAGCGCGTAGATCCGGTGGCCGTTGCTGCCCTTCCACCGGATCGAGTAGTCGGACTCGACGATCACCTCGCCGTTGTCGTCGAAGTCCACGCGCTCGCGCAGTTCGTCGTCGAACGGGATCGGCGTGCGCTCGCGGCCCATCGCCACCACCGCGTAGGCGACGGGTATCTCAGGGTGCTGTTCGGAGGTCTCGCAGCGCAGCACGACCCGGTCGTCCTCGGCCGTGGCGCCCACGACGTCGTGCCCGACCATGATGTTCGCGGCGAAGCTCCCGGTCTCCAGCAGCGCGTGGTAGTTCGCCTGGTAGACCGCGCGCATCCCACCCGGGGTCAGCGCGTCGCCGGTGGAGCGCTGGCCGCGCACGAGCTTCTCCCGGCTGGACAGCGTCAGCCCCTGGAGGAACTGCTGGTGTTCGGGACGGTAGAACTCGTTCGCGATCGGGGAGTCGTCGATGGTGCGGAACCACTGCCCGCGCCCGATCCAGCGGACGTCGGTGAAGCCCTCGCCGATCAGCCGCAGCACGGCCTCGCAGCCGGTCTGGCCGCCGCCGAGCACCGCCACCGGCACGGTCTTGTCGACCGCCATCTCCGGCAGTCGGTGCACCAGCTTGTCGGCGATGAACACCCGGTCCTCGGGCAGCCCGGACAGCTGCGCCGGGATCGCCGGCCGGGTGCCGACACCGACCACCACGTGCTCGGACAAGGAGCGGGGGACGCCGGCCGAGCTGAGCTGGAAGCCGTCGGCGCCCAGTGAGATCTCGTCGATGTCCACGCCGAAGTGCAGGTTGTCGATCTGGCCCGCGGCCCAGCCCAGATAGCGCTGGTACTCGCGCCGGGGCAGGCTGTCGAACTGGGAGTTGTTCAGGGCGTAGAAGCGGCCCGAGGTCACCAGGTAATTCAGGAAGCTGAGCCGGTGGGTCGGGTCGACCACCGTGACCAGGTCCTTGAGCCAGGAGGTCTGCATGTCCACGCCCGGGTGCAGCAGGGCGGCGTGCCAGGACGGTCCGGGCTGTCGGTCGAACAGGACCATGCTGCGGTCCTGGGTGGAAGCCTGGTAGAGCGCGGCCAGGCTCAGGTTGCTCGGCCCGGCGCCGATGGCCGCCACGTGAAAAACAGGAGTGTTTTCGGACACGACGTGGTTCTCCTCATCAGTTGGAAAGACGTTGCCGCGCCGCGGGCCGGGTACGCGAAGGTGACACGTTCGGCCGCGTGCGTGTTGTGGATGTGGTTGCGCGGGACGTGCGTCGCTCGCGCCGTGAGGACTTTCGGCGCGTGCGTACTTGGTGGATGGTTACCCGTGCAGGAGTTGTTCCGCCGCGTGTGTGCTCGCGGGCAGAACGGTCTTGGCCGAGCCACCAGACCCGGCCGAGAAGGTGAAGACCCCGCCCCCGGCCGCCGCCACCGGCTCCAGGGTGAGCCCGGCGCGGTCGCCGTAACAGTCGGCGGCCACGACCGTGCGCAGGCGCGCGGTCGGGGTCAGGCCCGGAAGCCGTTCGGCCGCCAGGTGCAGGGCCCGGTCGGTGAGTTCCGGGTCGGTGTCGAGCCGATCCGGGTCCACCCCCCAGGATTCGGTGGGGACGCCCAGGAGCATCACACCGTCCGCGGCGGGCCGTCCGAACAGCCCGCTGGTCTCGTCGATGAACGGCGCCGGCCGGTGGCCGGCGACCTCGACGAGCGTGTACTGGATCGCCTTGGTGGTCAGCCCGGCCGCCCGCCAGCCCTGCCGGTGCAGCAGGGCCGGGGTCCAGGCGCCGGTCGCGAGCACGACGACGTCGTACTCCCGCGAGCCGCCGTCCGGCGTCCGCACGTTCCACGAGCCGCCGCTATGCGTCCGCTCCAGGTCCACAACGGGGCCCGCGAGCAGGACGCTGCCGGATCTGACCGCGAAGTCGACGGTCAGCGCCTTGCGGAACTCGTGCGGCGAGATGTAGCCCGCCTCGTGTTCGAACGCTGCGACAGCGTGGTCGGGCAGGCCGCGCCAGCCTTCGGCGGCCAATTCCGCGGCCTCGGCGATCCGGACGCCGGCCATGGCCCGGGCCGCGGCCAGCGCCGCCAGCTGGTCGGGCCGGCTGGTGTCCAGGATGTAGGTGGATCCGGCCCGGCGGTATCCGGCCCATTTGCGCAGCAGCGGATCGGCCAGCAACTCGGCCAGGCCGGCCTCGGCGTTGCCGCGGTGCCAGGGGTCGACGTCGAAGGCGCGGACCAGCCCGCCGGAGGTCCGGCTGGCGTCGCGCCGGCCTTCGGAGGAATCGCCGACAAGGGTTATCTCGGTCCCGGAACAGCGCGAACAAGCCAGTCGCCAGGCCAGTGCGGCGCCGGCCAGGCCCGCGCCGATCACACAGACCCGCGCGCTCATGGATCAACGCATTGGGAAAGGAATAAAGGATTTGTCTCAGGGCTCATTGGTCTATACCCCTACCGTTCTCGCGTCCCGGTATTGTCGGGGTCCCCGTCGGGCATCCAGTAAGCGCTGAAAACCACCACCGGGGTGTCCGGCGAGCTGTTGTGGACGATGTGCGACTCGTTGCTCGCCAGAAGGAAGCCGGAGCCGGCCGGAACCGCGGTGATCGTGCCGTCCGCCGCCTCGACCTCGGCGACGCCGCCGAGCACCAGGGAGAGCTCGACATCGGGGTGCTGGTCCTTGGCACTGGAGCCCCCCGGGGCCACCGAGTACCACATTCCGCCGAAAGGCAGCTGGTCGGCGCCCTGGAACTGCTCCCACCTGATGACCTGGACTGCTCCGGTCGTGCTGGCCTGTGCGGTGGATCGATTGAAGACGTGCATGTAGTGCCCCCTTCGCCCGTGACCTTCCCCCCGCCGAAGGATCCCTCCGGTGAGGCGAGATGCTAGCAGCACTCTTAATCAGTGATCCAGGGTTCTGATATCGGTATCTATGTGTATCGGGGATATGACTACGAGTATTCATTGAATCTCCGACATTTCGCGGCCCGCCGGCGCATAGTGGTGCCGTACCCGAGACCCCTGATATGTTCCGGTCCCTCGGTCTACGATCTGGGCCGCTGACACAGCGAGGAGAGCGCGCGAAGTCATGGCAGATCCCGCACTGGCCGCGCCGGAAGACCGGCCGTTCGTCATCGTCGTATCGAGCCTGGGAGCCCTGTTCCGGGAGCCGTTCCACCAGGCCCTGGCCCCGCACTACCGGGTCTGGCTGTTCGTCGGCGGCGCCGGCCGCGACTCGGCGGTGACCTGGCAGAAGCCTTATATCGTCGGATCTACGCACGTTGACACACTCGACGCCGAAGCGATGCTCGGCGCGGCCCGCGAGCTCCACGAGCGGCTGCGGGCCGAGCACGGCCGGGGAATCGAGGGCGTGCTGAGCTACGACGAGTCCCGGATCATCGACACCGCGGCGCTGGCCGAGGGCCTGGGCCTGCCCACGTCCGGGGCCGAGGCGGTGGCCCGGTGCCGGGACAAGCACGCGACCCGGCAGGCGCTGGACGCGGCCGGCGTCCCGCAGGCCCGCTCGATCGCGGTGGGCAGCGCCCAGGACGCCGTGCGGGCCGCCACCGGGCTGGGTTTCCCGGTCGTGGTCAAGCCCCGCAACCTGGCCGCGAGCTTCGGCGTGGTCCGGGTGGACCGGGCCGAGGACATCGCGGCGGCCTTCCACGCGGCCGCCGGGATCGAACTGGCCGAGGAGAAGGCGAAGTACGAGGAGTCCGTGCTGGTCGAGGAGTACCTCGACGGTCCGGAGATCAGCGTGGAGGCGGCCTGTTTCGACGGCCGGGTGGCCGTCCTCGCGGTCGCGCGCAAGCAGCTCGGCTTCGCGCCGGCCTTCGAAGAGGTCGGACACGTCGTGGACGCCGCCGATCCGCTGCGCACCGACGCCGACCTGGCCGCCCTGGTGGCCGCGGCGCACCGCGCGGTGGGGTTCCACACCGGCGTCACCCACACCGAGCTGCGCCGCACCGCCGCGGGCTACAAGGTGGTCGAGATCAACGCCCGGCTGGCCGGCGGCCACATCCCGCTGCTGGCCCTGCTGGCCGGCGGGATCGACGTCAACCGGATCGCCGCCGACGTCGCGTGTGGCCGCGAACCGGAGCTGACCGACTCTGCACGCCGGGTCGCCGCGATCCGGTTCTACTACCCGGAGCAAGACGGCGTGCTCGCCCGCGTGGACATCGACCGGGACGCGCTGCCCGCCGCGATCGAGCAGGCCCAGGTCCTGGTGGACCCGATGACCGAGGTCAAGCTGCCGCCGCGGGGCGTGGCCTGGCTGAGCCGGGTGGCCCACGCCATCGCCGTCGCCGACACCGCCGACGAGTGCGTCTCGGCTTTGGACGCCGCGCAGAAGGCGATCACGATGGAGCCCAGCACCGGGGAACCGAGTATCGAGGCCGCTCGATGAGCACCAGCCCGCCGGCCGAGTCGGCCGCCGAAGAGGCCGCCGTCGGTGTCCTGGAGACATTGCGCGGCGTGCCACTTGTTGTCCGGGTGCTGCTGATCGGTGTGTTCGTCAACCGCCTCGGCGCGTTCCTCCAGGCGTTCATGGTGCTCTACCTCGTCCATCGCGGGTTCAGCGCGACCGAGGCCGGGGTGGCGCTGACCGTCTACGGCGCGGGTTCCGTGGTCGGCCTGTTCGGCGGCGGCGGCCTGGCCGACCGCTTCGGGCCGCGCCTGACCATCGCCGCCTCGATGCTGGCCGGCTCGGTGCTGGTGGCGTCGGTCAGCCTGGTGTCGGTGTATCCGGTGATCCTGGTGGTGCTGTTCTTCACCGGGGCGATCGGCGTGTCCTACCGGCCGGCCACCGCCGCGATCCTGGCGGCCAACACGCCCAAAGCCCGGCAGACCATGGTCATGGCGTTCAACCGTGCCGCGTCCAACGTCGGGTCCACCGGCGGCCCGCTGCTGGCGGTGTGGCTGATCCAGGTGTCCTGGAACCTGATCTTCTGGATCGACGGCGCGACCTCGCTGGTCTTCGGTCTGATCGCGCTGGGTGTGCTGCCCCGGGACGCGGCGCGCGGCGACCGGCCGGCCGCGAAGCGGCCCAAGACCGGGTACCGGATGGCCTTCCAGGACCGGCGCTTCGTCTATTACCTGGTGATGGTCTTCGTCAACGCCGTGATCTACGTCCAGATGATGGCGGTGCTGCCGCTGTCGGTCCGGCACGCCGGGCACGGGACCATCGTCTACAGCTCCCTGTTCAGCCTGAACGCCGGACTGGTCATCGCCTTCGAGCTCTTGATCACCAAGTTCGTCCAGAACTGGCCGCCGAAGGCGGCGGTGATGACCGGCTTCGTGCTGCTCGGCGCCGGCATGGTCGGCTTCGGACTGCCCGGCGGGGTGCCGATGCTGTGGATCGCCATGCTGATGGTGACCCTCGGGGAGATGGTGGGCGGCCCCAGCGTGTTCTCCTGGCCGGCCCGGGTCGCGCCGGAGGGCGGGACCGGTCGCTATCTGGGCACGATGCAGTCGGTCTTCGGGCTCGGCCAGGCGGTGGGCCCGGCGATCGGCGTCGCCCTGTGGAACACGACGCACCAGCAGGTGTGGTGGTGGACCGGGGCCATCGCGGCGGTCGGCATCGCGATCGGCTACGTCGGGATGCGCGAGTCCGAGGCTGTTCCGCCGACTACTTCGGAGACCACTTCTTCGGAGACTACTTCTGCGGAGACCACTTCGCAGGTCACCGCGCCGGCCGCCTCGGCGACGGACGACACCGAGACCGTCCCGGCCTGACCGCTCGAACAGTTGAACACCGGGGCCGCCCCCGGCCTGATCGCCTGAACAGTTGAACGGCCCGCCCTCGCCGTCGGCAAGACCCTGATTCCAAACACCGGATTCTAAATACCGGCTCTGAGAAAGGTGTTCGCGGTGCAGTACTCTGTCCCGGCCCGGACCGGCGTCAAGCTCGTCATCTCCCCGCAGCCCACGCCGAACGGCCCGCTGCACGTCGGCCATCTGTCCGGGCCGTTCCTCGCCGCCGATCTCGCCGCGCGCGCGGCCCGGGCGGCCGGTGAGGACGTCGTGTACTTCTGCGGGCTGGACCCGCACCAGAACTACTCCCTGGCGCGCGCCGACCAGCTGGGCATGCCCGTGCCGGACATGCTCAAGGTCTTCGGCGACCGGATCCACCGGGCCATGGAGCTGGCCGGATTCGACTTCGACCTGTTCAGCGATCCCACCACCGACGCCGATTACCGGGCCGCCGTGCCCGAGTTGCTGACCGGACTGCTCGCCTCGGGCGCCGTGCAGGAGAAGGAGACCCCGGTCGCGCTGTGCTCGGCGTGCAAGCGGACGCTGCACCACGTCCGCGTCACCGGGTCCTGCGGGATCTGCGGCGAGGGCGCGGCCGGCGGCTGTTGCGAGGGCTGCGGCGGTTTCACCTCCGCGCTCAATCTGGTGGACCCGATATCAAGCTGCTGCGATGCCCCGGCCGAGTTCACCACGGCGGTGCTCCCGGTGCTGATCCTGGAGGACCTGCGCGAGCCGCTGCGTGAGGCGTGGCTGACCGAGCAGCTTCCGGCTTGGGTGCGGCAGGTGCTGGACCACTACCTTCGGGCCGGGCTGCCGGAGATCCCGATGGCGTACGAGACCGACTGGGGCCTGCCGTGGCGGGGATCCTCGGGCGCACAGCTGCGGATCGACGTCTGGTGTGAACTCGGGCTCGGCTACCTTTACACGATCGCGCGGCATCTTCGACCCGGGGTCCAGGCGTCCCCGGCCGCCTGCGCCGCGGCCTGGGAGGCGATCTCAGAGGTCTGGCACTTCCTCGGGATGGACAACTCCTTCTACAACGCGGTGTTGGTCCCGGCCGTGCTGGCCGCCGCCGGCGTCTCGCCCGCCAAACACGCCGGGATCATCTCCAACCAGTTCTACCGGCTCGACGGCCTGAAGTTCTCCACCAGCCGGGACCACGCCATCTGGGCCGATGAGTTCCTGGCCGCCGAGGACCCGGCCGTGGTGCGGGCCTATCTGGCCTGGGACCGGCCCGACCACCACGGGACCGACTTCACCACGGCTTCCTTCGAGGCGTTCAAAGAGCACCTCGGCGCGGTGCTGGACGGCAGTGCGGCCGGTGCATACCGGGCCGGTTCCCCGTTGGCCGAGCTGGATGCCGAGCGCGGGCTGCGCGCGCTGCGGCTGGAGTCCTTCGACCCGCCGCTGGCGGTGCGCTGCGCGCTGGCCGCGTACCCCTCGGGTGGGGAGTCGGCCAGGGTGCTGATGTCCTGCATCACTGGCACAGAGCACTGAGTGGGTTCGAACCCGCCAAGACCAATCCTGAAGAAGGCTCTGAAGAAAGCGTAGTGGGAGCATGGAACGGAACATCGTCATCGTCGACCCGCTGTCCACCGGGCAGGAACTGGCCCCCGCCTTCGCCGAGCGCGGGGTGCGGGCGATCGCCGTCATGAGCATGCTGGACACGCCCGCGGCCGTGCTCTCCGGCTGGTTCCCGGAGAACTTCGAGCACATCCTGGTCTGGAACGGGACCGAACGGGGCCGCCACGTGCTGGCCGAGCACCTGCGGCAGTTCGACCCGCTGGCCGTGATCCCGGGCAGCGAGTTCGGGGTGCTGCTGGCCGAGCACCTGGCCGCCGAGGTCACCCCGGACCTGGCGAACGACCCGGCGCTGATCCTGGCCCGCCGCGACAAGTGGGACATGGGCCAGGCGGTGGCCGCCGCGGGCATCCCCACGCTCAAGCAGTTCCGCGCCGAGAGCGTCGAGCAGGCCGCCGCCTGGATCGAGCAGGAGGGGCTGGGCGGGTCCAAGCTGGTGCTCAAGCCCACAAACAGCTGCGCCACCGACTCGGTGCACTTCGTCGAGGCCGGCGGCGACCTGCGCACGCCGTTCGAGGCGATCCTCGGCCACACCAACATCACCAACCAGGTGAACACCACGGTCCTGTTGCAGGAGTTCGCCGAGGGCGTCGAATACATCGTCGACCTCTACGCGGTCGACGGCGAGTACGGCCTGGTGGACGTCTGCCGCTACACCAAGGCGGTCCGCTACGACAAAGCAGACCACGGCCGCACCGGCATCTACGAGCGGGTGGACTTCCTGCCGCCGGACTCCCCGGAGGTCCCGGAGCTGTTCGCCTTCGCCCAGCAGGTGGCCAAGGCGGTGGGGATCCGCAACTTCAGCGCGCACGTCGAGGTCATGCTCACCGCCGCCGGCCCGCGCCTGGTGGAGATCGGCGCCCGCCCGGCCGGCGGCGGCCACCAGATGGTCACCCGCCTGGCCACCGGCGACGCCCAGATCCAGCGCACCGTCCGGCACCTGGTGGACGGCGAGTTCAAGCCCGGCTACGACTGGCTGCGCCACGTCCGCGCGGCCTTCCTCACCGCCCCCCGCTCCGGCACCTGGCGCAACGGCGACCTGTTCGACCAGGTGGACGGCCTGCCGACGTTCGACTGCAAGCACATCCCCTACGGCACCGGCGACGTCGTCCCGGCCTCGACCGGCCTGTTCGACGCCTTCGGCTGGGTGGTCTTCGCCGACCCGGACCTGGACGCGGTCGAGGCCGACTTCGCGAAGCTGAAGGAGTTGGAGGCGCAGATCATTCTGGACTGAGGCGCGGCGCCGCCTCCTGAGAGATCAAGGCTCTGATGACTGCCGGCGTGGCGGCAGCAGTACCTGATCGACAGTCCGGACTCGTACGGATTCCTTGGTGTGGCCGGATGTTCTCCATGAAGATCGATCCGACGGGAAACATCGGCGCCCAAGGCCACTTTGCCCACTGCGAAGTGGCTTCGGCGGCTACTTCCCGACGATGAGGACCCACACGGGAAAGAGGAGCACCAGGTGAAGAATTCACTCTCCGTCCGCCGCTTCGGCGCTGCCACCGCATTGACCGCGCTCACCCTGGTCGGTGGAGGCGTGGCGATGGCGTCCACCGCATCGGCCAGCACCGTCGCCGCGACCTCGGTTTCGGCCAGCGCATCGGCGGAGGCCGTGGTGACGCCCGATGGCGACGCCACGGGTTGCTATTCAGTGCTGTACAACTTCGATGAACTCACCACTTCGACAAAATTGGTCTGCGTCACGACGGCTGTCGCGGCGGTGATCAATGCCTCGGCTGCCTACGGCCACTGCGTGTTCACGATGTCGGGCCTCGGCGTGAATTCGAGGGTTGCGGTAGCGGCGTGTACTTTCGCGGCGTTCAATTAGAGTCCAGACCGATGTAGGCGCGGCCCCGGGGTTGACCGCCCGGGGCCGGCGCCGGCGGACTACTGCCGTGTCAGGCAACGTTTGCCCTGGTGATGACTTGGCCTGGGCGGAGGTTGTCGGTGTGGCGGTTTCGCTGGATTGCCGGCGGGATGCGGTAGCGCGGTCGAGGGTCGGTTTGGGGTGTTCGGGTTCGGAACTTTCTTGGGGGTTGCAGTTTGCGGGCCGGGTTGCGGTTGGTGTGTGGGTTGAAAGGCGATTTTTTTACGGCCTTCGGTCATAGTTGTGCCGGTTCGGGGTTCGGGTCGGTCGGTGTGTTTGTCGGCTGCCGGTTCTCGCGTTCACAACCCTGCCGGACCTCAGGCCTCTCCAACTCCAGTAAGTCAGAACAAGGGCAAAGGCCCAGATCAAGAGCAAGATCAACGGCACAGGCAAGATCAAGAGCTGAAGATCAAGAGCAAGATCAAGTGTGTCACGAACATGGATCGGAGCTGATGTGTAGGTAGTTGCTTCGTGATGTGGTGTTCCACGGGAGATGAAGGTTTTGTGGCCCTTCGGGACCGTCCTTGCCGGGGTGGTTCCAAACC
>NZ_JAAFZA010000070.1 GCF_015356865.1 Catenulispora pinisilvae
CCACCAGGTCATGCACGATCCGCACCTCGTCCACCCCGACCGGCGCCACCGCCGCCTCCCCGTCCGGCGCCGACCCGATGTACAGGCGGCCGAAGCCGAACGACCCCCCGCCGCCGCTGGGACGGCACACCTCGGTGAGCAGACCCAGCGGTCCACCGGCCAGCACCGCGCACAGGCGCCTGCTTCCCCGGCTAGGCTCGACGAGCTCCCCCACCTGCACCTCGCGCCCCCTTGCCTCAAAGCAGACCCCTGTGCCGCGGGCCCTTGCCCTGACCACTATCGGGAGGAATCGTGGTTCTCATCCCGTGCTAGTACGGGATCTGCTCAAAACTTCCATTGGAGGCAGCGATGAACGCCGCACCGGGAACCTGGGCCTGGCCGCCGCGAAGCCTGCTGCACAGCCTCGGACCGGCCGCCCGCCAGCGGTTTCTGGCCCTGGGCACGATGATCGAGTACGAGCCGGACCGCAAAGTCATCCGCGAGGCCGACGAATCGACGTTCGTCCTCATCCTGCTGGACGGCGTGGTCAAGGCGACCGGCCGCACCCAGGACAGCCGCGACGCGCTCCTCGCCGTCCGCGTCGGCGGCGACCTGGTCGGCGAATTCGGCGTGATGGACGGCCACCCCCGCTCCGCCACCATCACCACCTGCGGAGTGGTCGTCGCCCGCCTGATCACCCGCGACACGTTCCTGACGACCCTGCGCGACGACCCCCCGATAGCCGCAGCAGTAAGCGCCTCCCTCATCACAAAACTCCGTGCCTCCAACACCCGCCGCATCGAGTTCGCCGGCACCGACGCCCCCACCCGCGTCGCCCGCATCGCCTACGACCTGGCCCTCACCTACGGCGAACCGGACGGCGACACGGTCATCCTGCGCTGGCCCCTGACCCAACCCGAACTGGCAACCCTCATCGGCGCCGCCGAACCCACGGTCCACAAGGCCCTGCGGGAGCTGCGCGAGGCCGGGGTGCTGAGCACGGGGTACCGCGGGTTCCGGGTCAACGATCTCGAACGGCTCAAGCAGGTCGCTTATCCAGCCACCGCGTCAAAAGCGCCACCGAAACAACAAGAACCGGAATAACGACATGCCGCGCAGCGTCCGGAATGACAAGCGCCGTCAGGCAAACAGTCAGCACCGCGCACCCGCGAGCGACCCCGCGTAGCAAGCGGATGCCGGCAGCGGCTGCCAGAAGGTAGACCGTGACCACGAGCGTGGAGGGGACGACCACCAGCGTCTCGGTCCCCCACCGGAAGCCGGCGGCCGCGGCCAGCCCCGCGTAGGCGATCGCGGCGACCGTGACGATGCCGCCGACCGGCACCGAACGCCGGTTGATATACGCGCTCTGATGCGGCAGCCAGCGGTCGCGGGCCAGGCTGTAGCCGAGGCGGGAGACGCTGGCGATGAAGGCGTTGGCGGTGCCCAGGCTGATGAGGACGGCGATGACCGCGGCCGCGATGTTCGCGCCGGGCCCGAAGGCCGAGCGCAGGAGGAGGCCGATCGCGACGTGGTCGGTGTGCGGGTCGCCGTAGGTGCCGGTGAGGACGACCGCGGCGGCGATGCCGAGGTAGAGCACTGAGACGATCGCGATGGTGGCCGCCACGGCGCGCGGGACGTCCCGGTCGGGGTCGGTGAACTCCTCGGCGAGGTGCGCCACGGCCTCCCAGCCCGCGAAGGCGAAGAAGAGCACGATGACGCCGTCCGCGACCGGGCCGAGGCCGTGGGGCGCGAAGGGGTGGAGTCTGTGTACTGACATGTGTGGCGCGGCCGCCGCCGTGGTGAGGACCAGCGCCACGGCGACCGCGGCGGCCAGGGCGAGCTGGGTGCGTGCGCTGACCCGCCGGCCGTGCAGGTTCGCGGCCACCGCCGCCGTGAGGATCGCGACGGCGACGAGGTAGGCCCAGCCGCTCCCCAGGTTCAGCGCCTGGGCGACGTAGTAGCCGCCGGTGAGCGGGACGATCGTCTGCCCGAACGAGCCGGCGGCGAAGTAGAGCCAGCCGGTCAGGGCGCCGGCGGTCGGGCCGAACGCGCGGCCGACGTACGTCGCCACGCCCCCGGCCTCCGGAAAGCGGCGCGCGAACGCGGCGAACATCCAGGCCAGCGGCACTCCCAGGACGCAGGCGAACGCCCACGACAGCAACGACGCCGGCCCGGCCATCGAGGCCACCTGGCCGGGCAGCACGAGCACCCCCGCGCCGAGGATCGCGCTGACGTAGAGGGCCGTGCCCTGCCACCGGCCGATGTGCCGGGTGAGCTGGGCCGGAGCCGTCGCAGCGGGAGATGTCGAGGAGTCGGTAATCATCACCAGCCACTCTGCGGGGTTCCCAAGCGGCACCGTGAGTGGCAAATTAGCCACTATGCGCAAGGAATCAGACGGGGCACCCGACAAGACCGGCCTGACCACCGATCCGCATAGTCAATCCGCCACAGCCACCCACCAAATAGCCCTGGTAGCGATCCCAGGCGTCCGCCTCTTCGAACTGGCCATCGCCGCCGAAGTCTTCGGCGTCGACCGCCACGACCTCGTCCCCGACTGGTACGACTTCGCCCTCGTCGCCAGCAGCCCCTCCGGCGAGACCATCTCGCACGGCATCACCGTGCCCGCCGGGCGCGGACTGGACGCCCTGCGCAGTGCCGACACCGTGATCATCCCCGCCTCGGCCGAAGCCCACAGCGGTGCGCCGGCCGAACTGCTCGCCGCACTGCGCGCAGCCCACGCTCGCGGGGCTCGCATCGCCGCGATCTGCTCCGGCAGCTTCGTCCTCGCTGAAGCCGGGCTGCTCGACGGGCGCCGCGCCACCACGCACTGGATGCACGCCGACGAGCTCGCCCGCCGCTACCCGACTGTGGACGTCGATCCCGCCGTCCTCTACGTCCACGACGGGGTGTGGACCTCGGCGGGCAGTGCTGCGGGCCTCGACATGTGCCTGGAATTGGTCCGGCGGGACCACGGGTCGGCGATCGCCAATGAGATCGCGCGCCGTATCGTGATTCCGCCGCACCGGGACGGTGGCCAGGCGCAGTACATTCGCGCGGCCGCCGGCGTCAGCGAATCCGCCCCGAAGCGGGACGTCTACGAGTGGGCGCGGCGCAATCTGCGCGCCGTCACCGTCGCGGCGATGGCCGAGCACCTGGGAATCAGCACTCGCACTCTGCACCGCCGCTTCCTCGACGAGACCGGCCGCCCGCCGCAGGTCTGGCTGCAACGCCTGCGCCTGCAATCGGCCGCCGAGCTGCTGGAGTCCACCGATCTCGGCCTCGACGCCATCGCCCGCCGCGTCGGCCTGGGCACCGCCACCAACCTGCGCGCGCAGTTCGCCGCCGTCTACGGAGTGCCGCCCGCGCACTACCGCCGCACCTTCCGGCCGGCCTTGGAGCCCGCGAGCGCCGGGCCAGGGAGAGCCGAATGATCCGCATCCACCTGGATCCGGCGACACTTGCGCGCACCCGGATCGCGATCAGCCCGCTGGCGGAGACGGTCAGTGCCCTGCAACTGGTCCAGCGCAGCGGGCCGCGGGCCGCGTGGCCGTACACCGGCTGGGCCAAGCAGGCATGGGAACTCCTGCAAGCGGACGAGCGCCTGGCCCCGCTGGGGATCTACGCGCTGCTCCAGGAGTGGCAAAAGTACGGCCCGACACCGGACTTCTTCGACCCGGTTCCCGAAGCACCGCGCGCGGAGTTGGCCGAGGAGCTGGAAGCGCTGCGCCGCACGCCCGCAGCACTGATCAAGGAGCAGTTCGCACGACACTACCCCGCGGAGCTGCCCAAACCGCTCCAGCCCTTCCGCGACGATCACACCGCCACACTCAACATGCTCGCCGACGCGCTCAGGGAGTTCTGGCGCGGTGCGCTGGAGCCCGTGTGGCCGAAAATGCGCGCGGCCCTGGACGAGGAAGTCGTGCTGCGAGCCCGCTCGCTGGCCTCCCACGGCCCGGAGTCCGTGATCGCCGGACTGGGCGGTCGCACGGTGTGGGAGGAGCCGGTGCTGTCGCTCCCCAAGCTCAAGGAGTCCAAGCGCTACACCGTCGATCAGCGCCTGGTCCTGGTGCCGCTGATCTTCGCGCAGGAGCGGGTCTCCTGCTCCACCGACCATCCGCACCTGCTGCGCGTGAGTTACCAGGCGCGGGGTGCGGCGCTGCTGGCCGGTGGCGCGGCCGCACCGTCGGCGGCCGAGCCGGATCGCCTGGTCCCGCTCGTCGGGACACGGCGTGCGGCGGTCCTGCGGGCCCTGGAGGTTCCCGCCACCACCAGCACGCTCGCGGCCCGGTTGGCGCTGGCTCCCAGTACCGTCTCGGAGCAGTTGGCCGCGCTCGTGGCGTCGGGGGTCGCGCGGCGGACGCGTTCGGGTCGGCAGGTCTTCTACGAGCTGGAACCGGCCGGTGAGGTGCTGCTCGCGCTGTTCCAGGCAGGCGTGGACCCGGCTGCGGAACCAGCCCCGGAACCAGCCGCAGACCCAGCCGCTCCGGTAATCGACAGCCCATGATTCGGTGACACCGAATCGTTTGAGCCCCCGCACCGACCCGCATACCGTGGCGCCGTTCCACCAAGGAAGGGCGCCACCATGACAGAGTTCGTACCCGCGCGCGCCGCGGGCATACCCCCGCCGCGCGAGGTCCTGCGCACCGTGCTGCGCAGACAAGCACGTCCCCTGACGATCGCCGCCGTGGGCTCCTGCGTGCATCAGGCATGCGAGGCACTGGTGCCGCTCGCGATCGGTCTGGTGGTCCAGAACGCCGTCGCCGGCGGCGACCTGTCCGACGCGCTGCTGGCCGTCGCGGGCGTGCTGGCGCTGTTCGTGGTGTTGGCGACCGGCGGCGGGCTGGCCTTCTACCTCAACGCCCGCAGCGTGTTGCGGGAGGCGCACCGGCTGCGCAGCGATGCCACGGCCCGCATCCTCGCCGACCCGGCGGCCGGGGCCGGGCGCACCGCCGGGGAGTGGGCCTCAGTGCTCACCTCCGACGCCACGGCCACCGCGCAGGCCGCGCGCGCCCGGTCGAACGTCGTCTCCGGGGCGGTCGGGCTGGCGGTCACCGCGGCGGTGCTGCTGCACATCGACCTGTGGCTGGGGTTGGGCACCCTGCTGACCATGCCGCCGCTGATCCTCGGGATCGATGCGATCAGTCCCCGGCTGGAGGCCAGGCTGCGGGAGCGGTCCCAGGCCGCCGGGCTGGCCGCGGCGCTCGCCGCGGAGCTGGTGCGCGCGCTGGCGCCGCTGCGCGCGTTCGGCGGAACCGGGGAGGCGCTGCGCCGCTACCGCGCGGCCACCGCCCGCTGCCTGGACGCCGACCTGGCCGCGGCCTCGGCGAACGCGGTGGTCGCCGCCGCCGGCCTGGTCTCCACGGCGTTCGTGACGGTGGCGATCGCGGCGGCGGCCGGGTGGATGGCCTTCGACGGGCGGATCGACGTGGGCCAGTTCGTGACCGTGGTGGCGATGGCCTCGTTCGTCGGCGATCCGGTCAGCAGGATCGCGTTCGGCGTGCAGCAGCTGAGCGCCGCCCGGGCCGGCGCGGCGCGCATCGCGCCGCTGCTCGGCACGTCCCCAATCCACGACGCCGAACGAAGCCATAGCCACGCCGCTCCGATGGGCCTCGATCATCCACCGACACTCCATCAGGAGCCTGTGATCCTCGAGAACGTGTCGGCGGGGCCCATCCGAGCCCTGACACTCCGACTCGATCCCGGCGCCGCGGTCGGCGTGGTCGCCGTCGATCCCGCAGCGGCCGCGACGCTGCTGGCGATCCTGCGCGGTCGGCAAGCGCCCAGCACCGGTTCGGCGCGCCTGGGCGGCCAGCCGTTGCTGGTGGTCCCGCACCAGATCCACCTGCTCGGGCGCACCCTGACCGAGGCACTGCAAACCGGCCGCGACACCGATCCGGCCCGCATGCGAGAGGCCCTGGTCACCGCGAGCGCCACGGACCTGCCGGAGCAGCTGACCGAAGCCGGGTCCAATCTCTCCGGCGGCCAGCGTCAGCGGGTGGCCGTGGCCCGCGCGCTCGCCGCCGAACCGGCCGTCCTGGTGCTCAGCGATCCGCTCACCGCCCTGGACGCGGTGACCGAAGACCAGGTCGCCGCCCGGCTGCTCGCGACCCGCCGGGCCCAGGGCGGCGCCACCGTCGTCCTCACCACCTCGCCGCCCCTGCTCTCGCGCTGCGACCACGTGCTCTACATCGACGCGCAGGGCACCGTGCTCGACGCCACCCACGCCGAGCTGATGTCCGAGCCCGGCTACGCCGCGGCGGTGCTGCGATGACCGCGCTGCCGGTGGCCACCGGCCGCCAGACCCTGTCCACGATGCTGCGCCTGGCCCGGAGCCACCCGCGCGGCTGCGTGGCGACCGGGGCGTGGACCCTCGCCGCCGCGCTGGCCACCGTGACCGGACCGCTGCTGCTCGGCGCGCTGGTCGACGCGGTCAGCAGCCGGCACCGCGGCTCGGCCGGACCGCTGCTCGCGCTGCTCGCCGTGGTCGGCGTGGCCGGGGCGATCCTGACCGCACTGGCCCAGCGCGCGATCGTCGCGCTCGCCGCGCGCATCACCGCCGCGCTGCGCGAGCGGATCCTCGGCCGGGTGCTGACGCTGGACTCGACCGTCGTGCACGGCGCCGGAAGCGGCGACGTGACCTCGCGGGTGACCGAGGACATGGAGATCTTCTCGGAGGCGGCGCCGCTGCTGGCCGAGGTGTTCGCGGCCACGGTGACCGTCGCCGTGTCGTTCGTCGGCTTCAGTTCCTTGGACTGGCGCTTGGCAGCCGCGTTCGTCATCGTCTTCCCGGTCTACGCGCTGAGCCTGCGCAGCTATCTGCCGAAGGCCGGTGCGCGCTACGCGGCCGAACGCCGCGCCGCCGCCGACCGCACGCAGACGATCCTCGAATCGCTGCACGGCGCGGCGACCGTCGAGGCTTTCGACATGGCCCCGCTGCAAGCCGAGCGGGTGGCCGCGTCCTCGGCGCGCGCCACCGAGGCCGGTATCAGCGCCCTGAGGCTCTCGCTGTGGCTGACGAAGACGATGAACGGCGCTGAGGCCTTGGGCCTGTCAGCGATCCTGCTCACCGGCTCCGTGCTGGTGCACGACCACGTGATCGCCGTCGGCGCGGTGGCCGCCGCGGCGTTGCTCTTCCACCGGCTGTTCGATCCGCTCGGCACACTGCTGGGTTCCTTCGACGACGTCCAGCGCGCCGGGGCCGCGCTCTCGCGCATCGTCGGCGTCGCCGACATGCGCGGGGCGGAGCCGGTGCCCGTGCGCGCGCCGGACGGTCCGGTCACCATCGAGGCGTGCGGGGTGCGCCACTGCTACGACGGCACGACCGAGGTCGTGCGCACCATGGACCTCACCGTGCCGGCCGGCACGTCGGTCGCCGTGGTCGGGGCCAGCGGGGCGGGCAAGTCCACGCTGGCCGCGATCATCGCCGGGCTGCTGCCGTCCTCAGCCGGCACGACCGCCCTGCGCGACGCGCACGGCACGGTGGCCAGCGCAGACCTCGACGAAGCGGGCCGATCCCGCTGGATCGGCATGGTCGCGCAGGACACGCACGTCTTCACCGGGACCCTGCGCGAGGACCTGACACTGGCCGTGCCCGACGCCGACGACCACCGGATCAGCGCCGCTCTGGCCACCGCCCGCGCCCGCTGGGCCACCGCCCTGCCCGACGGCCTCGACACCCGGATCGGCCCCGACGGCCTGCACCTGGACCCCGCCCAGGCCCAGCAACTCGCCCTCGCCCGCATCGCGCTGGCCGATCCCCCAGTCGTCGTGCTCGACGAGGCGAGCGCCGAGGCCGGCAGTGCGCACGCTCACGAACTCGAGGAAGCCGCCACCGCATTGATGCACGGGCGCACAGCGCTCGTCGTCGCGCACCGACTGTCGCAGGCGCGGGTCTGCGACCGCATCCTCGTCATGGACGACGGCCGGGTCGTCGAGGAGGGCACGCACGACGAACTGCTCGCGCGCGATGGGCGGTACGCGGTGTTGTGGCGGATGTGGACGATGCGCGCGCATGCTCCGGCCGAGCCGGTTCGAGCGGTGTCGGGTCGGGGTTGAGGGCGTCGCTTGGGCACCGCGTGGGCACCGCTCAAGGGCGCCGCTCAAGGGCACCGCTCAAGGGCACCGCTCAAGGGCACTGCTTGAGGGCGCTCTTAGGGACCGCACCGGCAGCTCGCGCAGTAACGCGTCGAGGAAGATATCGAATCTGGGTGCTGCTTCGCGCAGGTTCAGCGAGTACTCCGTGCCGGCCAGCCAGCTCACGATCGAGGTGGCGAAGATGTACCAGCTCTGCTCGGCCAGCTCCGGGCTGGCGCCGGTACGAGTGGCAGGTGCTAGTGACAGGTGGCAGTGACAGGCTTGTGGCTTGCGGTTGGCATGTTGGTTAAAGGCGATTTTTACGGAACTACCTGGTATTGACTAATCACGGATCGAGACGCAGTTCGCTGTGGTGCTCGATGTGCGTGGGCGGCTGCCGGTTGTGTGGGTGGTGCGCGCAGGTCCGAGTCACTGCGCACGCGTTGTGTTGGCGGCAATCGCTGCGTGTGGTGGGTGCCTGAAGTCAACGGCAGGCGCCTCCGGCGGGGGCTCTTGGCTCCCTCGGGGAACTGGCGCGGTTCCATAGGGGGGTCGCCTCAGGGCCCTGCGCTGGCGGTTTGTGAGGTGGTGCGGTTCGTTCCCCTCGGTCGCGTCGTCAGCCCCAAGGGGTACAGCGCCGAACCCCGGGAGTAAAGTCCGCGCGCTGCGGTCAGGCGTGGAAGTGGCGGCTACGTACAGCGCGAACTTGACTCCCGAGAACCGGCACTGTAGGCAAAGCCCTGCCGACGCGACCGAGGGGAACGAACCGAAAACCGACCGGAAGAAGAGCAACCGCAGGGCCCGTAGACACAGGCTGGTTGATGCCGCTGCCGGTGAGGCCCTGGCGGCGGGCCGGTAGTCAGTTGGTCGACAACATACCCGAGTGCAGCACAGTGCAACGGCGCCGGAGGTGAGCTTCGAGGATGCGGGCGGGATCGAGCTCGGTGACCAGCTACCTTGTGCTGGTCTGACTCGGCATACCTGCCACGCCGGATGTATCGGTTGGGGCTGCCGGGCCGGTCCGCACCCGCCAGCCCAGAGTGCGCACCCGCGCGACTGCCGCGCCGCCAGCCTCCGGACCGGCGGCCGAACTCGTCGAGTCGCCGGTCCCGCACCACTCGGCTTTGCACCTATCCGGTCGGTTTTCGGTTCGTTCCCCTCGGTCGCGTCGGCAGGGCTTCGCCTACAGCGCCGGTGGCCGGGAGTCAAGTTCGCGCTATACAAACCGCAGCTTGCAGGCCCGACCGCAACGGCGCGGACTTTACTCCCGGACACCGGTGCTGTACCCCTTGGGGCTGACGACGCGAGCGAGGGGAACGGACCGTAGCCACCTCACAAACCGCCGCCGCAGGGCCCTGACCCGGCCACCCTATGGAGCAGCGCCAGTTCCCCGAGGGAGCCGAGAGCCCCCGCCGGAGGCGCCGGGCTCTTCACCATAGCTCTTGACCTTGATCTTGCTTGGGCTCTTGATCTTGATCTGGCCGTTGATCTGCTCTTGTTCCGACTTGCCGGAGTTGAAGAGGCCTGAGGTGAGGCGGGATCGTGAACACGGGAACCGGCAGCCGACAAGCACACCCGCCACCCCGAACCCCGAACCGGCACAACCATGACCGAAGGCCGTAAAATGTCTTTACAACCAACAAACTAAAGTAACCCGCCCCGCAAACTTCAGCCCCGAAAGAACCCCCGCAGCGTTGCCTCAGCAGCGGGTCACGCTGCCCCGCAGCGTCGGCCAGGTTTCAAGTTTCGCATACCGCTGACCATCCATAACGGCTGACCATCCATAACGAGCGCCGCGTCCCACGAATCCGCAGCCGGCCGCCATCGCCCACCTTGGCCGCTCCCCCAACACAGGGTGAGGTCCGAGTGAATCCAGATGAATAGCTCCCGCGCCCGGCACCAGCGCGCCTCGGGAGCGTTTCCGCAGGCCGGATGCGGTTACTCAACCGGTTGTGACTGGCAACAGTGTCCTGCTCGCGCTTGTAGTAGCCACAGCGCTGGGCTTCGACTTCACCAACGGCTTCCATGACACCGGCAACGCGATGGCCACGTCCATCGCCACCGGGGCGCTGCCGCCCCGGGTCGCCGTCGCCATTTCCAGTGTGCTGAACCTGGTCGGCGCGTTCTTGTCCTTCAGCGTCGCGGCCACGATCGCCAGCGGGCTGGTTCAGACCCATCTGGTGACGCTCACGATGGTGTTCGCCGGGCTGGCCGGCGGCATTCTGTGGAACCTGGCCACCTGGTACCTGGGGCTGCCCTCCAGTTCCTCGCACGCCCTGATCGGCGGGGTCATCGGGGCCGGGCTGGCCTCGGCCGGCGGGCACGCGGTGCAGTGGCACGGCGTGACCTCCAAGGTCATCCTGCCCGCGGTCCTGTCGCCGGTGATCGCGGGGTGGTGGCCGCGGTGGGGACGTTCCTGGTCTACCGGATCAGCCGCGGCGTGCCGGAGGAGCTGCGGGGACGGGGCTTCCGGCTCGGACAGATCGGGTCCGCTTCGATGGTCTCGCTGGCGCACGGCACGAACGACGCGCAGAAGACCATGGGCATCATCACGCTCGCCCTCATCGCGAACGGCTCGATCGGCGCCCATGCCAAGGCGCCGGTGTGGGTCATCATCTCCTGCGCGCTGGCGATCAGCCTGGGTACCTACGTCGGCGGCTGGCGTGTGATCAGGACCCTGGGCAAGGGCCTGGTGGAGATCGAGTCGCCGCAGGGGATGACCGCGGAAGCGGCGTCCGCCTCGGTGATCCTGCTCTCCAGCAGCTTCGGCTACTCGCTGTCCACGACGCACGTCGCCACCGGCTCGATCCTGGGCTCCGGCGTGGGCAAGAAGGGCGCCGAGGTGCGCTGGTCGGTGGCCGGCCGGATGGCGTTCGCCTGGGTACTGACGCTCCCGGCCGCGGGCCTGGTCGGCGCGCTGGCCTACGCCACGGCCCACGGCATCGGCGGCACTACCGGCACCTCCACGATCTTCGTGGTCCTCGCCGCCTGCGCGACCGGCTTCTACCTCGCCTCGCGCCGCACCGCGGTGACGGCGTCGAACGTCAACAGCCAGTGGTCCGGCTCGATGGCCCCGACGCCGGTCCCGGCCGGCGCGGCGCTGTGAACGGCTGAAGGGAGCGGATGAGCCGTGAATTCCTGGATCAATCTGAACGCGCTGTGGAAGATCGTCGTGATCGGCCTGCTCATGGGGGCCGGGCTGCCCGCGCTGTTCGCCGTCGGGCTGCGGGCTTTGGTGCCCCGGGGCGGGACGGTGGGCGGGACTGAGGCCGGGGCCGCAGCAAGCCCGGCCCTACTCGGCAAGCTGATCGCAGGGCTCTGTTTCGCCGCGATACTCGCGGCTATGGCTTGGGGTATCTACAGCATCGTCCACAACAGCTGACAAAGCTCTACATAGCTCTCCACACGTGAGGCTCGGCTGGAGTCCCAGCCGAGCCTCACGTGATCTACCGACAACTCAGATCAGACGCCCGTCCTCCTCGACCCCGCCAGATCCCTCGCCCGACGCCGCGCGGCGAACGTCAGCGCGCCACCGGCGGCCAGCGCCGCCAAAGCGGCCGTCGAGGTCTGCCACAGTCCGTCGGCACCGGTCGCGGGCAGCGTCCCGACCAGAATCCGAACCCTGGCATCGTGCGGGTCGTTGCTGTTGTTCCCGGGGTTCGGATCGATGGCGTCGCTGGCTGCGGTCGCCTTGTTCCGGATGTCCGAGCCGTTGCCCTGGTACGTCGGTGCCAGCCGCACCGTGAACGTCCACGACTTCGACGCCTCCGGCACGAGCTTCGCCTCCGGCCCGCAGGTCACCGTGCCGCCGTACACGCCCGCCGGCCCGGTGCAGCCGTCCGGGGAGGAGAGGAACGACAGCATCTTCGGCAGCGGGTCGGTGATCCGGGCGTTCGGCGCCGTCGCCGGGCCGTGGTTGGTGACCGTGACCGTGTACTGGAACGTGCCGCCCGGAAGGACCCGGCCGTTCTTGGGCAGCTGGGCCACCTTCACCGTCGACAGGTCGGCCTCGGCCGGGGCCACCTTCCCGCCCGGCAGCGGCGCCGGCGGCGAGGTGTTGTCGCCCGGGTTGGGGTCCTTGGTGTCCGACGACGCGGTCGCCACGTTCATCACGTCCGAGCCGTCACCGACGTAACTCGGGTCCAGCTTCACCGTGAACGTCCACGCCACCGACGCGCCCGGCGCCAGCGACGCCCGCGGTCCGCAGGTCACCGTTCCGCCGTACACACCCACCGGTCCGGTGCAGCCGTCGGCCGAGGAGAGGAACGCCAGCCGGGCCGGCAGCGCGTCGACCGACTTGGCCGTGAGCGCCGTGGACGGCCCGGCGTTGGTGATCCGCACCCGGTAGGCGAAGGTCTGCCCGGGGCCGATCGGCGTGTCGGTGACCGCCTGCTTGTGCGCGGACAGGTCAGCCTCCGGCGGGTCCACCTTGCCGCCCGGCAGCGGCGCCGGCGGCGAGGTGTTGTCGTCCAGGTTCGGGTCGGGGGTGTCGGACAAGGAGGTCGCGCGGTTGCCGAGGTCCGAGCCGTCGCCGATGTAGGCGGGGTCGAGCCGCACCGTGAACGTCCACGACTTCGACGCGCCGCCGCCCAGGGAGGGCACCGGCCCGCAGGAGACCTGGCCGGCGTCCGCCCCGACCGGGCCGGTGCAGCCGTCGGCCGAGGAGAGGAAGGACAGGTGCGCCGGCAGCGGATCGGTGACCCGGACGTTCACCGCCGCGGACGGGCCGTGGTTCGTGGTCGTCACCAGGTAGTCGAAGGTCTCCCCCGGCTTGACCGGGGTCGTGCCGACGGCCGACTTGGCCGTCGACAGATCCGCCTCCGGCACGATCGGGCCCGGAGGGTCGACCCGGTCACTGGGGTTCTTGTCGCCGCCGGTCGGCGAGGTCGCGGTGGCCACGTTGCCCTGGTCCGAACCGTCGCCGGTGTAGGCGTGGTCAAGCAGTGCGGTGAAGGTCCACGACTTCGACGCGCCCGGAAGCAATGCCGTCTGCGGACCACAGCTGACCGTCCCGCCCTCACCGGGGGTTCCGGTGCAGCCGTCGGCGGAGGACACGAACGAGATCTTCGACGGCAGCGGGTCGGTCGCGCCGACGTTCACCGCGGTCGAAGGGCCCTGATTCGTGACGGTGATGGTGTAGGTGAAGGTCTGCCCCGGCTTCACCGCGGTCGTCGACGTCGTCTTCACCGTGGTCAGGTGCGCCTCCGGCGGCGCGACCGGGCCGGGCGGGTCCACCGGGTCGCTGGGGTCCTTCTTGCCGTCGGTCGAGGACGTGGCGGTCGCCACGTTGGCCTGGTCGGAGCCGTCACCGGTATAGGAGGGGTCCAGCTTCACCGTGAAGGTCCAGGTCTTCGTCTGCCCCGGCAGCAACGTCACGTCGCCGCCACAGGTCACGGTGCCGCCGTTGGTACCGGCCGGACCGGTGCAGCCGTCGACCGAGGAGACGAACGACAGCTTGGACGGCAGCGGGTCGGTGGTCCCGACGTTCACCGCGGTCGAAGGCCCGTTGTTCTTCACGGCCAACACGTAGTCGAAGGTCTGACCCGGCTTGACCGGCGTGGTCGACGGCGTGGTCTTGGTCATCGCCAGGTCGGCCTCGGGCCGGATCGGGCCGGGCGGGTCCACCGGGCCGCTGGGGTCCTTGGTGCCGTCGGTCGGGGACGTGGCGGTCGCCACGTTGGCCTGGTCCGTACCGTCACCGGTGTAGGAGGGGTCCAGCTTCACCGTGAAGGTCCACGACTTCGACGCGCTCGGAAGCAGCGACGGCTCAGTCCCGCAGGTCACCGTCCCGCCGTTGCCGGCCGTCCCCGTGCAGCCGTCCGCCGAGGACACGAACGAGATCTGCGACGGCAGGGCGTCCGTGGCGCCGACGGTCACGGCCGTCGAAGGGCCCTGATTCGTCACCGTGATGGTGTAGGTGAACGTCTGCCCCGGCTTCACCGCGGTGCTCGACGTGGTCTTCACCGTCTTCAGATCCGCCTCGGGGTGGATCGGGCCGGGCGGGTTCACCGGCGGACCGCTGGGGTCCTTCTTGCCGTCGGTCGAGGACGTGGCCGTGGCGACGTTGCCCTGATCGGAGCCGTCACCGGTGTAGGAGGGGTCCAGCTTCACCGTGAACGTCCAGGACTTCGACGCGCCCGGAAGCAGCGTCGCCTCCGGACCACAGGTCACGGTCCCGCCGTTCCCGGCCGTGCCGGTGCAGCCGTCCGCCGAGGAGACGAAGGAGATCCTCGACGGCAGCGGGTCGGTCGCGCCCACACTCACCGCGGTCGAAGGACCCTTGTTCGTCACGGTCACCGTGTAGGTGAACGTCTGGCCGGGCTTCACCGGGGTGGCGGAGGTGGTCTTCGTCGTGTCCAGCTCGGCCTCGGGCTTGATCGGGCCGGGCGGGAACACCTCAGGGCTCGGATCCTTGTCGCCGCCGGTCGTCGAGGTCGGCGTGGCGACGTTGCCCTGGTCGCTGCCGTCACCGGTGTAGGAGGGGTCGAGCATGACCGTGAACGTCCACGACTTCGACGTACCCGGGAGCAGCGAAGCCTCCGGACCGCACGTCACCGTCCCGCCGTTCCCGGCCGTACCCGTGCAGCCGTCGGCCGACGACACGAACGAGATCCTCGACGGCAACCGGTCGCTCGCGCCCGCGGCCACCGCCGTCGACGGGCCGTTGTTGGTGACCGTCACCTTGTAACTGAAGGTCTGTCCCGGGACGACCGGGGTGGTGGTCGTGGTCTCCTTGGCGGTCAACAACTGCGCCGAGGGCGCCGCCGGTCCGGGCGGGAGCACCGGACCGCTGGGGTCCTTCGTCCCGCCGGTGGTGGAGGTCGGCGTGGCGACGTTGCCCTGGTCCGAACCGTCACCGGTGTAGGAGGGGTCCAGCTTCACAGTGAACGTCCAGGACTTCGACGCGCCCGGAAGCAGCGTCGCCTCCGGCCCACACGTCACGGTGCCGCCGTTCCCAGCCGTACCGGTGCAGCCGTCCGCCGACGACACGAACGACACCTTCGACGGCAGCGGGTCGGTCGCGCCGACGGCCGCGGCCGTGGACGGCCCGTTGTTCTTCACCGTCACGGTGTACGTATACGTCTCGCCGGGCTTCACCGGCGTGGTCGAGGCCGTCTTGGTGGCCACGAGCGCGGCGGTCGGCGTGATCGGCCCCTTCGGGTACGCCGGGTCGCTCGGCGTCATCGTGCCGGGGGTGTCGGCCGAGGGGGTGGCGACGTTGCCCTGGTCGCTGCCGTCACCGGTGTAGGACGGGTCCAGCTTCACCGTGATCGTCCACGTCTTCGTCCCGTTGGCGGCCACAGTCGCCTCCGGTCCGCAGCTGACCCTGCCGCCGTTGCCCGCGGTCCCGGTGCAGCCGTCGGCCGACGACACGAACGCCACCTTCGACGGCAGCGGGTCCGAGATCCTGACGTTGCGCGCCGGGTCAGGCCCCTTGTTCTCCACCGAGATCTGGTAGGTGAAGTTCTGGCCGGGCTCGACCGGGGCGGCCGAGGCCGTCTTGGTGGCGACCAGGTCGGCCTGTTCCACGGCGCTGGTCGCGGTGGCCGGGTCGGAGGTCTGCGGTGCCACGCCGGCCACCGGGGTCCACGTGGTCGTGGCCGAGTTGGTGACGGTCGAACCGGCCGGGGCGCCGGCGTTGACCGTGGTCTGGAAGGTCACCTTCCAGGTCTCGCCGGGCTGCACGGCGCCGCCGGTCGCGGGCGGGCCGCCGGTGCCGATGGCGACCCGGACGACGCCGTTGGCGTACCCGTTGGCGTCGCTCACCGGGGTCGTCACGCCGGTCGGGCTGATCAGCTTGATGGAGCCGGGCACGAACGTGGTGTTCGCGGGGATGGGGTCGTTGACGTACGAGCCCGTGGTCTGGGTGTTCCCCGGGTTGTTCGCGGAGACCGTGTAGGTCAGGGTGTCACCGCGCCGGGCCGGGTTGTTGCCCTGCACGTTCGCGACGGTCTTCATCGGCTTCAGGCAGCCGGGCGAGCCGAACACGATGTTGTCGAGGAAGTTGCCGATGCTGTTGTTGCCGCCGGTGGCGGAGACCGAGACGAAGGCGAAGCGGGTCACGGTCTGCCCGGCCGGGACGGTGTACGAACCGGTGTAGCGGCCCCAGGCGGTGTTGCCGTCGGAGATGGCGGTCGTGCTCTGACCGTCCGGGGTCTGGGCGACCAGCGGCCCGCCGGGCGGGCCCATCTCCAGAGCCATGACGTCGGTGCCCAGGCGTCCGCGGTGGGACAGGGCCCAGTTCATCGGGGTGCCCGGCACGGTCGGGATGTCCTGGTAGAGCGTGGAGACCTGGTTGGCGTTCAGCTCGACGAACTGGTTGCCGTCGGCCGCCGGCACCCCGTTGGTCCCGCTCTTCCAGATCTCGATCTTGTGGTCGGTGGCGGTGGTGTTCCAGCCCGGCACGGTGGAGTCGTCGACCATGGTCACGCCGCCGGAGGTCACCGGCTGCTCGAAGCTGCCGTTGACCATGTTCACCGGCACGTAGCCGCAGGCGTCCTTGGGCGCGGTGACCGAGGTGGAGGTGGTCGAGCGGTTGTCGGTCTGGTCGGAGTCGGTGGTGCCGGCGGCCGCGGCGATGGTCGCGGTGTTGTTCAACACCTGGGTCTTCATCGTGGCCGAGGTGTTGCCCTTGACGGTGACCACGGCCTGTCCGCCGACCGGGAGGTCGACGTTCGCCGAGACGTTGTTGCCGCTGCCCGAGGCGGTGGCGCACTTGGCTCCGCCGGAGGCGGCGCACGTCCACGTCACCCCGGTCAGCTGGGAGTCGACGCTGTCCTGGACGACGGCCCCGGTCGCGGCGGCCGGACCGGCGTTCGTCGCGGTCAGGGTGAAGGTGATCGAGTCACCGGCCTGGGCCGTGGCCGGCGCCGACTTGACGACCTTCAGGTTGGTGCCGGTGTCCACCTTGAACGGCTGGGTGTTGCTCGCCGGGTAAGTGGCCGAGGGCGCCGTAGGGTCGCTCGCGGTGGCCACCACGGAGTGCGATCCGTCGGACAGCGCCGTGGACGGTGTGCACGACCAGGAGTTGTCCGGCTGCACCGTCGCGGTGCACAGCGTCGTCGAGCCCTCCTTCACCGTGATGGTGGTGCCGGGGACGCCGGTGCCGCTGATCGGCGGCTTGTTGACGAGCTGCGTGGAGTTGGCGGCCGGGCCGGTGATCACCGGGGCCGGAGCGGTCCACTGGAGCGTGACCGAGCCGTTGCTGCTCGCGGCGCTGCCCTGGCCGGCCTGGGTGGTGCCGTTGGTGACGCCGGTGCCGCCGGCATAGCCGGAGCCACCGCCGCCTCCGGTGTCGCTGTTGTTGCCTCCGGTGTCCTGCTGGCACTGGCCGCCGCCGCCACCGAAGTAGCCGCCACCGCCGGCGCCACCGGCGTCAGCCCCGCCGTTGCCACCGTTCCCGCCCCGGTACTGCGCACCCGCGGTCGGACCGGTGGAGCAGTTGTTGTTGGTGACGGCCGCGGCCCCGCCCGCGCTCTGCGTGCCGCCCTGGCCGCCGTTGCCGATGCCGCTACCGGGGTTGCCGCCGTTCGTGCCGGTGGCTCCGCCGCCGCTGCCGCCGCCGGAGCCACCCTCGGCACCGCCGGCTCCGCCACCGGCGATGAGCAGCGGCGTCCCGGTGAGCGAGGCGCCGGTCCACAGGGCGCTCATACCGCCGCCGGACCCGCCGCTGTAGCGCGAGCCGCTGCCGCCGGAGCCACCGCCGCCATAGGTCGCGGCGCCCTTCAGGCTGCCGCCCTGCCCGGCCATGACGCTGAGGCTGTCGCCCGCGGCCACGGCCAGCGTCCCGGTGGTCAGGCCGCCGGCCGCGCCGTTGCGGCCACCGCCGCCGGCTCCGGACAGGCTCGCCGTCAGGCTGCTGACGCCCTTGGGCACCACGAACGCCTGATCGCTCCCGGAATAGGTGAACTGCACACAGCTGGTATTCGAACCCGTCGGAGTGCACGCCACTTGCGCGGCCCGGGCCGGCGCGGCCCCGGCCGTGAAGCCGGCCACGGTCGACGCGGCCACGAGGGCGGCACTGGTGATGACGCGCAGCAGCCGAACGGCTGCGGCGCCCGCGGGTCGGGAGGGCAAGGTCACAGATCCTCCGGCAGGAGAAGGGGAAGGAGGCGATGCGGTTGACGCGCTCGACGCGATCGACGCGTTGACGCGGTTGATCAGCAAGGTAAGGCCCTTGCTTTCCCGGTTCCTGCCGACATGAGGGTTGCGCGATAAATGCGCCCTATTCAGCGCATTTCTCCGACTATTCCGTCTGACTATTCGGTCCGACTAATCTGCCCGACTATTCCGCCCGGCTAGCCACGGACCCGGGCCGTGCGCCGAACCGCGCGCGGACATCGCACGCCGGCCGCCGCGATCCCCCGCTGCCGGGCTCAGCGCGCCGGCTGGATCGTGAACCGCAGCACCTGCTTGGTCAGCGTCAGGCTCGCGGCGGGCTGGTCCGGGTCGGCCGGGCAGTCCACGAAGGCGACACGCACGGCCCCGACGGTCAGGACGTAGCTGTAGGCGTCGCGGCAGCGGGTCGGCGGCCGGGACCTTGCCGCCTCGGTGGTGAGCCGGGGGTCGGCGGCCAGGGTGGTGATCCGGGTCGCCTGGTCCGGTGTCAGCTCGCCGGTGCGGCGGGTTCCGCTCTTGTCGGTGGCGGTCCACGATCCGTGCGGGGCGAGGTCGACGGTGTCCTTGGCGCCGGCGAAGCCGCCGGTTCGCTGGACGGTGATGTTCGGTACCGATGCGGTGGCGGTCGTCGTGCTGTCGGCCGGGGCCGAGACGGTGGCGCCGCTGTGGCCGTTGGCGCTGCCCTGAGTGGAAGCGCCGGAAGCGCCGGGAGTGCTCGAAGTGCCGGAGGCGCAGGACGCGGTCGCCGTCACCGACGCTGCCAGGGCCAAGCCCGCACCGAGGGTGAAGGATGTCAGGCTGCTGACTTTGGTTTGTCCGTGTGCTGGCATCGTCCTCCCGCCGTCCGGCGGCTTCCTCGCCGATTGTCATGAAATGGCAAAGAGTCTGCCATCCGGCGAATCCACCCTTTGTTCAGCATTGACCCCATCAGGGTACAGCGATACGTTCCGCGTCAGCTGACAGGTTTCTGAAGATTTCCTGAAGGCCTGCGCGCTCGGGCCGCGCCGCGGGTGGCTCGAGCACGCCCCTCACCCGCCTCGTCTTACGCGAAAGGAATGGCCGTGAGACTCAGCAACACCCTGACCCGGCGCCGAAGTATGCGGCGTCTGGCCATCGGCGTCACCGCCGGCGCCACCGTCCTCGCGATGTCCACCACGATGGCTGCGTATGCCAACGCGTCGCCGTCACACCGGGACGGTTCGGTGGCCTCCCCCGCCGCGATCCAGGCTCTGGCCGCGCGCTCCGCCGACGCCCTGGTGGCCACTCACCCGGCGTTCCTGATGGCGGCCGCGCAGGACCAGTTCCAGCGGCAGCAGGTCGTCTCCGCTCAGGGCACGCAGTATGTGCCCTATCTGCGTACGCACGCGGGCCTGCCCGTGGTCGGCGGCGACTTCGTCATCGTCACCGACAGCGCCGGGCACACCGTGTTCCACTCGGTGGCCCAGCAGCACCCGATCGGCGCGCTGTCCACCACGCCCAAGCTGGGCAGTGCCCAGGGCGCGGCGGTGGCCGAGCACCAGTTGAAGCAGGTGTCGAAGGTCGAGTCCACCAAGCTGGTGGTGTTCGCCCTCGGCGCCGCCCCGGCCGCGCTGGCGTGGGAGAGCACGGTGGACGGCATGGGCTCGGACGGCGTGAGCCGGCTGAGCGTGGACGTCGACGCCGGCACCGGCCGCGTGCTGCACACGCAGGAGCACGTCACGGACGGCACCGCGAACGCCGTGTGGAACGGCCCGGAGCCGCTGAGCATCGACACCACGAACTCCGGCGGGACGTACTCGCTGCAAGCCCCGAACATCAGCGGCCTGGCTTGTCAGGACGCTGCCAACAACACCACGTTCACGAACTCGACCGACTCCTGGGGCAACGGCGACGCCACCGACCGGGAGACCGCCTGCGCCGACGCCCTCTACAGCGCCGAGACCGAGAACCACATGCTCTCGCAGTGGCTGGGCCGCAACAGCTTCGACGGCAACGGCGGGGCCTGGCCGATCCGGGTCGGGCTGGACGACGTCAACGCCTACTACGACGGCTCGGAGGTCCAGGTCGGGCACAACACCGCGGGCCAGTGGATCACCGCGATGGACGTCGTGGACCACGAGATGGGCCACGGCATCGACGACCACACCCCCGGCGGCATCTCCGGCAACGGCACCCAGGAGTTCATAGCCGACGTCTACGGCCAGTCGAGCAAGGCCTTCGCCAACGAGCCCTCGCCGTACGCGGTCGTGGACTGGGTGGTCGGCGCCGAGGTCAACCTCGAAGGTACCGGCCCGATCCGCAACATGTACGACCCCTCGCAGGTGAACGGCGACCCGGACTGCTACTCCGACGCCATACCGGGCGACGAGGTGCACCAGGCCGCCGGACCCGGCAACCACTGGTTCTACCTGCTGGCCCAGGGTTCCAACCCGAGCACCGGGCCCACCAGCCCGACCTGCGACGGCTCGACGGTCACCGGCCTCGGCGTGGAGAACGCGCTGAAGATCGTGTACAACGCCCAGCTGATGAAGAACTCTGACAGCTCCTACCTCGCCTACCGCACCTGGACCCTGCAGGCCGCGATCAACCTGGACCCGACCTGCGCCGAGTTCAACACGGTCCAGGCCGCGTGGAACGCGGTGAGCGTGCCGGCCCAGTCCGGCGACCCGACCTGCTCGGCGGGTGGGAACGCGACTCGGAGGTGAACTGCTCAGAGGTGAACTGCTTCTAGCAGACTGCGGACTGCGGAACAGCAAGGTTGAAGGGACGTGTGCCCGTCGCGCTCAGCGGCGGGCACACGTCTTTCGTCTGCCGACCTCGGTCTGCGCCACAGCTGTGAAACCGCCATGAAGCCACGGTGAAGCCGCCCCCGCATAGCGTCCCGGCATGAGTTCCACACCAGGACGAAGGAGCACGACGCGATGACGACAGCCACCGCCGCCGTGGAGGCGATCGGGCTGCGCAAGGACTTCGGCGGGTTCCGGGCGGTCGACGGAGTCGACCTGGAGGTCCGCCAGGGGGAGATCTTCGGCGTGCTCGGCCCGAACGGGGCGGGCAAGACGACGGCACTGCGCATGCTCGCCACTTTGTTGCCGATCGACGGCGGCCAGGCCCGGGTGTTCGGGGTGGACGTGGCCCGCGAACCGCACCGGATCCGGCAGCTGATCGGCATCACCGGCCAGTACGCGTCGGTCGACGAGGACATGACGGCCACGGAGAACCTGTGGATGTTCGGTCGCCTACAGGGCCTGCGCTCGGCCGACGCCCGGGCCACCGCGCGCCGGCTGCTGGCCCAGTTCGATCTCGAAGCCGCCGCCGACCGGCCGATCGCGCAGTTCTCCGGCGGCATGCGCCGCCGGCTGGACCTGGCCGCGAGCCTGATCACCCGGCCGCCCCTGATCTTCCTCGACGAGCCGACGACCGGCCTGGACCCACGCACCCGCGGGCAGATGTGGGACACCATCCGCGGCCTGGTCACCGAGGGCTGCACGGTGCTGCTCACCACCCAATACCTGGACGAGGCCGACCAGCTCGCCGGGCGGATCGCGGTGCTGGATCGGGGCCGCAAGGTCGCCGAGGGCACGCCGGAGCAGCTGAAGGCCTCGGTCGGCAACTCGACGTTGCAGCTGCACCTGGCTCCGGGGGCCGACCAGGAGCAAGCGCGGCAGGTGGTGCTCCGGGTCGCCGGTGCCGAGCCGGTGCTCACTCCGGAGTCGGGGCGGATGAACGTGCCGCTGGACACCGCCGACCGGGCCGCGGACGTGCTGATCGGGTTGCGCGGGGCCGGAGTGTCGATCGCCTCGGTCAGCGTGGCCCAGCCGAGTCTGGACGAGGTGTTCCTCGCGCTGACCGGGCACGGTGCCGATGCCGGTGAGGACGACGCTCGCGGTGGGACCCACGGCACCGACGGCACCGACGGCACCGCCGGAAGCAATCGGAGCAATGGCACCGGCACGTTTTCTTCGCATCCCACCGACCAGATCCCCCAGGAGATCCAGTGAACACCGCGTCCCCGACCCTGGCGGCAGCGCACCCGGCGGCCACGGCGTACCGGGTCGACCCGGCCGCCGCGGTAGCCGCCACCCGCCCGCGCAACACCCCGGCCGAGACCGTGGGCCAGACGCTGGTCATGGCCCGGCGCGCGCTGAAGAAGATGCGGCGCAACCCGGAGCAGTTCTTCGACGTCACCGTCCAGCCGCTGCTGTTCACGGCGATGTTCGCGTACATCTTCGGCGGCGCGATCGCCGGCGGCGTGAAGAACTACCTGCCGGTGCTGATTCCCGGAATCGTCGCCCAGACGGTACTGACCACCTGTATGGCGACCGGCGTGCAACTACGCGAGGACATGGAGAAGGGGGTCTTCGACCGCTTCAAGTCCCTGCCGATGGCCCGCATCGCCCCGCTGGCCGGCCCGATGGTCGCCGACCTGGTCCGCTACCTGATCGCCGCCGGCCTGACGTTCCTCACCGGTGTGGTCATCGGCTACCGCCCGCACGGCGGCGTCCTGGGCGTGCTCGGTGCCGTGCTGCTGGCGGTCATCACCGGCTGGTCCCTGGCCTGGATCTTCACCTGGCTCGGCACGATCACGAAGAGCGCGAAGTCGGTCCAGGGCATGTCGATGATGATCCTGTTTCCGTTGACGTTCCTGTCCAACGCGTTCGTGCCGGTACAGACGCTGCCCGGTTGGCTGGCCGACTTCGTGAAGGTCAACCCGGTCTCGCACCTGGTCTCCGGCACTCGGGCGCTGGCCAACCAGGGGACGGTGGGCGCTGAGGTGGGGTGGACGCTGCTGGCTTGCTTGGTGGTGGTCGCGGTGTTCGCGCCGCTGTCCACTCGGAGCTATCGGCGGCATCTGTAGGCCCGCGCCTCAGTACCCGCCGACCAATCCCGCCACCAGTCCCCGGGCCTCGGCCAAAAGCTCTACCGGCCGCCGGTCCGCGTACTCAGCTCGCAGCTCATCAAGCCGCCCCGGAAGCGCCCGTTCGGCGACCGGGGCGATCCGCTCCCAGTCCATGGTCGGCAGCATCCGGTTGTAGGAGAACCGCTGTGCCAGCGCGAGCAGGCGCAGCGCGTTCGCCGTATCTGCTGCGTCTGCTGCGTCTGCTGCGTCTGCTGCGTTCACCGCGTCTGCCGCATCTGCTGGCGCTTCCCCCGCCGCGTCCGCGACCGCATCCGCTCCCACCGCGCACCGCCGCAGCAGCCACCAAGTCCCCAACCCGAACAGCAACATCCCGCTGGCCGGATAGTCGATCCGCTCATTGTCCGGCGTGAGCACCAGCAGCGCGCTAGCGCGACACGCCGCGAACACCGCACGGCCATGCGCCTCATCCGCCCCGGAGGCGTGCCAGGCGTGGGCGCTCAGCGCCATCGCGTCACCGATGAAGGTCCACAGCTCGGTGCCGGTCTTGGTGGCGCCGGGGAGCTCGGTCTCACGGTACTGATCCGCGCACTCGCGGAAGAGGCGCAGCCCGTCTTCGGCGCGGCCCGAGGCGAGCAGCAGTTCGGCGCGGCAGATGTGGCGGTGCAGGTCGGTGCCGAAGGTCGCCGTGCGGGTCTCCATCCGGTCAATGAGCTCTATCTCCTCCCGAGCCCGTTCGAGCCGGCCTTCGGCGACGTCGCTGAGCGCCATCAGCGTGCGCAGTTGCGCCTCGTCGTCGACGGCGCCGAGGCGGCGCACCACGGGCAGCGCCAGGCGGGCGTGCGCCACGGCCGCCGGGCGGTCGCCGAGTTGCATGCTCAGCTCGGCCAGCAGCATGCGCGGCATGGCGGTCATCGTCCAGGGCCCGGCGGCGGCGTCGGCCAGGACCAGCGCGCGTTCGGCCAGGACCCGGGCGCCGTGCGGGTCGCCCTCGTTCTCGCGGTAATGGCTGAGCCAGGCGCTGGCGCCGGCCGCGGTGCTCGGGTCCGGGCCGGCGGCCAGTGCGGTGAGCCTGGCCAGGGACGCCTCCACGTCCGTGGCGTCCCAGGCGAGCAGCACCCGGACCAGGGCCGAGACGTAGACGTCGCCGCCGTCGGCCGGGCCGAGCCGGCGTAGCAGGGCCGACAGGTCGGCGCCGTGCTCGCCGGACAGCGCCATCGTATTGCTCAGCGTGACCGCCACCGCGGCGCGGGCGGCGTCGGCGAGTTCCGGCGGCGGCGTCCAGTCCGACAGCGCGTCACGCAGCGCCCCGGCCAGGAAGAACATGCGGATGTGCTCGCCGCGGATCGTCCACATGGTGCCGAGCGTGGCGAGCAGGCGGACCAGGGAGGCGTTGTCGCCCTCGGCGAGCGCCGCGCGCATCTCGTCGGCCAGGTTGGTCTCCTCGGCGCTGAGCGCGTCGATCGCCGCGAACTGCCCGGGACCGGCGAGATCAGACTGCTGCGCATCGGCGTAGGCCACGGCCCACCGGCGCTGCGCCGCACGCGCCTCGGCCTCGTCCCCGGCCTCCGCCAGCCGCATCCGGCCGAACTCGCGCACCGTCTCCAGCATCCGGTAGCGGACGCCGGCCGGACCCTCACGCACGGTCACCAGTGACTGGTCGACCAGCCCGCCGACGGTCTCGACCACCTCGGGTTCGGACCCTGATGATCCGAGCACTGATTCGGCGGCCTCAAGCGTGAACCCGTCGTGGAACAGCGCCAACCGCCGAAGCGCCCGCTTCTCCACCGGATCCAGCAGATTCCACGACCACTCGATCACCGCCACCAGCGCCCGATGCCGGTCCGGCGCACTCCGGTCGCCGCCCCGCAGCAACGCGAACCGGTCCTGGAGCCGCCGGTCGATCTCCTCGACCGCCATCATCCGGACCTTGGCCGCGGCCAGTTCGATGGCCAGCGGCAGCCCGTCCAGCCGGCCGACGACGCCGGCCACGACCGGCTCGTCGAGCCGCACGTCCGGCCGCGCGGCCAGCGCGCGCTCGCGGAACAGCCGGGCCGCGTCCGCCGGACCCAGCTCGCCCAGCGGATAGACGCGCTCGGCCGCGATCGCCAGCGGCGCCCGGCTCGTGGTGAGCACGCGCAGATCGGGGGTGGCGGCGATGAGGAACGCCACGAGTTCGGCGACCGCCTCGATGAGATGCTCGCAGTTGTCGAGCACCAGCAGCCCGGGCACCAGCCCCAGCTGTTGCGCCAGCCGGGCCCGGATGTCAGCCCGCTGACTCGCCGTCAGCGTCCCGCGGCCGCTGACCGAATCGCGCACCCCCAGCGCCGATCCGACCTCCGCCGCCAGGTCCGCGCCGGACACGACACCGGCCAGTTCGACGAAGTAGACCGCCGCCTGTTCCGCCTCCCGTGCCACGACCTGCGCCAGCCGCGTCTTCCCGAGCCCGCCGGCGCCGACCACCGACACCACCCGCGAGCCGGCCAGCGCGGCCCGCAGCCGCTCCCGGTCGCCCTCCCGGCCGATCAGCTCGGTGGCGTCGTAGCGCAGCCCGTGGCGCACCGGGCGGTCCAGGGCCAACAAACCGCGCTGCACCCGCCGCAGTGGCTCGCCGGGATCGGTGCCGAGGCGGTCCCGCAGCTCCCGCCGGTGACGCTCGAAGCGTTCGAGCGCGGCCGCCGGACCGCGAACCGCCGCCTCGCTGCGCAGGAGATCCGCGAGCAGCGATTCATCGTGCGGCGCCCGCGTGTATGCCGCCTCAAGGTATGGCAGTGCCCGCACATGCCCGCCGGTCCTGCTGGCCGCCCGGGCGAGCACGACCCCCGCGGCCTGCGCGTCAGTGGCCGCGCCCCGACGGATCTCGGCCAGCGGACCCCCTCGGGCGGCGTTGTCGCCGCCCGCCGGGTCGCCGTCGGCCAGCGCCAACGCCTCCCGAGCCAGCGCCTCGGCCCGCGCCGGATCGCCGTCGAGCGCCGCCGCCGCTTCCCGGACCAGCCCGGACAGCCTGCTGCTGTCGACCTCGTCCGGCCCGGCGCCGAGCCGGTACCCGGCCCCCTCCCGGACGATCGCCTCCACCCCGCAAGCGCTGCGAGTCCGCGACACCAGGACCTGCAAGCCCTTCACCCCGTTGCTCGGCGCCGCCTCGCCCCACACCAGTTCGATCAGCTCCGCCGACCCCACCGGACGGCAGTCGCGCGCAGCCAGCGCGGCCAACAACGCCTGCGGGCGCTCACCGACGACGGGGACCCCGTGCCAGCGCACGTCGCCCAACAAGGTCAGTGTGATGCTCACTTGCCAAGTCTAGGTGCGGGCGGCGTCCTGAGGCGGGGCACTGAAGCTGGCCACGGCCCGCAGCGCGACGTCCACCGAGGCCTGCAAACTCTCGCGCCCGGCGCCGGCCGCGGCGTGGACCGCCAGGCCCTGGCCCAAGGTCACCACGAACCGCGCCAGGGCGGCGGTATCGGTGCCGGATACGAGGTCGCCCTCCCCCTCCGCCCGGGCCAGCCGCTGAGCGAGCGCGCCTTCGAAGACCGCCCGGAAGTCGGCCAGGAGCTCGGTGATCCCGCTGTTCGCCGGCCCGCAGGACAGTCCGCCTTGGATGGACAGGCAGCCGGGCGGATGGCCGCTTTCGGTGAGGGCGTCGACCGCCGCCCGCAGATAGCGCTCGACGACGCCGTACGCGGTGGGCTCCTCCAGGGTGGCCGGCGCGTACGCCACGTAGGTGTCCCGGTAGCGGACCAGCGCGCGCCGGAACAGCTCTTCCTTACTCCCGAACACGGCATACAGGCTCGGCTTGTTGATGCCCATCGCGGCGGTGAGATCGCTCATCGACGCGCCCTCGAAACCGTGCTCCCAGAAGACCCGGACCGCCCGGTCCAGGACCTCGTTCTCCTCGAAGCCCCGCGGCCGGCCCCGGCCGCGCACCTCGTCGGCGATCATGCGGACACCCTGTTCATGACGCCAATCTACCAGTCGGTACAAAAATCCTCCGGCCACTCCGACCACCCGGAAACCGATCGGTACAAAATCTGTTAGCGTGGCCGCGCAGCATCCAACCGATCGGTACAAAAAGGAGTCACCCATGGGACAGCTCGACGGCAAGACCGCCCTGGTCACCGGCGCCACCTCCGGCATCGGCCTGGCCTCGGCCCGGGCACTCGCGGCCGAGGGGGCGTACGTCTTCCTGACCGGACGGCGCGCGGACCGGCTGGCCGAGATCGTGACCGAGATCGCGGCGGAGTCCGGCGCGCAGCGCGCGACCGGCATCCAGGCCGACGTCACCGACCTCGCCGATCTCGACCGGGTGATGGCGGCCGTCGAGCAGTCCGGCCGGGGTCTGGACATCCTGTTCGCCAACGCCGGTATCGCCGAGCTCGTACCGCTCGGCGAGATCACCTGGGAGCACTACGCGGACACGTTCAACACCAACGTCGGCGGCGTCGTGTTCACCGTTCAGAAGGCGTTGCCCCTGCTGAAGGACGGTTCCTCGGTCATCCTGTGCGGCTCCAACGTCGCCGTCAAAGCCGCGCCGGCACTGAGCGTCTACGCCGCGACCAAGGCCGCGGTCCGCTCGCTCGGCCGCACCTGGGCCGCGGAGCTGACCGGGCGGGGAATCCGCGTCAACACCATCGCCCCCGGCCCCACCGAGACCCCGGGCCTGCTCGGCCTGAATCCCGACGAAGAACAGCTGCGCGCGGCCCTCATCGCCACCGTGCCGATGAACCGCCTGGCAAAGCCGGAGGAAACAGCTGGTGTCGTAACCTTCCTCGCCTCCGACCGCGCCAGCTTCATGACCGGCGCGGAGGTCTTCGTCGACGGCGGAGCCAGTCAGATCTGACCGTTGCGGAGAAACCAGACCTCTGATAAGAAGGGGGACGTGAGCTGAAAGGTACGGTTGCGATTACGCCCTGCGCGATATCGAACCCGGCCAACGGGAGGGGCTCCATCTCATGACGACCAGTGCCACACACTTCGTCTCCACCGATTCCGGATCCGCGCTGTTCATCCACGGCGACCGGAACGGCTGGCGCAGATCCGCCTGATCTCTTTCCAGGCATCTCTTTCTCGGCCTTGAGGCCGATTCATGCCCCGGTTCCGGGGATGCGATGACGCACGTCTGATTCGCCCGCGGCGAACCCTCGCCGCGGCGCGATCACGCCGCGCCCAACCCGTCCAACCCCGTCCAACCCTCGCCGACGCCGAGCCCTCGCCTGCTCGCGTACCGCGCAGACCTCATATACGCCTGCCCTCGCACAAAGAGGTGGTTCTGCCATGTCCCGCGAGTCCCCCGCCGACCAGCCCCGGCGATCAAGCAGACGCCAGCGCCGTCCGGCCAATCCCTTCGCGCTGGCCCACGACCCCCAGGCCCGCAGCCACCCGCTTTCCGCCGGGCAGCAGCGCCTGTGGTGGCAGCGTCAGCTGGACTCGGCGTCCGACCGGTACCACATCCACGGCGGCTGGCGGTTCGCCGACGGCCTGGATCCCGGGACGCTGGACGCCGCGCTGGCCGCGCTGGTGCGGCGGCACGAGATCCTGCGGACCGCCTTTGTCTCCGACGCCGACGGCCGCACCTCGCAGCACGTCCTGAAGACGGTCGAGGTCCCGGTCACCTGGGCCGGGCGCGACTGGCGCGCGGCGGTGGACCGGGCCGGCGCCGAGCCCTTCGACCTGGCGCGGCCGCCGCTGTTCCGGGTCGTGGCCGCCGAACCGGACGACGGACCGCCGGCGCTCTACACGGTGCTGCACCACATCGTCACCGACCGCTGGTCCATGGATCTGCTGCCCCGCGACTTGTTCGAGCTCTACGACGCCGCGCGCACCGACCGCGAGCCCGACCTGCCCGCGCTCGCCGTGCAGTACGGCGACTACGCCGCCTGGCAACAACGAGCCCTGACCCCCGAGCGCCGGGCCGAACTGGCCGACTGGTGGCGCTCGATGCTGTCCGGCCAGGAGCGGGCCGAGTTGCCGTCGGACCGGCCCCGGCGGCCGGCGCCGGACGGGAGCGGGGCGACCGTCGCCGTGGACCTGCCCGCGGACGTCACCGCGCAGCTGACCGACCTGGCCTGGGGTGCGCGCGCCACGCCGTTCATCGTGGTGACCGCCGCCCTGGCCCGGCTGCTCGGCGAGGCCACCGGACAGGGCGACGTGACGATCGGCGCGATCGTGTCCGATCGGCCGCACGGCGCGTTGCAGGATCTGATCGGGTTCTTCGTCAACACCGTCCCGCTCCGGGTCGACCTGTCGACGCCCGGCCTCACCTTCCGCCAGGCCCTGACCGCCACCCGCGAGGCCTGGCTGGCGGCCGACGCACACCAGGACGCGCCGTTTGAGGAGATCGTCGGGGCACTGCGGGCCGGCTCGGATCCGGGCCGGCACCCGCTGTTCGACGTCGCGGTGAACCACGGCGGCGACCACACCAACCTGACCGGCCGGCAGAACGCGCCGGTGTGGTGGCGGCCGGGGGTGCCGGAGACCGCGCGCTTCGACTTGTCGCTGACGACGATGGTGGTCGACGGCCGGTTGCGTGCCACCTTCCTGTATCGGCCGGACCTGTTCGACCGCGGACCGATCGCCGCGCTCGCCGAGCGTTACGTGCGATTGCTGGAACACGCGGTCGCCGAGCCCGACCGGCCGATGGACGACTTCGTCCTGGTGGACGCCGCCGAGCTGGAGCCGCGGGACCGGCTCGACGATCCCAGCCCGGTGCCCTCGGAGACTGTCGTCGAACTCTTCCAAACCCGAGCCGCACGGCATCCGGACGTCCCGGCGGTGGTCGCCCCCGATGGGCAGCTGACCTACAGCGAACTCAACGAGCGAGCGAACCGACTCGCCCGGCGATTGGTCTCGCGCGGCGCCGGTCCAGAGCAGGTCGTCGGGGTGTGCCTGGAACACAGTGTGGACCGGGCCGTCGTGCTGCTGGCGGTCGCCAAGAGCGGCGCGGCCTACCTTCCGCTCGATCCGGACTTTCCGGCTGAGCGACTGCGGTTCCTGCTGACCGACGCCGCGGCGATCCTGACCGTCGTCAGCCCCGCGCTGCGTTCGGCGCTTCCGGCCGACATCGGGTTCGTGATGGAGTTCGGCGGCGGCGACCCGGACCTGTCGGAGGCCGCGGCGACGGACCTGGTCCCGGTGCGCGCACGGCCCGACAACCTGGCCTATCTGATCTCCACGTCCGGATCGACGGGCAAGCCGAAATCGGTCGCGGTGCCGCATCGGGCACTGAGCCGGCTGGCCGTCGGCGCGGCGGGCTACCTCGCGGTGGGTCCCGGCGACACGTTCCTGCAAGCCGGTCCGCTCACCTTCGATGTGGCGGTGCTGGAGTGGGCGCCGCTGGTCCACGGCGGGCGGGTCGCGATAGCCGCCCTCGGGACGTGGCTGGAGAACGCGGCCGACGTGGTCCGGCAGCACGGCGTCACCACTCTCAAGCTCGTCTCGCCGCAGCTCGACCTGCTCGTCGAGCGGGACATCGACCTCCTGGCCGGACTGCGCCAGCTGATCGTCGGCGGCGACGTGGTACGGCCGGGCAGCTTCACCCAGGCGCGGCTCCGGCTCCCGGGATGCGAGGTGCTCGCCTCGTACGGACCGACCGAGAACACCGTGCTGTCAACGGTCTTCGCAGGTCCCGCCCCGTCCCATCGCGTGCCGATCGGCCACGCCGTGCCGTATACGAGCATTTACATCCTGGACCGGAATCTCCGGCCGGCGCCGGTCGGCATGCGCGGCGAGATCTACCTGGCCGGCGCGGGCCTGGCACGCGGCTACCACGGACGTCCCGGACGCACTGCGGAAGCCTTCGTCCCCGACCCCTACGGCCCGCCGGGATCGCGCATGTATCGGACCGGCGACGTCGGGCGGCGCCTGCCCGACGGCGAGATCGACTTCCTCGGCCGCGCCGATCGGCAGTTGAAGATCCGCGGCTTCCGGATCGAGACCGGCGAGGTCGAGCACGCGCTGCTGCGCCAGCCCGGAGTCACGGCGGTGGTCGTGACGCGCGCCGAGTCGGCGACCGGTCCTTGCCTGGTCGCTTACCTCACCACGGCCGCCCACGTCACCACGGCCGCCGAGCCCGCGGCGCCGCTGGACCATGACGCGCTGCGCCGGGCCCTTCGTACCGAACTGCCCGCGTACATGGTTCCGGACCACATCATCGAGCTGCCCCGGATCCCGCTGACCGCGCACAACAAGGTGGACCGGGCCGCACTGCCCCCGATCAGCCGGGTCGCCGATCGCCCGGAAGAGCAGATCAACAGCGTTGGCGACTACGGACTTGTCAGCCGGGTCGCGCAGGCGTGGTCAGAGGTTTCGGGCACCGCACTCACGTCCGAATCAGACTTCTTCGATAGCGGCGGCCACTCCCTGATGGTGCCGCGGGCGACGGCGGCCATCCGGAATCTGCTCGGCAGAGAGATCCCGCTGCGGCTGATGATGGAGCACCGGACTCCCGCCTCGTACGCGGCGGCACTGGCTCTGGCGAGCACGCCCGATCTGGCGGCTGCCACGCGGGAGCACCGGCTGGTGCGCGAGACGTGGCACAGCGCCGCGCTCGGCGGTGACCGGCGGGTGGACCTGTTCGTCACGCCGGGCGCCCCCGACGCGATCGTCGAGCATGCCCTGGTCGTCCCCGACGGATCAGAGTTCGTGGACATCATGCGGCTGCCCGCGCTGCTGGACCGGCTGGCGTCCGAGGGCGGGATCGGGCCGACGGCGGCGGTGTTCCTGAGCCCGGCGGACTCCTCGGTGCGCCGTACCGAACTGCTCGATCCGGGGTACGTCGACGTCCTCGCCGACGAGCTGCTGCCGCACCTGCGTGCCTGGCTCGGCACGCGATTGCGGGCCGAGCGCGCGGTCGTCCTCGGCGCGAGCCTGGGAGCGGTGGTCGCGGTGCGGGCCGCTTTGCGTCGGCCCGATCGGTTCGCCGGGGCGGCGGCGCTGTCCGGGCCGTTGAGCGAACACCGGCTCGGCCCTGGACCAGACGGACCAGACGGACCAGACGGAACCCTCCAGGGCCCGGCTTCGACTCTGACATCGGCCCGGCTGTTCCTGGCGGCCGGGGACGCCGAAGCCGACCTCAGCCTGGACGACGGACTCAGTCTCCTGGAGGCGAATCAGAAGACCGCTGTGGAACTCGACGAACAAGGCAACACCGTGCGCTTCGAGCACGGCGCGGGGGGCCACACCTACGCCGCCTGGGAGGCGCTGCTTCCCGAGGCCGTCATCTGGACGCTTCAGGAGGGAACCGAGCACCATGTTCGCTGACGAGAGCCGGGATTTCCTGGTCGTGGTGAACCACGAGGAGCAGTACTCGATCTGGCCGGCCGACCGCGAGCCGCCGACCGGATGGCGAACCGAGGGATCGCCCGGACCGAAGGCGCAGTGTCTGGCCCGGATCGACCGGGACTGGACCGACCTGCGGCCGCTGAGCCTGCGCCGGGCGATGGACGGTGAGCCGCGGTGAGCGACGCGCGCCAGGAGTCCGCCGCGCCCGTGGCCGGATCCCGGGCCGAGCCCGGGGCCGTGCCCATGGCCGAGCCCGTCACCGTGCCCATGGCCGAGCCCGTGGCCGAATCCGCGACCGAGCCCGCGACAGAGGCGGCCGGTGTGGCGCAGCCCCCTGCCATACCACCGGCCGAACCGGTCGTCCTGGTCATCGGCGGCCGGCCGAAGATCGTCCAGAAGGCCCGGACGCTCGGCCTGCGCGTGGTCTACCTCCAATATCCGGGTTCTTATGGCGAGGCCCACCGGCCCTACGTCGACCAGGCCTTGCTGCTGGACTACTCCGACGTCGAGCGGCTGCTGCCGTTGGTGTCGGCGCTCCATCGCGCCTATCCCTTCCAGAAAGTGGTGTCGCTGTTCGAACTCGGCCTGCTGCCCGCGGCCCGCATCAGCCAGGCGCTCGGGTTGGGCGGCACCACGCCGGAGACCGTGGAGCTGTTGCTCGACAAGTGGCAGATGCGGCAGCGGCTCGAAGCTGTCGGCGTAAGCCCGGTCGCGGCCGCTATCGGGCGCACCGAGGACGACTTGCGCGCGTTCGTCGAGCGCCACGGCCTGCCGGTGGTGGTGAAGCCGACGCGCGAGGCCGGAAGCATCTGCGTGCTCGCGGTCCGCACCGAAGCCGAGGTGCCAGCGGTGCTGGCCCGCTACCGCGAGCTCGGCGCCCTGCTCGACCCGCGCGATCTGGCCGGGCCGCTCGAAGAGTTCCTGATGGAGGAGTACCTGGACGGCCCGGAGATCAGCGTCGAGACGCTGAGTTTCGACGGCCGGCACGTGGTCGTCGCGGTCACCGACAAGGTGATCGGCGCCGGTCCCGCCGGGTTCGTCGAACTCGGGCACTCGATGCCGAGCCGGCATCCGGGCCCTGATGTGCGGCGCGCCGAGCCGTTGGTGTTCGCGCTGCTGGACGCGGTCGGGCTGCGGGACGGGCCGGCGCACACCGAGCTGAAGCTGACGCCGCGCGGACCGGTGGTCATCGAATCGCACAACCGGATCGGCGGGGACCGGATCAACGAGCTGGCCGAGCTGGTCTACGGGATCGACATGGACAGCTACGCGCTCGGTGCCCCGTTCGGCCTGGTGCCGCCGCTGACCGAGCCGCCCGCGCCGGCCGGCGGCGCTGCCATCAGGTTCCTGACACCGGCGCCGGGCCGGGTGGTCGAGGTGTCCGGGGCCCAGGCGGTGAGCGAGGATCCGGCGCTGGTCGAGCTGGAGATCGCGGTCGCGGCCGGGGCCCTGGTGCCGGAGCTGACCTGGAGCGAGGACCGGGTCGGCCACGTGATCGCGCGCGGCGCGGACGCCGAGCAGGCGATCGCGAACTGCGAGCGGCTGGCGGCGGCCGTGACGATCCGGACGGAGCCGGTGGGCCGCCGGTGAGCGGCACCGCGCCCGAGGGCGAACTCCGATTCCGCGACAGCCTGCGGCACCTGCCGCCGCGGGTCTGGATCGTCAGCGCCGGCAACCTGGTCAACCGCGCGGGCAACTTCCTGCCGATCTTCATCGTGCTCTACCTGGCCAGCAAGCACCGCTCGGCCGGTGCGGCCGGCCTGGTCCTGGGCGCCGCCGGGATCGGCAACATACTGGGTGCCACGCTGGGCGGACACCTGGCCGACCGCATCGGCCGGCGCTGGACGATGACCGTGTCCGCGTTGCTGACCGCGGGCCTGACCGCGCTGGTCCCGCTGGTGGGCAACCTGGCGCTGCTGGTCGGGCTGGTCGGCGTGACCGGTGTCGCCTCCCAGCTCTACCGGCCGGCCGCGGCGGCCCTGCTCGTGGACGGCATGGACCACCAGCAGCGGCTGGCGGCCTCGGGGGTCTTCCGCTTCGGGATGAACGTCGGCGCCTCGATCGGCGGCGTGCTCGGCGGCCTGCTCGCGTCCCGGTCCTTCGCATGGCTCTTCTACAGCAACGCGATGGCCAGCCTGGCATTCGGCATCCTCACCGCGATCCTGGTCCGCGACGCCCCGCGCCCCGCCGCCACCGTGCGCGTCGCGGACGGTGATGGAGGCGGCGATAGAGACGCGGACGCCGGGAGCGGATCAGGGATCGAACACACGGCGGCCGACCCGAGTTACCGCACGGCGCTCGCCGACCGTCACCTGCGCCGGTTCCTGGCGATGACCTTCGTCGCAGAGTTCGTCTACGTCCAGTCCACGGTGGGTCTGCCACTGCACGTGACCTCGGTCGGGCTGTCCGCCGAGAGTTTCGGCCTGTTGATCGGCCTCAACGGCCTGCTGGTGCTGATCTGCGAGCTGCCGCTGACCGGCGCGGTCTCGCGGCGCCGCCCGGAGTACGTCCTGTTCCTGGGCAACCTGCTCACCGGAGCCGGGCTGGCGCTCACGGCGTTCGCCGGCTCGATGGCCTGGCTGGCGGCGACGGTCGTGCTGTGGACCGCCGGGGAGATGCTGTACGCCTCCATGGCCGCCGCCCACCTCGGCGGCCTGTCGCCACCGCACCTGGTCGGCCGTTACCAGGGCCTTTACGCGGCGGCGATCACGGCCGGAACCGGCCTGGGCCCGCTGATCGGCGGGCTCGTCTACACCTCCAGCACGAAGGTGTTCTGGCTGCTCGTGGGAGCGGCCGGGCTGTGGTCGGCACAGCTGTGCCTGCCGCCGCGGCGCCGTGCTGGCCGACCGGGGGCCGGCGGAACCGGCCCCGATCACCACCCGGAGGAAGGCCGGGAAGCGCAGCCGATCCGGATCAGCAACCAGTGATTCCCAGACAGATCCCATACAGATCCCAAGCGGAGGTGCCACTCCCATGTCAGCCACTACCGAGAAACCAGACGTCCGGCCCGCACAGGCCGACGTCCTCATCGTCGGCAACGGCGCGCTCGGGCTGTTCCTGGCCCGCGAACTCAGCGCCGCCGGCGCCGGCTCCATCGTCGTGGTCGGCCCGGCCGACCGCTCCTCCGGCGGCAGCCAGGCCGCCGGCGCCATGATGGGCTGCTTCGCCGAGGCCACCAGCGAGTCGCTGCGGACCCAGCCCGCGCGGACCCGGTTCGAGCTGGGCGTCGCCGCCCACGAGCGCTGGCCCGCGGTGCTGGCCGCGCTCCAGGAACACGCCCCCGGCGGACGTCCGCTGCTCACCGCGCCGGAGACCCACGTGGTGCTGAACTCCATCGGCGCCGAGTTGGACAACGTCAACCTCGCGGCGATCATCAACGCCCTGACCGAATACGGCAAGCCGTGGCAGGAGTGCGACCCGCACGACATCCCCGGCTTCAACCCGCGCACCGACACCCGCGCGCTGCGGGCGATCCTGCTGCCGGAGGAGGGCGCCGTGGACGCCCGGGCGGTGCTCACCGCGTTGCAGTCCGACCTCCAGGCCTCGGGCGTCACCCTGCTCGACGCCTCGGTACGCACCCTGCTCGGCGACTCCGACTCGGTCACCGGGGCCGAACTCGACGACGGCCACGTCATCGAGGCCGGCAAGGTGGTGGTCGCGGCCGGCGCGCTCAGCGACAGTGTCCTCAAGACCCTGATACCGGACCTGGACCTGGTCCCGACCTTCGCGGGTCTGGGCTTCGCCATGATCGCCCGCCGCACCGGCGGGGAGCCGTTCCGCAGCGTGGTGCGCACCCCGAACCGGGGCTTCGCCTGCGGCCTGCACGTCGTGCCGCAAGGCGACGGCACCGAGTACTACGGCGCCACCAACCGCCTGGTCGACGAGGTCGGCAGCACGACCTGGATGGCGGACGTGCGGTTCCTGGCCCAGTACTCGATGCAGCAGCTGGACGAGCGCGCCGCCAGCCACGAGGTGGTGCGCTGGCTGGCCGGCAACCGGCCGGTCACCCTGGACGGCTTCCCGCTGATCGGCTGGCTGCCGCGCGCCGGGCTGTATCTGATGTCCGGCACCTACCGCGACGGCTTCCACTGCGCACCGCTGCTGGCCGCGCACGTCGCCAACGAACTCCAAGGGAAGCCGGGTCTCATCGACCCGATCTTCCAGCCCACCCGCCGACCGGTGGCGACCCGCACGGTCGAGGGCTCGATCCAGGAGTACGTGGAGCACAACCTCGCCGGCTGGTTCGAGACCGGCGCGCAGGCCGCGCCGCAGATGACCACCAAGCAGATCGCCGACTACTACCGGAACATGGCCACGCAGTTCTACGAGCGGGTCGGGACCGACTACGCGCTGGGGCCGGACATCCTCTGGTACGCGCAGGGGAGCCTGCTCGGCGGCCGGCGGGTGGCCCGCTACCTGCGCCGGTTGCAGCCGGCCGCGGCCGGGGCGGGGGCGCTGTGATGGCTATCGCGCAGCAGACCACCGTGGCGGCCGTGCGGACCCTGGTCGTGCAGCACCTCAACCTGGCGCTGCCCGAGGGCCGGCCGACTGAGCAGGACGACCTGTGGAAGCTGGGCATGACCTCGCTGTCGTGCCTGGGTCTGATGCTGGCCATCGAGGACGAGTTCGACATCGAACTCGCCCAGGACGCGCTGAAGGAGGCGACGTTCCAGAACCTGGCGACGATCTCGGCCGCGGTGGACGCGGTGCTGGTATAGCAGCGCAGATCAGCAGCGCACTGACGCCAATGCCCTGATAGCAGGGACCTCGCAACAGTGACCCTCTTCAAGAAGACAGACTCACAGCGACCCACAGCAGACATCTGATACGTGCGGTGTGCGGCGCGCCCCTGCGGCGGGCCGCACACCGCCCGATGTGAGAGGAATGTGCCGTGGCCGATTCGGGCCGCCCCGGCCTGGTCCCCGCCGGGGCCCAGACCGTCCTGGACCTCATCGACGCGCGGGTCCGGGACCAGCCGGACGCCACCGCGATCCGCACCCCGCACCGTACGCTGACCTACGCCGAGACCGCCCGGGCCACCTCCCGGCTGGCCGACCGGCTGCGCCGCCGCGGCGTCGGACCCGAGACGATCGTCGCGGTGCATCTCCCCCGCGGCCTGGACGCGCTGATCGGAATGCTCGCGGTCCTGCGCTGCGGGGCCGCCTTCCTGCCGCTGGCCGTGGAGGATCCCGGACGGCGCAAGCAGGAGGTACTGGCCGACGCCGGATGTCTGCTGACGCTGGTGGAGGCGCCGGTCGACTGGACTTCGCAGGTGGAACTCGTCGTCGATCCGGAGCCGGCCGACCGACTCGGCGATCGCGGTGGCGACGCGTCTGAGCTACCCTCCCCGGCCGAGCCCAGACCGCAAGAATTGGCTTACGTCATCACGACTTCCGGCTCCACCGGACGCCCGAAGGTCGTCGGGATCCCGCACGAGGGCATCCTCAACCTGGTCGTCGCCTCGATCCTGGAGCTGGACCTGATCCGGCCCGACGACACGATCCTGTGGACCACCACGCTCACCGCCGACATCACCGTCCACGACTGCCTGATGGCCCTGTGCTGCGGCGCGACCGTGGCCATCCCCGACCGCTCCGAGCTGCCGATCGGCCGGATCGCGGCCACCGCCCGGCAGCTGGCGGCCAGCATCGTCGACCTGCCCGCCGCGGTCCTGGGCCCCTACGGCCGCTCACTGGTCCCACGCCTGGCCGAGGCCGGGGTACGCCTGCTGTTCACCGGCGGCTCACAGCTGGACGGCGACGGCTTCGCCGACCACGCGTCGCTGGTCGTCGCCAACGGCTACGGCCCGACAGAGGCCACCGTCGCCGTCACCTGGTATCGCTGCACGGACAAGACGCCGGCGTGGGTGCCGATCGGCTCGGCCTTCCGCGGCGTACGCCTGTACGTGCTCGACGAAGAGCTGACGCCGGCACCGCAGGGACAGCCCGGCCAGCTGTACGTCGCAGGGGTCTGCCTGGCCCGCGGCTACCTGGGCCTGCCCGGCCGCACCGCCGAATCGTTCGTCCCCGACCCCTTCGCACCGACCCCCGGCGAGCGCATGTACGCCACCGGCGACCTGGTCCAGCAGAACGAGGACGGCGACCTCATCTACCGCGGCCGCATCGACAGCCAGGTCAAGATCAGCGGCTACCGGGTGGAGCTCGGCGAGGTGGAGCACGCGGTACGCGACTGCCCCGGGGTGGTCGACGCGACGGCGCTGCTCCGTGCCGACGCGCCGGGCGGAGCCGCGATCATCGCCTTCGTCGTCGGCGACAGCGGGCTCGGGGCGGTGGTCGGCGACCGGCTGCGGGAGCGGCTGCCGGCGCACATGGTGCCACGGCATGTGGTGTGGCTGCCGGAGCTGCCGATCAATGCGCTGGGGAAGGTGGATCGAGTGGCGCTCGCGGCGATGGCGATTGGTTGAGGCGCGCCCGCGCGCGACCGGCTGACTCGCGCCCAGGCCAGTTGGTTCGGCTCGCGCCCGGACCAGGTGGCTCGCGCTTGACCGACTCACTGTCGCACCGGCCGCTTGCCTAAGTCAGCTGAGCCGGCCGAGCACCAGGTCCCGCAGCGTATCCAAGCCTGCGGGACCGGCCCGCAACGCGTCCATGTGGAACCGCCGCAGCTCGAACCCGGCCCCATCGCGGGCCCTGGCCTCTTCGCGCAGCTGGAGCCACAGGCGCTCGCCGAGCTTGTACGCGGGCGCCTGGCCCGGCCATCCCAGGCACCGGTCGATCTCGGCCGCCGCACGTCGGGCATCCATCAGTGTCCTGCTACCCAGGAACTCCACCGCGAGCTCCGGCGTCCAGACCTCGCCCTCGTGAAAGCCGGTGGCGCCGGGGATGCGCAGCCTCAGATGCAGCCCGATGTCGACGATCACGCGGGCGGCCCGGAACAGCGCCTTGTCCAGCATGCCCAGCAGCTCGCCGTCATCAAGGAAGCCGAAGTCGTGCATCAGGCGCTCGGCATACAGCGCCCACCCCTCGCCGTGCCCGTCGATGAAGCACAGCAGCCGCTGGAAGCGGTTCAGGCCCGGCGCCGTCACCGCGGTGCCGATCTGTAGATGGTGGCCCGGCACCCCCTCGTGGTACACGGTGCTGAGGTCACGCCACGTCGCGAACACCTCCTTGCCGGCCGGCACGTTCCACCACATCCGCCCGGGGCGGCTGAGGTCGTCCGCCGGTCCGGTGTAGTAGGCGCCGCTTCCGCCGCCGGGCGGCGCGATCAGGCACTCCAGGCGCATCAGAGCGTCCGGGACGTCGAAGTACGTCCCAGCGAGATCAGCCAGCGCTCGATCAGCGCGCTCCTGCAACCAGTCCCGGAACGCGTCGACACCGGTGACGCGATATCGCGGATCGGCGTCGAGCACATCGGCCGCCTCCCGAACCGAACCACCCGGCAGGACGCGCGCGGCGGCAGCAGACTGCTCGTCGCGGATCCGCCGGAACTCGATCCATCCCCACTCATACGCCTCGCGCAAATCCACCTCCGCGCCGAGGTACTTGCGGGACCACAGCCGGTAGACGTCTTCGCCGACCGCGTCCACGTCCGTCGCCCCCGGCGCCGATTCCTCGCGCAGATAGCGCGCCAGCTCCGCATACGCCGCCGACGCGGCCCGGGCACCGGCGTCCAGATCCGCGCGCAACGCGGCGGTCACGCCAGGCACCTGCTCGGCGCCGACGACCAACTCCCCGAACGCCGACCCGCCGCCGTCCAGCCCCGCCCACGCCCGGCACTGCCCGATCACCTGCTCGACCTGCCGCACCGCCGGCACCCGCCGAGCCGCTTCCGCTCCCGACGACCCCGACCCCGACCCCGACGCTCCCGGCGCCCCAATCGCCGCCGCCGTCAACGACTCCTGATACCCGGCCAACGCCGCCGGCACCGCGGCCAACCGCGCGGCGATCACAGCCCAATCCTCGGAGCTCTCAGTCGGCATGAGGTCGAAGGCCTGCCGCACCTCCTGCACCGGACACCACGTCGCGTTCAACGCCGAACCCGGCAACCCGGCCGCGTGCAGATCCACCTCCAGCCGCATGCGCTCGGCGAACACCGCGCGCGCGGCCCGCTCACCGTCATCACCCGGCCGCGCGGCACCAATCGCGGCCAGCCCCCGCCGAGCAAGCTCAGCGCGCGCCTCATGCCCAGCCGGGGAGAGATCCGGCAGCGTGGCGTCGTGGCCCTGGATCCCGAACTCGGTGGCCGCGGTCGGATACAGGCGGGCGTATTCGTCCACGTATGCGTCGCAGATCGCGTGGACACCACCGACGAGGGAGGACATTGGTCGCAGTCTACTGATTCGCCTGTTCACGCGACAGGCGTCTGCCCCAAGGGCTCCGGACGGCAACGCGGCTGACGGAACCGCCCCGGCAGCGATCGGCGGGACGCCCCACTGCGGGCAAGGGAAAGGCAATGCCCCTGGCTGGTCTTACTGCCAGGGGCATTACTCGGGGGTACCGCTGGGCTCGAACCCGGCCCACGCGGTTTCAACGGGCGCATGGGGTCACTTCTTCGCGTCGGTCTCCACCGGACGGGTACGGCGCTCACGCTCGGCCTCAGCCTTGCGCCGAGCGGCGGCGATCTGCAGGCGGCCGGTCACGACTTCGCTGTTCATGGTTGTCTCCTTGGGAATCCATCGGATCTGATCTCGTCGCTTACGATTCTAAGGCATCAGACGGCCATGGCTAACCAATTTAAGGTGAACACCATCACAGGGGGCGGATTTAAAAGTTCAGACAACGGTTGGACAGGCGCCTTGATCACCGCCGCGCCCGACCCGCCTCGCCAAAGCGGACCCCACCGCCTTCTCAGCCGTACTGCCGCCGGAGTAGCGACGGTGTCTTCAGACAGCGGATGTGCCCGTTGCTCCCCGGCCGAGAGCATGGGCCCGCCGAGCTGAACGCCCGGCCCCATCTCGTCGCTAGCCGATAGGAGCGTGCCGCCCGTGCTCGTCGTCAAGAAAGAGACGGTGCTGCCACGCCTCGGGAGCAGGGCGCGCAAGGCGTTGGTCTGCGTGCACGTCGCCGTGTCCGTCAGCTGGCTCGGGATGACGCTGTGCCTGTTGACGATGGCCGTCACCGCACTGCTCACGAACGACGCCGACACCTTGCGCGCGGCCTACCGGGCGATGAAGATGCTCGGCGACACGTTGGTGATCCCGGTGAGTCTGACCGCGCTGCTGTCCGGGCTGTGGCTCTCGCTGGCCACCCCCTGGCGGCTGTTCTCCTGGCGCTGGGTGACGGTGAAGTTCTGGCTCACCCTGGCCGCGGCCGCCGCCTCGATCTTCGCCCTGCGGGCCCGGCTGGACCAGGCCGCGCACGTCGCCGCCACCCATCCGGTCGGGACGATCGCGCAGATGCACCTGGGATCCCTGCGGTCCAGCATGGTGATCATCCCTAGTGTGGCAACCTGCGTATATCTTGCCAATGTGGCGATCTCGGTGACCAAACCCTGGGGGCGTAAATGAGCGAGCGGAAACCACCGTCGGCCGAAGACTTCAACCAGTGGTACGCGGACATGGCCGAGCAGTCGACCGGCGACGAGATCAAGCGGGGGTATCTGGGGCTGCCGCCGCTCCTGCTGTCGTCGAGCCTGCTGACCTGGGACGGCATCGCCGACGTGATCGAGGCCCTGCGCCTGCCGCAAGGCGGCCGGCTGCTGGACCTCGCGTGCGGACGCGGTGGCTACGGACTCGAGATCGCGTCGAGGACCGGCGCGAAGCTGACCGGCGTCGACTTCTCCGAGGAGGCGATCACCCAGGCCGAAGCACTCGCGCAGCAGTGGGGCGCCGAAGCCGAGTACCGGGTCGGCGACCTGACCGGCACCGGCCTGCCCGACGCGTCGGTCGACGCCGTCGTGATCGTCGACTCGATCCAGTTCAAGCCCGAGGCCGCCTCGTTCCAGGAGATCCACCGCGTACTCGCCCCGGGCGGCCGCGTCGTGCTCACGACCTGGGAAGCCCTGGACCCCACCGACGAACGCGTCTCGAACCTGCTCCGCGTGGTCGACACCCGGGCCGGCTTGGAGCAGGCCGGATTCGTCGACATCGAGGTCCGCGAACGTCCGGCGTGGAGCGCGGTGGAACGCGCGCTGTGGGAGGAGGCGGTGAGCCTGGACCCGGGCGACGATCCGACCCTGAAGTCCCTCCATGACGAAGGCGTCCGCGTGCTGCCCGGCTTCGACTTCGTTCGCAGAGTCCTCACGAGCGCGAGCGTCGATCGGTAGTGCCGTATCAGGCAACGTTTGCCCGGGAGTTTCGCGATGTGGTTCGCGACGTGCCGATCGGCGGGCGGGATCCGTCGGCGGGTGGAGTTTGCTGGGGCTGGAGTTTGCTGGGGCTGGAGTTTGTGAGCCAGGTTGCGGTTTGGCTGTTGTTTGAAAGGCAATTTTTACGGCCTTCGGTCATAGTTGTGCCGGTTCGGGGTTCGGGTCGGCAGGCCTGTGATTTGGCTGCCGGTTCCCGCGTTCACGACCCCGCCACACCTCAGGCCTCTTCAACTCCAGCAAGTCAGAGCAAGAGTCGCAAGCAAGATCAACAGCACAGGCCAGATCAAGAGCAAGATCAAGAGCCACAGGCAAGGTCAAGGTCAAGAGCTGTAGTGAAGAGCCGGGCCTCCGGCGGGCCTCGACAACCTCAGGGAAACTAGCGCGGTTCCCTCGGGTGGCCGAGCCAGTCTCAGCGGCGGCGGTTTGTGAGGTGGTGCGGTCCGTTCCCCACGGTCGCGTCGTCAGCCCGATGGGTACAGCACCGGTGTCCGGGGGTCAAGTCCGCGCGGCTGCGGTCGGGCGGGCAGGTGGCGGCCTCGTACAGCGCGAACTTGACCCCCGGCCACCGGCACTGTAGGCGAAGCCCTGCCGACGCGACCGAGGGGAACGAACCGAAAACCAGCCGGAGAAATACAAAACAGGTGGTGCGGGTACCGGCTGCTCGGCGAGCTCGGCCGCCGGTCCCGGTGCTGGCCAGCGCGCCGGTGTCCGAGGTGCGCGTTCCGGGTTGGCGGGCGCCGGATCGGCCCGGCGGCAACAAACAACCGATACCACCACCGGGATAGCAGGTTGCCGAGAAAGATCGCCAGAAAGCGGCTGCGATAGTCGCCGAACTGGCTCCGGTCCGGGCCTTCGACTCTCAAGGCAGGCATGGCCGTTCAGCACTGCACCTGGGCCTGTTAACTGCACTGCACCGCACCCGGGCATGTTCTCGACCAACTAACCACCGGCCCGCCGCCACGCCCTCACCGGCAGCCGCACCAACCAACCGGTGTCCACGGACCCTGTGATTGCCATTCTTCCGGTCGGTTTTCGGTTCGTTCCCCTCGGTCGCGTCGGCAGGGCTTCGCCTACAGTGCCGGTGGCCGGGGGTCAAGTTCGCGCTTCACAAAACCGCAGCTTGAGCACCCAACCGCAAGTGCGCGGACTTTACCCCCGGACACCGGTGCTGTACCCATCGGGCTGACGACGCGACCGTGGGGAACGGACCGTAGCCACCTCAGGGACCGCAGCCGCTGAGACTGACCCGGCCACCCTAGGGAACCGCGCTAGTTTCCCTGAGGTTGTCGAGGCCCGCCGGAGGCCCGGCTCTTCATCACAGTTCTTGACCTTGACCTTCAGCCTGTCGGGTGGCCCGGGGCATCTCAGCCCCGGGCTCCCACAGATCCGGACGTGACAGTCTCCCGTCATCCGGCTCTTGTTGTCCTGGTCACGGGCCTGCCGGGGGCGTGATCGTCCAGTGAGGGAAGTA
>NZ_JAAFZA010000071.1 GCF_015356865.1 Catenulispora pinisilvae
GCCACCGCCCCCGCGTCCCCGGCCGCCGGCACCTCGTCCGGTGCCGCCGCCTCCGGTGCACCACATCGTGCCGTCGCCCAAGCTCCCGGTGAAGAAGCCTGGGATCCCCCCGGCACAGGCGGCGCTGATCCCGGCCCGCCAGGACCAGGGCCCCGACTGGGGCCTGACCACACTCGTCGCCCTGATGGTCCCGGCGACCATCGCGGCGGCCGCCGCGGCCGGCGGGGCCGCCGGCGGACCAACCGGCCCGGCCACAGGAGGCAAGCCATGATGGTGTTCTGGGCGATACTCGCGCTCGTCGTCGGGGTGATCGTCGCGGTCGGACTGGCCAGGATGCTCGGCCGTTCCGAGCGCGCGGTGTCTGGCTCGCACAACCCGCAGGCCCTGTCGGTGGTCGGCAGTGCCCTGCTTTCCTCGTTCATCCTGGTGACCGCGTTCCTGATCGCCAGCACCTGGTCCACATACAACACCGACCGTCAGCACACGTATGACGAGGCCCGGTCTGTGACCACCGCGTACTGGCTGGCCGGCAAGCTCCAGCCCGCCGACCGGGACCGGGTGCGCGCCGGGCTGACCATGTACGCCGACCAGGTGATCGCCGACGACTGGCCGGCGATGGGCCGGCATCAGACCTCGGACACGGCCGCCGCCACGCTGGACGCCCTGCGGGTCGAGGTCGGCGCCGTCAAGCCGGCCACCGCGGCCGACGAGCAGGACCGGGCCGACGTCTCCGCCGCCCTGGACGACCTCTACTCCAAGCGGCTGATCCGGGCCGCGGACGTCAACTACTCGATGCCCTCGCTGCTCTACCTGGCGCTGGTGATCGCCGCCGTGCTGCTGGTCGCCTACCCGCCGCTGGTCGGACTGACCGCCAACCTTCGCAACACGGTCGTGCTGTCCGGTCTCGGCGCCATGGTCGGCTTGGGAATCCTCATCGTGATCGGGCTCTCCCATCCCTACTCCGAGCCGTTGAGTATCGCCCCGACAGCCTTCCGACACGCACTGCAACAGTTCACGCAGATCAACGGATGACGCCAGTAGCATCCGTTACCGAGTCGTTGTCAATTAACCCGTGATCGGAAACGCGCCGGGCGACTAGATTTCGGCGCAGTTTCCCTACGTAAACGGGAGGGGTCTCGTCTCATGTCAGAGAGCGAGCAGAGTACTAGAGGGCCGGTGGTGACGCCGGCCCGCCTCATCGCGGCGGTCTGCGTCATCGTGCCCTTCATCGCCGTGTTGGGGGTGCCGATTTTCGATAAGGACAAGCCGGAGGTGGCGGGCTTCCCGTTCTTCTTCTGGTGGCAGCTGCTCTGGGTCGCGGTGACGGCCGCGCTCATGGGGCTGGCGTACTACGTCGTGCGGCGCGAGGAGTTGGCGCGCCGGCCGGTCGCGGTCGGGGGGACAGTCGTAGCGGCTGCCCCGAAGGCGGACGGCGGCGACGGCGCCGCCTCTTCCGAGACGGACGGTACCGACGGTACCGACGGCACCAACGGCACCGAAGGTGACACCGCCGAGGAAGGGGACGCGGAATGACCCGCCCGCTGAGCGCATCGAGCGTCCCGACCCCGAACGTCGGCTCGCACGGCATCAACCAGACCGAGCTGTTCGTCGTCATCTTCTTCTTCCTGGTGGTCTCGGTACTCGGCTTCCTGGCCGCGCGCTGGCGCAAGGCGCGCGACGCCAACCACCTGGAGGAATGGGGCCTGGGCGGCCGCAGCTTCGGCGGCTGGATCACCTGGTTCCTGCTCGGCGGCGACCTCTACACCGCCTACACCTTCGTCGCGGTCCCGGCCGCACTGACCGCCGGCGCCTTCGGCTTCTTCGCGGTGCCCTACACGATCATCGTGTGGCCGCTGGTCTTCCTGTTCCTGCCCCGGCTGTGGTCGGTCTCGCGCAAGCGCGGCTACGTCACCCCGGCCGACTTCGCCCGTGGCCGCTACGGCTCCAAGAGCCTGGGCCTGGGCGTGGCCATCGTCGGCGTGGTGGCGACGATGCCCTACATCGCGCTACAGCTGGTCGGCATCCAGGCCTGCCTGGACGTCATCGGCATCGGCGGCAAGGGCTCCTCGACCTTCGCCAAGGACCTGCCGCTGTTCATCGCCTTCGCAGTCCTGGCGGCTTTCACCTACACCTCGGGCCTGCGCGCCCCGGCGGTGATCGCGTTCGTCAAGGACTTCCTGATCTACCTGGTCATCATCGTCGCGGTCATCTACATCCCGACCCGGGTCGTCGGCGGCTGGCACGGGATCTTCCACCTGGCCTCCACCACCAAGGGCAAGACCAAGCCCGGATTCCTGTCCCTGAACGAGGCCAACGGCAAGGCCAACGCCTTCCCCTACGCGACCCTCGCGCTCGGCTCGGCGATGGCGTTGTTCATGTACCCGCACGCGCAGATCGGCGTGCTGTCCACCAAGAATCGCAACACGGTCCGCAAGAACCTGGCCGGCCTGTCGCTGTACTCGCTGGTCCTGGGCTTCATCGCACTGCTCGGCTACATGGCCCTGGCCGTCGGCTTCAACGGCACGCCCACCGGCCACCTCGGCGGCAACGCCCAGCGCGCGGTCCCGGCCCTGTTCGACGCGGTGTTCCCGTCCTGGTTCGCCGGCGTCGCCTTCGCGGCCGTGGCGATCGGCGCCCTGGTCCCGGCGGCGATCATGTCGATCGCGGCGGCGAACCTGTTCACCCGCAACATCTTCGTGGACTTCATCAAGCCGGACGCCACCCCGAAGCAGCAGGCGCAGGTCTCCAAGACCGTCTCACTCCTGGTGAAATTCGGCGCCCTGATCTTCGTCCTGGGCCTGGACGCCACCAGCGCGATCAACTTCCAACTGCTCGGCGGCGTCCTGATCCTGCAAACCTTCCCAGCCATCGTCATCGGCCTGTTCAACCGCTGGTTCCACCGCTGGGCCCTGGTCGCGGGCCTCTGGTCGGGCGTGATCTACGGCATCGTGGTCGCCTGGCAGCAGAAGAAGTTCGCCGCCGACGGCAAGACAGTCCTCCAGCAGCACTTCGGCAACCAGATCGCGAAGGTCCCGGGCACGCACCTGTACTCGTACATCGCGATCACGGCGCTGGTCCTGAACCTAGTCGTCGCAGTGGCGCTGACCCTGGTGTTCCGGGCACTGAAGGTGGCCGACGGCGTCGACGAGACGCAGGCCGGCGACTACACCGCCGACGAAGGCGACGCCGACCTGCCGGACCTGATCGAGGCCGAGCCGGCGCTCGCGGAGATCTAGAGCCGATTTGGCCCCAGTGGTTGATCCAGCATTTGATCCAGCGTTAAGGCTGGAGCTAAAGACAAGGCCCCGATCCCTTATGGGCTCGGGGCCTTGCTTGTTCCGCAACAGGCAGCGGCAACGCGCAACGGGCAGCGGCAACGCGCAACGGGCACCGTCAGGCGGCGAGGCCGACCGCGTGCGCATACCGCCGACGGTGCCACGCGGGGGTGCCGAAGAGCTGCGAGGTGGCGTGCGCACGCTTGAAGTAGAGATGGATCGGGTGCTCCCACGTGATGCCGATGCCGCCGTGCAGCTGGATCGCCTCACCGGCGATGACGGAGAAGGCCTCGGAGCAGTAGGCCTTGGCACGTGACGCGGCGACGGTGAGTTCCTGCCCTGATACAGCTGCGAACGCGGCGGCGTAGGAGGCGGAGCGTGCCGACTCCAGAAGGGTGAACATGTCGGCGAGGCGATGCTTGACCGCTTGAAAGGAACCGATGGGGCGGCCGAACTGCACACGCTGCTTCGCATAGGCAAGGGTCAGGTCGAAGGCACGCTGGGCCGCCCCCACTTGCTCGGCGGAGATGGCGACGCAGGCCAGGTCGAGGATCCGGTCGAGGGGAGCGTCGGCACTGAGCAAGGTCGCGGGGGAGCGGCGGAATTCGACGCGCGCCTGCGGTCGACCCGGGTCGACAGTCTCGATCGACCGCAGCACGGCATCTGAGGCGGCGACCGCAAACAAACCGACACCCGGCGCTGGTTGGGACCCGCGCGCCAGGCTTCGGCGTGCCTCCTGCGCTAGACCCCGGGGTGCCTCTTGCGGCAGATCCGGGCGTGCTTCCCGCGCCAGGCCCGGAGGTGCCTCTTGCGGCAGATCCGGGCGTGCTTCCTGCGTCAGGCCCGGAGGTGTCGCTTGTGCCAGGTCCGGGCGTGCTTCGTGGGTTAGACCCGGGCGTGCCGCTTGTGCCAGGCCCGGGCGTGCTTCGTGGGTTAGACCCGGGCGTGCCGCTTGTGCCAGGTCCGGGCGTGCTTCGTGGGTTAGACCCGGGCGTGCCGCTTGTGCCAGGCCCGGGCGTGCTTCCTGCGTCAGGCCCGGAGGTGCCGCTTGTGCCAGGCCCGGGCGTGCCTCCTGCATCAGTCCACTGCGATCCGCTATCAGCGCCGGCACCACCAACAAGTCTGCCTCGCCGCCATCCAGCACATGCTCATCCACGCCAGTCAGCCGCCAGCCGCCACCTTCGCTACTAGCCTCGACAGCCCCGCCCCATCCCACCGTCGCCCGCGTCTCACCCGCTGCGATCCCCGGCAGCAAATCCCCCTTAGCCCGCACCGAATCCCCCGCCAGAATCGCCTGCGCAGCCAACGTCGTGCTCAGAAACCCGGGCGCCGCCAAAGCCGCCCCAAGCTCCTCCAACACCACATGCGTCTCCAACACCGAGAACCCGGCACCGCCGAATTCCTCGGGAACCGCAAGCCCAAGCGCTCCGACCTGCTCGGCGAGCAGCCGCCACACATCGCCACCGGCGGCCCGCTCCAGCAGCGTCCGCACCGTCCGCCGGAGTTCTTCCTGTTCGGGGTCGAAGCGCATGGCGCGGACCGTAGCCGCCTTCGCGGCAACTCGCCAGAGCGATCTAGGGGCGGTCGGGGCGGGGAGTTTTCGAGTCGGGGAGTTTCGAACCGAACTGCGGTTCGGCTGTGGCCTTAGAAGCTGTTTACGGCCTTCGGTATTAGTTGTGCCGGTTCGGGGTTCGGGTCGGCGAGTCTGTGTGTCGGCTGCCAGTTCCCGCGTTCACGACCCCGCCGCACCTCAGGCCTCTTCGACTCCGGTGGGTCGGAGCAAGGGCAAAAAGTCAAGGTCAAGAGCCCTGGTGAAGGGCCGGCGCCTCCGGCGGGGGCTCTTGGCTCCCTCGGGGAACTGGCGCTGCTCCATAGGGTGGTCCGGCTAGGGCCCTGCGGCGGCGGTCCCTGAGGCGGCTACGGTTCGTTCCCCTCGCTCGCGTCGTCAGCCCGATGGGTACAGCGCCGAACCCCGGGAGTAAAGTCCGCGCCCTTACGGTAAGCGGGCAGGTGGCGGCTGCGTACAGCGCGAACTTGACTCCCGAGAACCGGCACTGTAGGCAAAGCCCTGCCGACGCGACCGAGGGGAACGAACCGAAAACCGGCCGGAGAAGTACAAAACTGGTGGTGCGGGGCCGTCGGCTCGGTGAGTTCGGCTGCCGGTCCAGGTGCTGGTAACGCAGCAGTCGCGCGGGCGCGGATTTTGGGCTGGCGGGTGCGGACCGGCCCGGCTGCCGATATGAATACCGACGGCCAGCGGATTGGCATCGCCCCCAAGTCTGATCGAGTGCGCGTGGGTTGGAGGCTGCTTAGCGGGTGTCGAGCAAGCCCGGTGGATGCTGCCGGTGTCAAAGCGACCGGAGGGTTCCATTCGGCAGCGGCGCGCTCGGCGTTGAGCACCAGGTTGCATATTTCCTCGCGTGCGACCGCGTTGACGGCGCGCGGATCGGAGTCGGCAGATAGGTACTTCTGCACCAAGGCTTCGAAGACGACGCGAACGACGATGAATTCGGCAAGGGCGAACTGCCTCGCCTCGATTCGCGTCTCTACGGTTGCCAGTTGACGGCGGCCTTCGACCGGGTCGTGGATCAATGTCGACAGGCCATGCTCCGACTGCCGACGCGGGCTGTCGGTTCTTGGCCTTGATCACTTGTCGCCGACCGGAGATTGTCAGGAGTCTGGCTCGCATCTGGGCTTCATTGTTGCCTGCGTCGCAAGGGGTGGCAGGCCGTCTCGGCCGTGTGCAGCGGTCTCGCGTCTGGGCGGCGAAGCCGGCTTCGCCGTAGGGGGCTTTGATGAAGGGCGGGCTGGTATTCGGGGTGATGTCGAACACGGCAGACAGGTGCAGCGGGTCGTCGTTGTGCGTGACTTCCTCTACGCCTGCTGCCCCGACTTCAGTTGTGAGCGCAGCGTCTCGACCGGGACGGCCGGCAGCCCGTCGATGCTCGTCGTGTTCTTCCGCGCCACGTAATCCACGTGGAACTCCTCGTCGCGTCGTCCGAAGTACTCCGCGAGCAGCCGTCGGTCGCCCTTGTACTCCATGAACGGTACGGCGTAGCCGCATGAGTCGCTGATCCGTGTTGCCCGCACCAGGACGATCGCGCGGGCGCCGGGGTCGGCGGCGGCTGGGAACAGGGCGATGTGGTCGTCCCAGCGTGGGTCGTCGTGCCATAGGACCTCGCCGGTGCCGTGGACGCGGACGATGTTCGGTGGCCCCTCGAATGCCACCCACATCAGGGTGATGCGGCCGTTTTCGCGGAGGTGGGCCAGGCTTTCGGCGCCGCTGCCGGTCAGGTCCAGGTACGCCAGTCGGTCCGGGCCGAGGACGGCCAGGGAGCCGAGGGTGCCCTTGGGCGAGAGGTTGACGTGTCCGTCGGCGGCCAGCGGGGCGGTCGCGACGAAGAACAGGGGCTGCGCCTCGATGAACTTGCGCAGTTTGGCGTCGATGACCTCGTGCACGTTAGCCATGCTCCGAGTGTCCACCCGTGCCCGTATTCTGGGCAATATCGTTTCGAATAGTGGACGTTATTCAGTGCTTGGCACTCCCGGCAGTCGCGGTGCCAGCGAAGGCGAATCCGGCGGCAACGGTACGGGCTCGGTGGCTCGCCCCGAAGCCGCCAACTCGTCCAGATCGCCCAGCATCTGCTCGGCGAGGTCTCGTTCCGCCGCGTGGTACCGCTCGGCCCACTTCAGCGCGATCTCCGGGTACGCCCAAGCCGTCTCGTCGTGGGCGGCCTCGGCGTCCACCGCGGCCTCGGCCCGCCGCCGCTCGGAGTTGTCCCGGTGCTCGGTCACGATCTCGCGCAGCCGCTCCGGCTCGGTCAGGTGTCCCAGCCAGACCCGCAGGAGCACCCCGTGCTTCAGCACCGGTACCTCCACCGGCGCCGTCCGGGACCAGTTCCGCACCGCCTCGCGCCCGGTGTCGGTGATCGCGTACACGCGCTTGCCGCGCACCTCGTCCTGCATCACGGTCCGCGACGTCACGTACCCGTGCTTCTCCAGTCGCTTGAGCTCGCTGTAGATCTGGCTGAATGACGGCGACCAGTAGAACAGTTTCAGCGACCAGTCGGCCCACTTCTTGATGTCGTAGCCGGACAGCTCCTGCTCGAACGACAGCATGCCGAGCACCGCCCAGCTGGTCGCCGGCAGCCGCGGGTCGTCGGCGCCGGTCTCGGCGTCCACCGGTTCGTCCTGTGCTTGAGGGGCCATCTCAGCAACAGTAGTGGAGGCCGCGGCGGGCCTTGACACCTCGCACCGCCTGAGATTCCATGCGCCACGCAGTGTGTTTCTAATAGGAATACAAACCGCGGGAGGCGCCCGTGCAGTTCTCCGTGATCTTCGAAGCCCAACTCGCCGACCCCACGCCGCAGCGTGAACGCGCGACCCTGGCCGACTGCGTCGAGCAGGCCGTGGCCGCCGAGGCCGCCGGCTTCGACCGGATCTGGGCCGTGGAGCACCACTCGCTGCTCCGCTACGCCCACATGTCCGCCCCCGACGTCTTCCTGGCCCACGTCGCCGCCAAGACCAGCCGCATCCGCCTCGGCCACGGCGTCGTCTGCCTGCCGTTCGGCTACGGCCACCCGATCCGGGTCGCCGAACGGGCCGCGATGCTCGACGTCCTGTCCGGCGGCCGCCTCGACCTCGGGGCCGGACGTGGGGCGACCCGGCAGGAGATGGCGATGTGCGGTGTGGACCCCGCCTCGACCTACGAACAGGTCGAAGAAGCCTTACGGATCATCGGAAACTGCTGGACGGCCGAGCAGTTCCAGTGGCACGGACTGCTCGACATCGGCCCCGGCCAGGTGCTGCCCCGCCCGATCCAGACCCCGCACCCGCCGCTGTTCATGGCGTGTTCGAAGGCTGAGACCCTGCGCACCGCGGCCGACTACGGCGTCGGCGCGCTGGTCCTGGGCTTCGCCGGTGCCGAGGAGATCTCGGCGCTGCGGCGGGTCTACGACGCGGCGCTGGCCGAGCGCACCGGCGAGCGGTTCGTCTCGGCGGTCCGCAACGACCACTTCGCCGCACTGTGTCCGACGATCGTGGCCGACGACGGCGCCGAGGCGTTCCGGATCGGCGCGCGCGGCCAGCGCTTCTTCGCCGAGTCGATCCTGCACTGGTACGGCGGCGGCCCGGAGCCGTCCGAGGACACCGCGGACGACGACAACGCGGCCGTGCTCAAGCTGGAGCGGGAAGTGGTCGTCGCCAAGCTGCACGAGGCGAACATCCCGGTCCGTCCCAGCTCCACCGGCACCTACAACGTGGACCACGCCTACGGCACCGCGTCCCGCGCCGTCGAGTACGTCGAACAACTCGCCCGGATCGGCGTCGACGAGGTGATCTGTCTGATCCAGATGGGTACCGTCCCGCATGACGCCGCGCTGGAGACCATCGGCCAGTGGGGAGCTCATGTCATCCCGCACTTCCGGAAGAAGGACGAGACCCGATGACGCTCGATCCAAGTGCCCGCGCCATCGTCGACGTGCTCACGGCGGTCTTCCCCGATCTCGGCGAGACCGTCACCGACGCGGTCCAGGCCCGCGAAATCCTTGCGCACGCACCGGAACTGCCGATCCTGGTGGAACTTCCCTCGGTCGTGGACCGGACGGTCCCGGGGCCCGAAGGCGCCTCCGAGGTCCCGGTCCGGATCTACCGCCCGGTCGCGGATCAGGATGCTGATCCCGATGCGACGACACCTGTCGTCGTGTTCTTCCACGGCGGCGGCTTCTCGATCTGCAACATCGCCGTCTACGACAACTTCTGTCGCGACCTCGCGCACTCGACGGGCGCGACGGTGGTCTCGGTGGAGTACCGGCTCGCGCCGGAGACGCCTTACCCGGGTGGCCTGAACGACGCCTACGCCGTCACGAGTTGGGTCAGCTCGCACGCCGCTGAACTGCGAGTGGACCCGGCCCGGCTCGCCGTCGCCGGGGACAGCTCCGGCGGCAATTTCGCGGCGGTGGTGTCGTTGATGGCGCGGGATCGCGCCGCGCAGGGGAGTCCGAGCCCTGCGATCGCCCTCCAACTGCTCATCTATCCGTCCGTGGACATCGGCGAGAACGGCTACCCGTCGCGGGAGGAGAACGCGACAGGGTTCTTCCTCACCGCGAAGCACATGGCCTGGTTCCACGAGCAATACGTGCAGGGTGCCGACGTCGCCGATCCCTACATGTCGCCGATCAATGCGCCAGATCTCAGTGGTCTGCCGCGGGCCTGCATCGTCACCGCCGAGCACGATCCGCTGCGGGACGAAGGCGACGCCTACGCGGCCAGGCTCGCCGCGGCCGGGGTCGCCGTGGAGCACCTTCCGGTGGAGGGGATGTTCCATGGCTTCCTGAACATGCCGCATCCGACCGCCGCGAAGACCCGCGCCGCGGTGTTCGCCGCGGTGCGGGCCGGTCTAGCGGTCGGCCGATGAGTGCCTGAGCGCTACTTGACCGTGACGGGGGAGTTGGTGGTCCGCACCGTGATCAGGTTCTCGGAGTGGCGGTTCGAGCCGTTTTCCAGATTCGTGTCGCCGTTGGTGGCATGGGCGTCGTCGAAGTAGCTGGTGCGACCGTCGGTGGTGATGTCGACCGGCGCGTTGGTGCTCAGTGCTGTGATGTTCTTCGGGCCGCCGGCGAAGGCGGCCTGGATCGGGGCGTTCGTGGTCTTCATGTATGCGTCGCCGCCGCCGAGCTGGTCCGTGGTGATGCCGCCGTTCGTGGTCTTCAGGTTCACGGACCCGGACACGTTGCTCACCTGGACACCGCCGTTGGTGGTCACCACCTGCACCGAAACGGACGGCGCTACCTGGATGTCGATGTCCGCGCTGCCGCACTGGCCGCCGTCGCAGGACTTCGACAGGGTCAGCACGCCGTTCGCGAGACTCTGGTCGAGGGCTACCGGATGGCCGTCGCCGCCCAAGTCGCCCCACTGCAACGTGGCGTGCCCGGACACGCCGGGAACCGTGGCGTTGCCGGTGATGTGCACCGAGCTGTCGGTGTCGGACACCACGATCTTCTGGACCGGACCGGCCTGGTCGATGTCCACCTGCTCGGTCTTCTCGCTCACCGAGCCGGACACCACGAGCGCGGCGGCACCGGCCGGGACCGCGATCGCGGCGACGATGCCGAGCAGGGCGACGGTGCTGATCCGGACGGTCGTGATCGGGCGGCGGGTCGGGGTGGGTTCGGAGGTCATTTCAGGGCCCTAACTGATGGTCACGTCGCCGTTGGCGGTGGTCACGTCGATCTCGTTCGGCGACCTGCGGTCCCGCACGTTGGACAGCTGCCGTGTGCCGTTGGTGACGTGGACCGCGTCGGAGTACGCGGTGCTGCCGTCGGTGGTGATGTGCACGTCGGCGTTGATGGTGCCGGCGGTGATCCGGGACGGCGCGCCGCGGAACGAGGCGTCGATGCCGCCGTTCGTCGTCTTGAAGGAGCAGTTCGCCGACCCCAGCCCGTCGGCCTCGATCCCGCCGTTGCTCGACGTCAGCACGGCGGCGCCGCTGACCCCGTTGAGCACGATCTGCCCGTTGGAGGTGGTGGCCTGTACTGAGACGGACGCGGGCACCGTCAGTGTGATGTCGATCGGCCCGCACCCGCCGTCGGAGCAGTCCTTGGTGAGCGTCAGCACCCCGCCGGCGACACTCTGCCGCAGCGCCGCCCGCTTCCCGCCCTTGCCCTTCCACTGCACGACGGCCTGCCCGTCCACGCCCGTGACCGCCGGATCGCCGGAGATCTGCACGTCGCTCTCGGAGTCGTCGACGACGACCCGCGTGATCGGTCCCGCCGCCCGGATCGGGACCTGTGCCTGCTGGTCGGTGACCTGCGTGGACATCCCCATCGTGGCGACGGCGACCGGCACGCTCACGGCCACGATCACGCCGGCCATGGCGAGGCTGCTCATCCGCAGGGCGCCGATCGGGGCGCGGGGCGGGGTGGCGTCGAAGGTCATGAGTAGATGGTGGCTCGGCGGCGCGGGTCGGGGCGATGGGGGTAACCCCACTGTTGGGCGGTACTCACCCTACCTGGGAGGATCTTGGGGCGGCGCGGACCGCCGCCGGAGAATCTGCCGGATAGCGGTCTGACCTGCGTGAATCGTGAGTCCCGGGTCAAAGCTCCCCGAGGTCCCGGAGCAGCCGATCGCGGTGGAAGGCGGGGCCGCCCCAGGCGGCGTGCAGCGACCGGATCTTCTTGAAGTAGACGGACAGGTCGTACTCGTCGGTGTAGCCGATGGCGCCGTGGAGCTGGAGCGCGGCCCGGGCGGCACGGTAGGCGGCCTCGCTCGCGGCAGCCTTCGCGGCCGAGACATCGCGCGGCTCGGCGCTGAGCGCGGCGGCGAAGACCAGGGGCCGGGCGAACTCCAGGCCGGTGTGCGCATCGGCGAGGCGGTGCTTGACGGCCTGGTACTCGCCGATCGCGCGGCCGTACTGAACGCGCTGCTTGGCGTAGGCGACGGTCATATCGAGGGCGGCACGTCCCAGGCCCAGGAGCTGCGCGGCGGTGAGGAGCGCGGCGGTGTCGAGGATCAGCTCGGCGGGAGCGGGAGCGGGCTCGGGCTGGGGCCGCTCGGCGATGCGGAAGAGGGACCGGGTGGGGTCGAGCGAGGCGACCGGCTGCGAATCGGCAGCAGGGAAACAGGCCTCTGCGATATCGGCATTCGGTGCGTAGGGCGAGACCGGCGGCACGGCGGCGGTCACGATCGCCCCGGCGGCGATGCGCGGCCGCCACTCGGGGAGCGCGGCCGCGACGGCGAGGGATTCCGGATACGGGCCGGGAGCCGCGTGGTAGCCGATGCGCTCCATGGCGGTACACAACTCGACCGGATACTCGCCGGCCAGCGAGTGCACGCCGATGGCCGCCAGCCCGCGCCAGATCTCCAGCCCCGGCTTGGTATCACCCGCTGCCCAGGCGCGCGCCGCGGCCACGCCGTTCGCGTCGCGCAACAAGGAGTCGACCGCATCGCGGAAGTCGCGCTGCTCCTCGGTCAGTGCGAACCTCACCGCGCCGCCTCCTCAGCTCGCGCCCGATCACCAGCGTCAGGGATATCAGTGTCACCGGGGCCATCAGCACCACCGGGGACGCCAGCATCACCGGGAACACCAGCATCACCGGGGACACCAGCGTCACCGGACATCACCATCGCGCCGCGCGACTCCACTGTCACCGAGCCCCCCTCGGCAATCCGAGCACCCGCTCGGCCACCACATTCCGCTGCACCTCATTGGTCCCGGCGTAGATCGGTCCGGCGAGCGCGAACAAGTACCCGGCCATCCAGGCCGAGTCCAGCGTCTCCGCTTCCGGTCCCAGCAGATCCAGCGCCGTCTCGTGCATCGCCAGGTCCAGCTCCGACCAGAACAGCTTGTTCACGCTCGTCTCGGCCCCCAGCGTGCCGCCGTCCGCGATCCGCGCCGCGGTCTCGAACGTCGCCAGCCGGTAGGCCCGCGCGCCGATCCAGGCGTCCGCGACCCGGTCGCGGAACTCCGCCGGCCGGCCCGCCGCCTGCCACGACGACACCAGCCGTGCGGCCGTGGCCATGAACCGCCCCGGCGAGCGCAGGTAGAGCCCGCGCTCCTTGCCGGCGGTGGCCATCGTCACCTTCCAGCCCTCGCCGACGCCGCCGAGCACGTCCGCGTCGGGCACGTACACCGCGTCGAAGAAGAGCTCTGCGAAGCCCGGCTCGCCGTCGAACTGGGGGATCGGGCGTACCGTGATTCCCGGTGCGGTCAGCGGGAACAGGAAGTACGTCAGCCCTTGATGACGCTCGGCCGCCGGGTCGCTGCGGAACAGGCCGAAGCCCCAGTCCGCGAACGCCGCACGCGAGGACCACGTCTTCTGTCCCGACAGCAGCCATCCGTCGTCCGACGGCGCCCGCACCGCCGTGGAACGCAGCGACGCCAGGTCCGAACCGGCCTCCGGCTCGGACCACACCTGCGCCCAGATCTGCTCGCCGGAGGCCATCGCGGGCAGGAACCGCGCTTTCTGCGCGGCGCTCCCGTGGTCCAGCATCGACGGCGCCAGCAGGTTGATCCCGTTCTGCGACACGCGTCCCGGGGCGCCGGCGGCCCAGTACTCCTCCTCGAAGATCAGCCACTCGGTGATCGACGCGCCGCGGCCGCCGTATTCGGCCGGCCACGACACCACCGAATAGCGCTCCCGGAACAGCTCGAGTTCCCAGCGGCGGTGCGCCTCGAAGCCCTCGGCGGTGTCCATCGACGGCAGCGGTCCGGCCGGCAGGTGGGCGGCCAGCCAGGTCCGCACCGTCGCCCGGAACTCCTCCTCGGCCGTGCTGAAGCTCAGGTCCACGCGGCCTACCGTACCAAGCAAACGATTGGTAGGGTAGCCTCCGTGGACCTCACCGACACCGCCGAGGACGAGGCGTTCCGTGCCGAGGTCCGGGCATGGCTCCACGACCACCTGACCGGCGAATTCGCCGAGGCCAAGGGATTGGGCGGGCCGGGGCGCGAGCACGAGGCCTTCGACGTCCGCCTCAAGTGGGACCGCGACCTGGCGCTGCACGGCTGGACTTGCCTGGACTGGCCCAAGGAGTACGGGGGCCGGGCCGCCAGCGTCGCGCAGCAGGTGATCTTCCACGAGGAGTACGCCCGCGCCGACGCCCCGATCCGCGTCAGCCACATCGGTGAACAGCTCCTCGGCCCGACGCTCATCGCTTTCGGCACCGAGGAGCAGAAGCAGCGCTTCCTGCCCGGGATCCGGGACGTGACAGAGCTCTGGTGTCAGGGCTATTCGGAACCCGACGCCGGCTCCGACCTCGCCAACGTCAAGACCACAGCCGTGCTCGGCGAGGACGGCGCCGAGTGGATCCTCAACGGCCAGAAGGTCTGGACGTCGCTGGCGCACCTGGCCGACTGGTGCTTCGTCGTGGCCCGCACCGACCCCGAGGCGCCGAAACATCGAGGCCTGTCATACCTGCTGGTCCCGATGAAGCAGCCAGGCGTGGAAGTCCGGCCGATCCTGCAGCTGACCCGGACCTCCGAGTTCAACGAGGTCTACTTCACCGACGCCCGCACGGCCGCGGCGAACGTCGTCGGGGCGGTGGACGACGGCTGGCGGATCGCGATGGCCACGCTCGGCTTCGAGCGCGGCGTGTCGACGCTCGGGCAGCAGATCGGCTTCCGGCGCGAGCTGGACGCGGTCATCGCGCTGGCCCGCCGGACCGGCGCGCTCGACGAGCCGCTGATCCTGGACCGCCTCACCCGCGCCGGTATCGGTCTGGACGTCCTGCGCCTCAATGCCCTGCGTTCCATGACCGGTCTGGCCGACGGCGCGCCCGGCCCGGCGGCCTCGATCGCGAAGCTGGCCTGGGCCCGCTGGCACCGGGACCTCGGCGAGCTGGCGATGGACGTGCTCGGCCCGGCCGGCACCGTCACCGGACCCGACTACGACCTGGACGAATGGCAACGGCTGTGGCTGTTCAGCCGCGCCGACACCATCTACGGCGGATCCGACGAGATCCAGCGGAACGTCATCGCCGAGCGCGTTCTCGGCCTGCCGAAGGAGCCGCGAGCGTGAGTGCAGCAAAGGGGATCCCCGCGCCTTCCTACGTCCCCGGCCACAACCTGCTGGCCGGCAAGAACATCGCCGTCACCGCCGCCGCCGGAACCGGCATCGGCGCCGCGGCCGCTCGCCGCTGCCTGGAAGAAGGCGCGCGGGTCGTCGTCAGCGACCACCACGAACGTCGCCTGGAGGAAACGCGTACGGCGCTCGCCGAGGACTTCGGCGAGGACCACGTCCACGCCATCGTCTGCGACGTCACCCGCGAGGAGCAGGTGCAAGGTCTGATCGACGGTACCGCCGAGCGCTTCGGAACCCTCGACGTCCTGATCAACAACGCCGGCCTGGGCGGCACCGCCTCAGTCCTGGACATGACAGACGACCAGTGGCTGCGCGTCCTGGACGTCACCCTGAACGGCACCTTCCGCTGCACCCGGGCTGCCCTGCGCCGGATGCGCGACCAGGGCTCCGGCGGCGCCGTCGTCAACAACGCCTCGGTGACCGGCTGGCGCGCGCAGGAGGGCCAGGCGCACTACGCCGCCGCCAAGGCCGGGGTCATGGCCCTGACCCGCTGCTCGGCCCTGGACGCCGCCCCCTACGGTGTCCGGGTGAACGCCGTGGCGCCCTCGCTGGCCATGCACCCGTTCCTCGCCAAGGTCACGACCGACGAACTGCTGGCCGAGCTGACCGCCCGCGAGGCGTTCGGGCGCGCCGCCGAGCCCTGGGAGGTCGCGAATGCCATGGTGTTCCTGGCAAGCGACTATGCCTCCTACCTGACCGGTGAAGTCCTCTCCGTTTCGAGCCAACATGCCTAAGCCACCTGCCTCCGACCGCCGCGCCGAACTGCTGAACCTGGCCGCCGGCCTGTTCGCCGAGCGCGGATACAAGAACACGACGGTGCGCGACATCGCCGACGCCGCCGGGATCCTGTCCGGGAGCCTCTACCACCACTTCGATTCCAAGGAGACGATGGCGGACGAGATCCTGCGGACCTTCCTGGACGAGCTGTTCCGCGACTACCGCGCCATCGTCGAGCAGGAGAGCGATCCGCGCCGCGCCTTCGAGCAGTTGGTCGACGCCTCGTTCCAGGCCATCGACCGCAGCCACGCGGCGATCGCGCTGTATCAGAACGAGGCGAAGCAGCTGCGGCAGTCACCGCGTTTCGGGTATCTGGACGAGACCGACCGCGAGTTCCGCGAGATCTGGCTGGGGACGCTGGAGAAGGGGATCGCGTCCGGCACGTTCCGGGCGGATCTGGACGCGACCATGGCGTATCGGTTCGTGCGCGACACGGTGTGGGTGGCGGTGCGCTGGTACGCGCCGGGCGGGAAGCTCACGGCCGAGGCGGTTTCGGCGCAGTACCTCTCCATGATCCTCGAAGGGTTCCAGAGCCGGGATTAGCCGTGCCTAGCAGGGCGGGATCAGCAGTACCTAGCAGGATCAGCAGTACCAAGCAGGATCAGCAGTACCAAGCAGGGAGTGATGCAGCCATGGCCGAGGCCTACATAGTCGGGGCACTGCGGACGGCGGTCGGGCGTAAGAAGGGCGCACTGGCCGCGGCCCACCCGGCCGACCTGGGAGCACACGTCATCAAGGCGGTCGTGGACGCGGCCGGGGTGGATCCGGCGGCGGTGGACGACGTCGTGTTCGGCTGCGTCGACACCATCGGGCACCAGGCCGGCGACATCGCCCGCACCGCGTGGCTGGCCGCCGGGCTGCCCGAGGAGGTGCCCGGCGTGACCGTGGACCGGCAATGCGGCTCGTCGCAGCAGGCCGTGCACTTCGCGGCGCAGGCGGTGATGAGCGGGACGGCGGATCTCGTGGTGGCCGGCGGCGTGCAGAACATGTCGCAGATCCCGATCGCGGCGGCGATGACGGTCGCCACGCAGTTCGGCATCACGGATCCGTTCTCCGGATCGAAGGGCTGGAAGGCGCGCTACGGCGACCAGCCGGTGACGCAGTTCCACGCGGCCGAGCTGATCGCAGCGAAGTGGGACGTGTCGCGGGAAGCGATGGAGGCCTACGCGCTGGAGTCGCATCGGCGCGCGCTCACCGCGATCGACGAGGGGCGGTTCGAGCGCGAAATCGTGCCGTACGAAGGGTTCGCGGTGGACGAGGGCCCGCGGCGGGACACGTCGAAGGAGGCGATGGCCGGACTGCGGACGCTGGTCGAGGGCGGCCGGCTCACCGCGGCCGTCTCGTCGCAGATCTCTGATGCCTCCGCCGCGCTCCTCATCGCCTCCGAGGACGCGGTACGGACCCACGGCCTCACCCCGCGCGCCCGGATCCATCACCTGTCGGTCCGCGGCGCCGACCCGATCTACATGCTCACCGCGCCGATTCCGGCTACCGCGCACGCCTTGAAGAAGGCCGGCATGAAACTGGCCGACATGGACCTCGTGGAGATCAATGAGGCTTTTGCGTCCGTGGTCTTGGCCTGGGCCCGGGAGACTGACGCCGATCTCGCCAAGGTGAACGTCAACGGCGGCGCCATCGCGCTGGGCCACCCGCTCGGCGCCACCGGCGCGCGACTGATGACCACGCTCCTGCACGAGTTGGAGCGCACCGGCGGCCGCTATGGGCTCCAGACGATGTGCGAGGGCGGCGGTCAGGCCAACGTCACGATCATCGAAAGACTCTGATCTGCGACGTCTTCCCACGCCGGGATCGCCGACGGGACGGGCGGCGGGATCGGCGGCGGATAGTCGTGGGACCAGCCGCGCGATGCCCGGCGAATCGTTCGCTGAAACGTATGCGATCCGTGATGCTTATCAGTTCGTGAAGCCCGTGACCGAGCTGATTCCCGGCAGTACTCTGAATGGCGATGAACCTGAATTGGAAAGCCGGCGCGGCAGTCGCCGCCGCGGTGCTGCTGCTGGTGCTCATCGTGCGGCCGACCAGCTCGGGGCACCACTTCAAGGTGACCGCCACCGAGTACGACTGCAACGTCAAGATCAGCGACGACCCGCGCCCGCTGAACAAGGAAGTCCTGTCGACGGTGAGCATAAAGTGCGCCACGCCGCCGAAGCAGACGAACCTGGTACTCCAGCTCCAGTACCACAAGGCCGGCAACGCCCCGTGGGCGAACGCCGGCGACGCCCGCGCGTACACCGGGATGCCGACCCCGAACTATCAGGACATTAACATCACGCAGCCCTGTGCGGCCGGCAGCTGGCGGATCGAGTACTCGCTCGGCGGCGTCGCCTCGGTGCTCGGGACGAACTTCCAGCAGCCGCCGCAGTTCGGCGGCAGCAAGGACATCAGCGACTCCCAGTGCGTCAACTCCTGAGCTCATCTCACCCGCTCTGACCAGGGATTCAACCCTTGGTGATCACCCACGCGGAGGTATCGGGGTGCGCGCGCCCCGGGCCGGTCATGCGAGCCTACTTAGGGCACCCTACGTGCCTGACTGGTTACTCGAAGGAGTACTCGCATGCGTAAGATCGCCACCATCGCTGCCGGCGCCGCTCTCGCGGCCGGCGTGGTCCTGGTCCCGGTCGCTACTGCCAGCGCGGCCACCTCTGCCACCGCCAGTCCTCCGGTCACCAACGTGCATCCGCGAGTATCCCTCTACGACTGCATCGCATCGGGCGGCCAGGTCCTGGAACTCCAGCCTGGCTACGGCATCTGCTTGGGTGGCCCGCTCGATGGCCAGCCGGTCTGGTGGTAGTCGCACAGCAAGACCAGCATCGCAGGTTGGCATAGTCACAGCACGCATGGGTCTCCGCGTCTGCCTGACGCGGGGACCCTTGCGTGTGTTGGGAATTCCGGCTCTGTCTTTAGCTCGCGGTCTTTGCGCTGCCCGCGGCCGATCCGCCGCTGCTCCGCTCCGCGTGCGCCGCCCGCGCCTCCCGCCGGCTCTTATCCAGCGGGTCGCCGTGCCAGAGCATCGACAGGCCGATGAACAAGTTCAGTAACACTCCCACGATCGCGTAGTTCCACCCGCCGAGGGCGTGTTGTCCGGGGATCGGCGCGAGGGTGTATGTCAGGATCCAGGCGGCGGCCACTACCAGGCAGCCGAGGATCACCGCGCCGAACCACGGGGGCGAGGGCTTGTCATTCATGGCGCTCCTGTCAACTTGGACCCTTGCCCTGCAGTGTGATGCGTGCCACTCTCATTGTGCAAGGGATCCAATAGCGGAATCCCTCGAAAGCGTGCCGGAGAACGACAGAACGCAACAGACAGGAACGGACAGCGGGAGGCTGTGACATGTCGGCGTCGACCCTCAGTACCAGTGAGCTGCGACCGGAGGCGCAGGCCTGGCAGGACGGCAAACGCTACCTGTGGCCGCTGGCCCTGGTGGTGCCGATCCTCCCTTACGTGGGCTACGGCCTGTGGCACCGCTTCGACAACGCGCTGGCCTGGTACCTGACCCCGTTCCTGGTCTACGTCATCGTGCCGGTCGGGGACTGGCTGATCGGCGAGGACGCCGCCAACCCGCCGGTGGAGCGGGAGGCGCAGCTCCAGTCGGCCTGGTACTACCGGGTTCTGACGTTCCTCTATCTACCGCTGCAATTCGGGTCGCTGGTGCTCGGAGCGTGGGCCTGGAGCCAGCCGCACGTCAACCTGGCGTCCAAGGTCGGCATCGTGATCACCATCGGCATCGTGACCGGCATCGCCATCAACACCGCGCACGAACTCGGGCACAAGCGCGAGGAAGTGGAGCGCTGGCTGTCGAAGATCGCGCTGGCGCCGTCCGGCTACGGGCACTTCTACGTCGAGCACAACCGCGGGCACCACGTGCGGGTCGCGACGCCTGAGGACCCGGCGTCGGCGCGCCTGGGCGAGTCCTTCTACCGCTTCTGGCCGCGTACCGTGTGGGGCTCGCTGAAGTCGGCGTGGGCGCTGGAGACGAAGAAGCACCGGCTGCGCAAGCGTTCGCCGTGGTCGCTGCGCAACGACGTGCTGAACGCCTGGCTGATGACGGTGCTCCTGTTCGCGGCGCTGACCGTCTGGCTCGGGGTCGGGGTGCTGCCGTTCCTGCTGCTACAGATGGTGTTCGGCTTCTCGCTGCTGGAGATCGTGAACTATCTGGAGCACTACGGCCTGCTGCGTCAGCGCACTGATAGCGGCCGCTACGAGAAGGTCGAGCCGGTCCACAGCTGGAACAGCGACCGGCTGTCGACGAACGTCTTCCTGTACCAGCTCCAGCGGCACAGCGACCACCACTCCTACCCGAACCGCCGCTACCAGGTCCTGCGCTCGTTCGACGAGGCCCCGCAGCTGCCCGGCGGCTACGCGACGATGATCGTGGTCGCGCTGTTCCCGCCGGCCTGGCGCCGGTTGATGGACCAGCGCGTGCTGGACCACTACGACGGCGACGCGCTGAAGGCGAACCTGACGCCGAAGCTGCGGGCCAAGTACGAGGCCGAGTACGAGGCTGGGGCTGGGGCTGGGGCTGAGGCGGCGGCGCGCGGCTGAGCCACGCCGCCGAGTAGGGAAGCGTCCCCGGCTCCTTCACACGCTTCTTACTCCCTCACATGATGGAGTGGGTGCGTAGAAAGGCTTCCCGGCCCTTGACCCGCCCGACCCAAGCGTGCTGATATCACTCACGCAGGGATGCCGACCCGAGGGGTGGTTTCCTTTGCGTTCCCCGATGTCGCTCTGGTACCGCTACCGGTTCGGCGCGTTCTTGTTCTGCGCTCTCCTGGTGTCGGCGGCGTCGGTGGGTACGGCCGCGGCCGTGATCGCGGCCTGGGTGGCCGAATAGGCGGCGCCGTACAGCTGGGCCAGCCCCGCGGCCGTCTCCGCGATCCGCTCCCGCAACGTCTCCGGCGCCAGTACCTCGACCCCGGCGCCCAGCTTCAGGAATTCGCCGTGGGCGTGGGTCAGCGACTCGATCGGCACCGTCGCCTTCACCCAGCCGGCCCGCTCGCAGTCGTCCTCGGCGGTGGTGTCCACCGCCTTCACCACATCCGTGGCCATCACCTCCGCCAGCCGCCGCCGACCGCCCGGCGAGAGCCGGATCAGCGCCTCGCCCTGGACCAGCCGGGTCCGGAACTCCGCGACCTGGTGGGACCAGTAGGAGTCGAGGTCGAAGTCCGCCGGCCGCTCGAAGCGCGAGTCGTCGTCCTGCAGCGCGGTCAGTTCCAGGATCTGGTTCACGCGGTAGGTGTTCACCCGCCCCGCCGATTCCGCGACCGCGTACCACTTCCCGGTCTTCAGCACGATCCCGTACGGCGCCAGCGTCCGCTCGACCTCCGTCGGCTCGGTCCACCGCCGGTACAGCACCCTGATACGCCGTTGGTTCCACACCGCCTCGGCGACCGCGGGCAGGAAGGCGCTGGTGTCCCCGTCGTCGTACCAGCCGGGCGCGTCGAGCAGGAAGCGCTCCTGGATCCGGCCGCTGCGGTCGGCCAGCTCCGGCGGCAGTGCGGCCTTCACCTTCAGCTGCGCGGCGGCCATCACCGAGCCCAGTCCCAGCTCCGCCGCCGGTCCCGGCAGCGCGGCCAGGAACATCGCCTGCGCCTCGTCCGCCGACAGGCCGGTCAGCCGGGTGCGGTAGCCGGCCAGCAGCTGGTAGCCGCCGGCCGGGCCGGCGTCGCCGTAGAGCGGGATGCCGGCCTCGTGCAGCGATTCGACGTCCCGGTAGATGGTGCGGACCGAGACCTCCAGTTCGTCGGCGAGTTGCTGGGCCGTCATGCGTCCCCGCGTCTGCAACAGCAGGAGCAGGGAGACGAGTCGACTGGCGCGCATAGCTGGATTATCCGTCCAGCCGCCGACAGATTCGCGTTACGCCGTGAACCCGGTGCGGACCTTCGTGCCGCGGCTCGCGGCCCGGGCCTGCTCGAAGTCCGCGCGCACGAGGGCGTAGACCACCATGTCGCGGTACTCGCCGGCCCGGAAATGGCAGCCGCGGGTGATGCCCTCGCGCAGCAGCCCGGTCTTCTCCAGCGACCGCTGCTCGGCCAGGTTCTCGACGTCCGTCGAGGCCTCCACCCGGTTCACCGTCGTGTTCTCGAACAGGTACGCCACCAGGAGCCGCTGCGCCTCGGTGCCGTAGCCCTTGCCCCGGCCGGCCGGGATCAGGCCGATGCCGAAGTTCAGGCCCGGGGCCGGGACCGGGCCGTAGTGCACCGGGTGCCAGCTGACGTGGCCGATGTACTCGCCGTCGGCCTCGACCGCGAGCCGGCCGGTCAGATCGCCCCACTTCTGGTACGCCTCGCCCGATTCCACGCTCTTGCGCAGCCGGTTCGGGTCGGTGAAGCCGTAGAAGCTGTAGGGGTCGTTCTCGGGGGTCGACACGTTGGCCTCGTCGATGGCGCAGTCTTCCAGCGTGATCGGTCGGAGCCGGACCGTGGTCCCGGGGGTGTCGTAAGTCATAGACGCCAAGTTAGCCCACTACCGTCGCGGACGTCTTGACCATTGTCGCGACCGCCTCGGCGATGATCCGGTCCACCAGTTCCTCGCAGCTCGGCAGGTCCTCGATCAGTCCCACGACCTGGCCGGCGGACAGTACGCCGGCCGCCGGGTTCCCCTGGACCAGCCCGGCCTTCAGCAGCATCGGGGTGTTCGCGGCCATCACCACCTGGCCGAGCCGCAGGCCGTGGTGCTTGCGCATGGCCAGGCCGTCCTTGACCATCGCCCGCAACGACATCCCGGTCATCTTCTTGAACGCCAGGCCGTTGCGGGCCGAGCGCACGAGCGAGCTGACGCGTCCCGAGTCCTCGATCCGCTCCACCAGGCCGGTGCGGAGCACGCGGTGCGGCACACCGTCGATCTTCGGCGTCGCGACGGTCCCGTTGACGTCCTTGGCCAGATACAACGCCTTCACGGCTTCGGGGACGCGGGAGTCGGACGTCAGCAGGAACCGCGTTCCCATCGCCACGCCCTCGGCGCCGAATGCCAGCGCCGCGGCCAGTCCGCGTCCGTCGAAGAAGCCGCCGGCCGCCACCACCGGGATGTCCACGGCCGCGGTGATCTGCGGCAGCAGCAGGCTGGTGGCGACGCCGCCGGTGTGCCCGCCGCCTTCGCCGCCCTGCACGATGACCGCGTCCACGCCCCAGGCCGCGACCTTCTCGGCGTGCCGCTTCGCGCCGATCGACGGGACCACGACCGTTCCGGCGTCTTTGAGCTTCGCGATCAGTTCTTGTCTCGGGGCCAGGGCGAAGGACGCGACGCGCACGCCTTCTTTGATCAGCAGGTCCACGCGTTCGGCGGCGTCGGCGGCGTCAGCCCTCAGATTCACCCCGAAAGGAGCATCAGTACGCTCCTTCACCTCGCGGATCGCCGTCGCCAGTTCCTCGTAGGACATCGTCGCCGAGGCCAGGATCCCCAGCGCTCCGGCCCGGGCCGTCGCCGTCACCAGGTGCGGGCCGGCGACCCAGCCCATGCCGGTCTGCACGATCGGGTGCCGGACGCCGACGAGCTCGGTCCAGCGTGTGCGGATCCGCTGCTCCAACATGCCTCGCTCAGCCCCTTTTGGCGGACGGGACTTCGCGCTCGCGGGTGTTCTCCGGATCCAGGACCTCGCGGATCAGCCACAGAGCCACGTCGTCCGGCTCCGGGGTGGTCTCCGGATTGTCGGTGCCGACCAGGACGAAGCCGGTCGCCTCGACCACGTCGTCGACCGAGACGCCGGGATGGACCGAGCGGATCCGCATCCGGTTGTCCTTGGTCTGGAAGTCGAAGACGGCCAGGTTCGTCACCACGCGGCGCAGTTCGTGGAACCGCGCCGCGTGTCCCACGCCCCGGGCCCGGTCGTATCCGAGCCCTGAGACGACGTCCACCTTCTCCACGAACACCTTGGGGGAGTGGTTGGCGATCCAGTAGCTCGTCGGGTGGTTGACGGTGTTGCCCGGCGCGCCGCGCACGCCGATCAGCTGTGCCTTGGGCCGGGCGAAGTCGGTGCCGATGGCGGAGATGTTCTGGTTGCCGAACTTGTCCAGCTGGCTGGCGCCCATCATCACGTGGCGCGAGCCGTGCCAGACGAAGTCGAACAGCTGGCGGTAGGGGATGTGCGCCTCGACGAGGGAAGCAGTGCCCGTGGGGTCGGTCAGGTAGTCCGCGTCTCCGTCGGAGAGCATGAGGCCCAGGGCGAAGGTCATCTTGGCCAGCCGGGCGCCGAGCGCCGGGATCAGGCCCATCGGCGAGGCGATGATCTCGCCGTCGCCGCGCCAGGCTTCGGCGCAGGCCGCCACGCAGATTTCGGCGCGGGTCACGTCGCGGGTCACGTCGCTCATCGGCTTGCCTCCACGAAGATCTCGCCGGCCGCGTATGCCTTCTGCGCCACCTCATCGCGGCCGTAGTCCGGTACGCAGCTGGTGAAGCCGGCGCCGCCCGGGGCCTCGATGACGCCGTCCACCATCATCCGGTTGATCTTCAACGACTGCGGCGGACCGGCGGCGGCCAGCTCGGCGGTGTCGACGATCCGCTCGCACGAGACGTAGCGCTTCTCGGCCGCCAGGCAGTACAGGTCGTCGAAGTAGATGTCAGGGCCCAGATACTGGGCGTTGCCGAAGATGTCGGCCCGGTTCATGTGGACCAGCGCGGCGTCCAGGTGGATCGCGGGCATGGCCAGCAGCTTCTCGCCGTCGTCGTACGGCGAGTCGACGGTCCGCAGGCCGGGGTTGTTCCGCATGACGTCCGTGCCGAGCCCGGCCCGGGTCGGCAGGAACGGCAGGCGCAGCGCGGCGGCGTACAGGCCCCACTGCAAGGAGCCTTCGTCGAACTCCGACACCTCGATCTCGCCGTTCTGGCGGGCCCTGCGGAAGTGCGGGTCCAAGGGGATCGAGTCCAGGGAGACGAACCCGTACACCGCTTTGCGCACCTTCCCGGTCGCGCACAGCATCCCGACGTCCGGTCCGCCGTACGACACGACGGTCAGGTCCTTCAGGCTGGATTTGGCGATCGCGGTCACCAGGGCCATCGGTTTGCGCCGCGAGCCCCAGCCGCCGATGCCCACCGTCATGCCGTCGCGCAGCTCGGCGACCACCTCGTCGACGGTCATCCCTTTGTCGTGCATGCTCACGCCCCGCCTTCCACGAACTTGTCCCGTTCCTCGTCGGCGACTCCCGCCAGGTTGATCTCGAAGGTGAAGCCCTGCTCGTAGCGGTAGGAGCGCTTGACGTCGACCGGGTCGATGCCGTTCAGCGCGGCCTTGGCGGCCCGGATCACCGCCGGGTGCTTGGCGGCGATCTCGGCGGCGAGTTCCAGGGCGCGCTCGTGCAGCTTCTCGCGGGGGACGACGTCCCAGACCGAGCCGAACTCCAGCAGGCGCTGCGCGGAGACCGTGCGGGCCGTGTAGTACATGGTCCGCAAGTAGTGCTGGGGAACGAGCCGGCCCAGATGCGTCGCGGCACCGAGGGCGCCGCGGTCCACTTCCGGCAGGCCGAAATACGCGTCGTCGGCAGCGATGATGCTGTCGGCGTTGCCCACCAAGCCGATCCCGCCGCCGACACAGAACCCCGCGACCTCGGCGATCACCGGCACCGGGCAGTCGTAGACGGCGGCGAACGCGGCCGCGCAGCCGGCGTTGGCGCCGAGCAGCGCGTCGAAGCCGGGGGTGTTCTGCATCTCCTTGATATCCACGCCGGCATTGAAACCGCGGCCCTCGGCGCGCAGGATGACCACACGGGTGTCAGGGTCCTGACCGGCCGTCCGCACGGCGTCGGCGAGCGCGAACCAGCCGGCCACCGGCAGCGCGTTCACCGGGGGCTGGTCGACGGTGACGGTGACGACGCCGCGCGCCGTGCCGGGCTCGCTGGTGCTGGTGACGGCCAAGGCGGCCTCCCGGGTCCGAGGAAGAGGGCAGTCGAGCAACCTAGCATTTGCTTGGGATCCTAGCGGTCGCTCGGAGGGGTGACCAGAGCGGCGGGAAACGCGCGTGTGACGGACAGTGGCCCTTGTAGGGAAACAGTGGCCCTCGTAGGGAACAGGACCGCGACCGATCGGAGCGCGCACGATGTCCCAGGACGACCAGCGGCGCAACCAGCCGAACGAGGATCCCGCCGAGGCGGCGCGGCGGCGGGCGCAGGCCGAGGCGGAGACACAGGCACAGGCCGCGCGCCGGGAACCGGGAACGGGATCCGGGATGAGTGCCGCTGACGAGGCGGGCGCGACCAGTCAGCCTGGTACCGGGGCGCAGCAGGGTGCGGAAGAAGGTGCGCGCGAGGCTGCTGGCGGAGCCGCGGCCGGAGCCGCCAGCGTCAACACTCCCGCTGGTGCTGGTGCTGGTGCTGGTGCTGTTGGTGCTACGGCTGCCGGGGCGAGCCAAACGACTCCCCGCCGCGAGTTCCACGACCCCGGCGAAGGCGCCCCGCGCTATGCCGCCGTCGGCGAGCAGGCCCCGCGGTCGGGGTCCGAGCAGTCCTGGAGCGCGGCGCCGCACCCCGGGTACCAGCCCGATCCGACGCGCAACTACTCCAGCAAGCGCCTGCTGGCCAGTACCTTGATCGGCATCCTGTTGCTGGGCGGCGGCGTCGTCTACGTCTACCGCATCCTCAGCAACCGCTCCAGCAACGGTTTCGGTGCCGCGCCGTGGACCGCCGCGGTGAAGCACGACGGTGCCTACGTCGGTGGCATCAACGCCCAGAACGACGGCGCGGCGCAGCCGGTCGACCTGCCGCAGGGCGTCAGTCCCGGCTCTTCCGGGAACGCCGGGGCCGCCGCCGTCAGCAGCGCGATCGCCGTGTGCCGGACCGCGACGGCCACCACGATCCCGGTGACCACCGCCACCGGCACCACGGCCACCATCGGCGACTGGGCCGTGCGCGCCACTCCGAGCGTGCAGATCCTGCGCTCCGACGCCGCCACCCTGCAAACCGCGCTCAGCCTCGGGCACGTCGCCGCGGTGGCCAGTGCGGCGAACACCCTGTGCTCGACCGTCCCGCACATCGGAGGCCTGCCGCCGATGCCGGACGCGGTCGGCTCCCAGGCGTGGTCCTCCGCCATCAGCGCCTTCGCCACCGCCGCGACCGAGTCGCTGCAGGGCGCCAGCGGCAACCCGGACGCCACGGCGGCGGCCTTCGACGGCCTGAACGAGGGCGATATGCAGCTGAACGCGCTGGCCGCGCGGATCGTCGCCGCGACCTGATCGCCTTCCCAGATCACCCTGATCAACGCTCCGACCTGCGCCTGAGCTCGAACTGACAGCCGCTGACGGCCTCTGCGTCAGCGGCTGTCAGCCGCTGTCAGCGCCGTGTGCGCGACCTATCAGCGGTGCCCTGCATCCTCGTAGTCGTACCAAGATGACGACTACCCAGAGGGGACGGGGCGATGACCTCCTACGCGATCGAGGCCGAGGGCCTGCAGAAGTCCTTCGGCGAGACGAAGGCGCTCAAGGGCGTGGACCTGTACGCCGCCCCGGGCACCGTGCACGCGGTCCTCGGCCCGAACGGCGCCGGCAAGACCACCAGCGTCCGGATCCTGGCCACGTTGACCAAGGCCGACGCCGGCTGGGCCCGGATCGGCGGCTACGACGTGGCCAAGCAGGCCGAGAAGGTCCGCGCCACGATCGGCCTGACCGGCCAGTACGCCTCGGTCGACGAGGACCTGACCGGTACGGAGAACCTGGAGCTGATCGGCCGTCTGCTGGACCTGTCCAAGCGCGACGCCCGGGCCCGCGCCGCCGAACTGCTGGAGTGGTTCGACCTCACCGAGGCCGCCAAGCGCTCGGCCAAGACCTACTCCGGCGGCATGCGCCGGCGCCTGGACCTGGCCGCCTCGCTGGTCGGCCGGCCCGCGGTGATCTTCCTGGACGAGCCCACCACCGGCCTGGACCCGGCCAAGCGCGAGGACATGTGGGGCGTGGTCCGGCGGCTGGTCGCCGAGGGCTCCACGGTCATGCTCACCACGCAGTACCTGGAGGAGGCCGACGCGCTGGCCGACGAGGTGACGGTGATCGACCGCGGCCAGGTGATCGCCCACGACACCCCGCTGGGCCTCAAGCGCGTCGTCGGCGGCCAGCGGCTGACCGTGCAGCCGCTGGACCCGGCGCGCCTGGCCGAGGCCGCGGCGCTGCTCCAGCAGGTGTCCGGGAACAAGGCCGAGTCGCCGCGCACCGGCGTGGTGTCGGTGCCGGTGAAGGACGACGCCGCGCTGACCGAGGCCGTGGCCCGGCTGTCCGCGGCCGGGATCGGCGTGACCGAGCTCTCGCTGCACCTGCCGAGCCTGGACGAGGTGTTCTTCTCGCTGGTCGGTCGCCGGGCCGGGGACGACCGGCCGGCCGCCCAGACTCCGGGTGACAGGACCCCGGGTGACAAGACCCCGGCCGACCAGACCCCGGGTGAGCGTGCTGACACCGAGTCGTCCACCCCGGTCGCGGTCTGACCGCGACCGGGCGAGCCACACCCGACAGCCCTGATAGCCGCCCGGCGACCACACCACACCGCGCCGCGCCACTGAATCAGAACCCAGACAGACTTCTCCGAGGGGACCCATCATGACCGCCATCACCGCCGATCCGGTAGGCGCCACGACCGTCAGCACCAAGCCGTTCAAAGTCATCCGGCACAGCGCCGCCCTGGCCAAGCGCAGCCTGCTCAAGACCATGCGCACCCCCGAAGCGCTGCTGGACGTCACCCTCCAGCCGGTGATCTTCCTGCTGCTGTTCACCTACGTCTTCGGCGGCGCGATCGCCGGATCGCAGAAGACTTACTTGCAGTACCTGTTGCCCGGCATCCTGGCGCAGACCATCGCGATGAGCGCCACGGCCATCGGCGTGAACATGAACACCGACATCTCCAAGGGTGTCTTCGACCGCTTCCGGTCCCTGCCGATCGCCAGGTCGGCACCGCTGGTCGGTGCGGTGCTCGCGGACTTCGTCCGCTACGCGCTGGTCGCCGTCATCACCCTGACCGTCGGCTACGCCATGGGCTTCCGGATCCACACCAACCCGTTGGAGGCCGGGGCGGCGCTGCTCATCGCGGTGGCCTTCGCGCTGGCGATGAGCTGGGTGTCGGTGTTCCTCGGGATGGTGGCCCGCACCCCCGGCGCGGTGCAGGGGATCATGATCCTGGTGGTCCTGCCGCTGAGCTTCGGCAGCAACACCTTCGTGCAGACCGGGACGCTGCCCGGCTGGTTGCAGGGCTTCGTCAAGGTCAACCCGATCACCCACCTGGCCGGCGTCTCGCGCGGGCTGTTCCTGGGCGGGCCGGTCGCCGACCACATGCTGTGGACGTTCGTCTGGATCATCGGCCTGACCGCCGTGTTCATGCCGCTGGCGCTGCGGGCCTACGGCCGCAAGGTCTGACGCATGACCTCGGGGTCGGTCAGGACAGCGTCCGGAAGACCCAGGACGCGCGCGACGAGGATCTTGTTCTCGTCGCGCGCCGCGTTCTTCCCGACCGCGTAACAGGACTCGTAGTCAGGACGCTCATGAAGCCGTGCCGCCAGCGCCAGCCGTTCGGTGTCGCTCTGGTCGGCGGCGCCGAGCATCTCCTCGGCGGCGCCGAGGAGCCGGATGGCGAGCTCGGTCTGGCCGGTGGCGTCCGCGTAGCGGGCCGTGCACACCGTCATCCGGGCTTGGATGGGCATGTCGCGCGTGATGAGGCCGTAGCTGTAGGCGCGGCCCAGGGCCGCCCGCGCCGGCTCGGCTTCGCCGTCGTCCAGGTGCAGCATCGCGGCAGTGGCCTCACGGAACGCCAGCAGTTGCGGCGGGCCCTTCCAGTCCTCGACGAACTCGACCTGGGCCATCCGCAGATAAACCCAGGCCTGTTCGCGTTCTCCGTTGTTCCGGTGGAACTCGGCCAGGCCCAGCAGCGCCACGAAGCAGCTCATCGCCGATCCCGAGCGCTGTGCGTCGGCCAGTACCTCCTCCAGCAGTTCGCGGGCGGCGTCGTTCTGGCCGAGCCGGGCGAGCAGCTGGGCCCGGCCGATCTGGATCTGGCTGGCGCTGGTGAAGGCGTTTATCTCCCGGATCAGCTCCAGCGACCGGCTCTGCAACCCCAGGGCGGTCTGGTCGTCGCCGTCGGTGATCGCCAGCTGCGCCAGGCCGTTGAGGGCGGCCGACAGGCCCCAGCGCTCGCCGAGCTCTTCGAAGGTCTTCCGGGCCCGCTCCAAGTCCGCGCGCACCGGCGCGCGGACCCCGGCGTTCTCCGCGGACATGCCGCGCATCAGGTAGACCATGGCGCCGACCCACGGGTCCGGGTGGTCACCGTGCTTGTCGACCATGGCCTGCAACCGCTCCCGGTCGTCGTTGAGCATCGGCACGATGACCGAGACCAGGGCCAGCAGCGGATGCTCGGAGGAGCCCAGCTCGGCGATCAGGTCGGAGATGTCCTGGGTCAGCCGCGGGATCTCGTCCCACAGATAGTCCTCGAACACGGCCGTGACCCGCTCGAAGATGGCGACGATCGCGTGCGCCTGCCTCGGCGAGGGCCCCGGTACGGCCAGCGCCACCTGCATCCAGGCCCGGCCCTCCTGGGTCTGGTCGCCGAGCGTCCAGTACCAGGACATCGCGGCGGCGAGGCGGATCGCGGTGTCGGCGTCCTCGTCGGCGGCCGCGAAGCGCAGCGCGGCCAGGATGTTGTCGCGTTCGGCGTTCAGCCGCATGAGCCATTCCATCTGGGTGGCGCGCCGCAGATGCGGTTCGGCGGTCTCGGTCAGGCGCAGGAAGAACGCGGCGTGCGCCCGCCGGACGTCGGCCAGCCGGCCGGCCCCGCTGAGCCGGTCGGCGCCGTACTCGCGCAGTGTTTCCAGCATGCGGAAGCGCGGGTCCTGACCGGGCTCGGTCGGCACGGCGTGGAGCAGCGACTTGTCGATGAGCGCTGAGAGCAGGTCGAAGGCGGTATCAGGATCCAGACCCGGGGTCACCGCGGCCGCGGCCTCGGCGGTCACCCCGCCGGGGAAGACGGCCAGTCGCTCGGCCAGATCGCGCTCGTCGTCGGACAGCAGTTCCCAACTCCACTCCACGACGGCGCGCAGCGTCTGGTGCCGGGGCATCGCGGTGCGACTGCCGCCGGTGAGCAGCCGGAAGCGGTCGCCGAGCCGGTTGGCGATCTGGTGCAGCGGCAGGGTGCGCAGCCGGGCCGCGGCCAGTTCGATGGCCAGCGGCAGGCCGTCCAGGCTGCGGCAGACGCGGACGACGTCCGGGAGCGTGTCGGTGTCGACGGCGAAGTCGGGGACGACGGCGGCCGCGCGGTCGGCGAAGAGCCGGACCGCGGGGTAGGTCAGGAGGGTGTCGGCGACGGTGAGTGGCGTCGGGTCGGTGAGCGGGTTGGCATATGGGGCGCCGCGCGAGCCGGTGCGCGAGCGGGTGGGCGGGCCAGGGTGCGGGCTGGTGTGCGGGCTGTGCGGGGCGGTGTGCGGGGCGACGCTCGGCGTGGGATCGGTGTGCGAGCTGATGCGCGGGTCGGTGCGCGGCACGGGACGGGTGACCGGGGTGGGTCGTTGGGCGCTGCCGCTGCCGCTGCCGCTGCCGCTGCCGCCGGTGCCAGAGCCGGAGCTAGTGCCGGTGCCGGTGCCGGTGCCGGAGCCGGAGCTAGTGCCGGCGCTAGCGCGCGGCGCGGAGTCCACTGGAGAGTTCGAGACAGGCCGAATTTCCGTTGCCGGGCCATCGATGGAGTCCTGCTCCGGCATCGCCAGCGGCGGCACCGGGAACAGGCTCTCGCCGTCGATGGTCAGCGGTTCGCGGCTGGTGGCCAGCACCCGCAGCCCCGGCGCGCGGCCGAGCAGGGTCTCGGCCAGATCGGCGGCGGCGCCGATCAGATGCTCGCAGTTGTCCAGGATCAGCAGGATCCGCTTCTCGGCCAGCGCCTCGACCAGGTGGTCGATCGCGCTGCGCAGCATCGCGGCGGCGGCCGCGGGCGAACCGCCGGCGCTCATCAGCTTCGTCTCGCGGGGACCGAGCGCCGAGAGCACCGCCTGCGGCACTTCGCCGGGATCGGTGACCGGGGCGAGCTCGGCGAGCCACGCGCCGTCCGGGAAGCGCTCCAGGACCCGCTGCGCGGCCTCGGCGGCCAGCCGGGTCTTGCCGGCCCCGCCCGGACCGACCAGCGTCACCAGCCGCGAGGCGTCGAGCATCTTGCCGATCCGCGCGACTTCCTCCTCCCGGCCGACGAAACTGGTCAGCCGGGTCTTGAGGTTGGTGCGCGGCGCGTGGTCGGCGGCCGGCGGGGCCAGCGCCGGATCGCTGCGCAGCACCGCGAGATGGACCTGGGCCAACTCCTTCGACGGGTCGATGCCGAGCTGGTCGGCCAGCGCCCGCCGGACCTGTTCGTAGACGGCCAGCGCGTCGGCCTGCCGCCCCACCGCATACAGGGCTCTGACATGGAGCGCGGCGACGTTCTCCCGCAGCGGGTGCTCGGCGCTGAGCGCTTCGAGCTCGGCCAGCGCCTCGGCGGCCTGTCCCAACCGCAGCTCGGCGTCCAGCCGGTCGATCAACGCGGCCAGCCGCAACTCGTCCAGCCGCGCGGCCGGCGCCACCGCGAACGCCGCGTCGGCCACGTCCGCCAACGCCGGACCGCGCCACAATGCCAACGCCGCACGCAGGGTCGCCCGCGCCGCCGAGGGATCGTCGGCCCGCAACGCCTCGCGCCCCGAGCGCGACAACGACTCGAACCGCACCGCGTCCACCGACTCCGGCGCGATCGCCAGCCGGTACCCGCCCGGCGCCGCGGCGAGCAACGCCGGGTCCCCGAGCACCTTGCGCACCCGGGAGATCAACGACTGCAACGCGTTCGCGGCCCCCTCGGGCGGCTCGTCGCCCCACAGCGCGTCGACGAGCGCCGCGACGGTGACGGCCCGCCCGGCGTCCAGCGCGAGCCGGGACATCAGGGTGCGCAGACGCGCGCCGCCCACGGCCACCGGCGCGCCGTCCACGCGGATCTCCAGCGGGCCCAGGATCGATACGGTCAGCGGCACGGTCCCAGTCTGGCACGCGCGCTGGGCCCGGGGTCGCTTCCCAACCTAACACTTGCTTGGTACGCTCCGCCCCGTGCCCCTCTCCCTGGACCTGACCGGCAGCGTCGCGTTGGTCACCGGCGGCGCCCGGGGCGTCGGCCGGGGTGTCACGGCCCGGCTGCTGGCCGCCGGGGCGACCGTCGTCAGCTGCGGACGGACCGTCCCGGAAGCGCCGCTGCCCGCGGGCGCGGAGCACCGGACCGCTGACGTGCGCGTCCCCGAGCAGGTCCGGGAGTTGATCGACGGCATCGCCGCCGACCACGGCCGACTGGACCTGGTCGTCAACAACGCCGGCGGCGCACCCTACGCCCTGGCCGCCGAAGCGAGCCCGCGCTTCTCGGCGGCGATCGTCGGCCTGAACCTGTTGGCCCCGTTGGCGGTCGCGCAGGAAGCGAACCGGATCATGCAGCGGCAGACCGGCGGCGGCCACATCATCAACATCTCCAGCCAGAGCGCTCGGCGGGCCAGCCCCGGCACCGCCGCGTACGGTGCCGCCAAGGCCGGGCTGGAGAACCTGACGCGCACGCTCGCGGTCGAGTGGGCCCCGAAGGTGCGGGTCAACGCCATCACGGTCGGGCCGGTCCGCACCGAGCAGTCGCACCTGCACTACGGCGACGAGGACGGCGTCGCCGCCGTCGCGCGGACCATCGCCCTGGGCCGGCTGGCAGAGCCCGACGACGTCGGCGATCTGTGTGCCCTGCTGGCATCGCCGTTCGCCTCCTACGTCAACGGCAGCGCCATACTTCTGGACGGCGGCGGCACTCGCCCGGCGTTCCTGGACGCCGCCAACGCCGAACATCCCTGAGAATCAGCGGGAAGTAGCGCTTGTCTTTACCTCCAGCATGAGAGCCGGACCAACGAAGGAGTGGGCAGCCATGGCAGGGATCTGCGAAGGCCGCGTGGCCGTCGTCACCGGGGCCGGCCGCGGTCTGGGCCGCGCGCACGCCCTGGCGTTCGCCAGGCAGGGCGCCAAGGTCGTGGTCAACGACCTCGGCGTCGGGCCCGACGGCCGGGACGGCAGCGACGGCCCGGCGCGGGAGGTCGTCCGGGACATCGTGAAGGCCGGCTACGAGGCGGTCGTGGACCACCACGACATCGCCACCTGGGACGGCGCCGCGGCCCTGGTGCAGACCGCGCTGGAGGCGTTCGGCAAGCTCGACGTCCTGGTCAACAACGCCGGGTTCCTGCGCGACCGGATGCTGGTCAACCTCTCCGAGCAGGACTGGGACGACGTCGTCCGGGTCCACCTCAAGGGCCACTTCCTGACCCTGCGGCACGCCGGCGCGCACTGGCGCGACCAGTACAAGCTCGGCAACCTCAACGACGCGCGCGTCATCAACACCAGCTCGGGCGCGGGCCTGCTCGGCTCGGTCGGGCAGGGAAACTACGCGGCCGCCAAGGCCGGCATCGCCGCGCTGACCATCCAGGCCGCCGCCGAACTCGGACGGTACGGCGTCACCGTCAACGCGATCGCCCCGGCCGCCCGCACCCGGATGACCGAGGGCCCGTTCAGCACGATGATGGCCGCGCCGCCGGACGGCTTCGACGCCATGGCGCCGGAGAACGTCTCGCCGCTGGTGGTCTGGCTCGGCTCGGACCGCTCCCGGGCGGTCAGCGGCCGGGTCTTCGAGGTCGAGGGCGGCCGCATCGGCGTCGCCGACGGCTGGCAGCACGGGCCGACCGTGGACAAGGGCGCGCGCTGGGACCCGGCCGAGCTGGACGCGGTGGTCGCGGCGCTGATCGACGAGGCGCCGGTGCCGGGGCCGGTTTACGGGGGCTGAGGGGACCGGTTTACGGCGGTTGGGCGGGCCGGGCTCGCCGGTCTGGGGCCCGCTTGCCGAGCTCCGGCGGTTTGAGTTTCTGCCGGGTCTGAGCCTTCGCATGCCCGCCTTCGCATGCCCGCCTTCGCATGCCCGCCTTCGCATGCCCGCGCGTAGTATGCCTATTAGAAATACTACGAAGTGGAGCAAACCATGGGCAGGGTCACGGGCCGGGTCACGGGCAAGGTCGCGGTCGTCACCGGCGGCGCGCGGGGACTGGGCGCGGCGCAGGTCCGCGCGCTGGCCGGCGAGGGGGCGAAGGTGCTGGTCACCGACGTGCTGGTGGCCGAGGGCGAGAAGCTGGCCGCCGAGCTGGGGCCGGACGTGCGGTTCGCCGAGCTCGACGTCACCGACTTCGCCCGGTGGCAGGCGGTGCTCGCCCAGGCCGCCACGGCGTTCGGGGCGCCGGTGAACGTGCTGGTCAACAACGCCGGCATCGTGAAGGAGTCGTCGATCGAGGACACCTCGGAGGCCGACTTCCGCAAGGTGATCGACGTCAACGAGGTCGGCGTGTTCCTCGGCATCAAGGCCGCGATCCCGCTGATGCGGGCGGCCGGCGGCGGCTCGATCGTCAACATCTCCTCGATCGGCGGCATCATCGCCTTCACCAACATCCCCGGCTACGTGGCCAGCAAGTGGGCCGTGCGCGGGCTGACCAAGGCGGCGGCGCAGGAACTCGGGCCGGAGCGGATCCGGGTCAACTCCGTGCACCCGGGCTTCATCGAGACCGAGATGACCACCGGGACCGGCACCGAGCAGATCGCCGCGATCCAGCCGCTACGGCGGCAGGGCCGGCCCGAGGAGGTCGCCACCTTGGTGCTGTTCCTGGCTTCCGACGAGGCCTCGTACGTCACCGGTGCCGAGTTCGTCGCAGACGGCGGTTTCACCACCATGTGACGCCACTGTCATGGGATAGCCTCGCCAGTCGGAGCGTCCAAGAAGTCCGGACGATCTGGACGATCTGGATGATCCGAACGGAGCGGCGAAGATGCGGGTGTCACTGCGGCACGGTCGATGGGCGGTGCTGGCTGCGGTCGGCGTGCTGGCGCTGGCGGGCTGTAGCTCGTCCGGCAGCTCGAAGGGGTCCGCGGCCGGCGGGTCCGGCGGGACGGCCGCCGGCGGTTCGTCGTCCAGCGCCGCTTCGGGGGCCAAGAGCTGGTCCAAGGAACCGGCGATGACCATCGACCCGGGCAAGAAGTACACGATGGTCCTGCACACCTCGCAGGGCGACATCACGATCGCCATGGACGCCGCCAAGGCCCCGCACGCGGTGAACTCCTTCAACTTCCTGGCCGCGCAGCACTTCTTCGACGGCAGCTACTGCCACCGGCTGTCCACCTCGGCCGGCCTGGAGATGCTCCAGTGCGGCGACCCGACGGCCGGCGCCACCCCGAAGGCCACCGACGGCCAGAACGGCCCGGGCTACCAGTTCCAGGACGAGAACCTGGCCGGCGCCACGTACCCGGCCGGGACCGTGGCGATGGCCAACGCCGGACCGAACACCAACGGCTCGCAGTTCTTCCTGGTCTTCGGCGACAGCCAACTCCAGCCGGCCTACACCCCCTTCGGCACCATCACCGACGGCATGGGCGTCCTGGCCCACGTCGCCTCCGGCGGCATCAGCGACCCGGGCCAGGACGGCACCGGCCGCCCGACCATCCCGGTCGAGCTCAAGTCGGTCACGGTCACCGCGAGCTGACTTCCGAACGCGCGGCGATGTGACGCGCGGCGATGTAACCCGTAACCCCGTCGGCCGGTGTGTCCAGTGATGAACTAGCCACCGACCGATGAGGGGCGGGGAATGGAAGGGACGATCGCCGAACGGCGATTGCGGATGCCAGGCGGGGGAGCGGCGGTGAAGGCCGCGCAAGAGGAGTCGTTCCGCCAGTTCGTCGAAGGCTCCTGGCACCGCCTGCTGCGCACGGCATACCTGCTGACCGGCGACCACGGCGCGGCCGAGGACCTGGTGCAGACCGCACTCATGCGCACCTACCGGCACTGGGCCCGGATCGAGGACTACGAGGCCCCCGAGGCCTACGTCCGCCGGGTGATGGTCAACATCAACATCTCGGCGTGGCGGCGCCGCAAGGCGGTCGTGCACGTGGTGGCCGAGCCGCCGGAGCCGGCGCCGGCGGCCGGGGCGGGCGATCATCAGAACACGTACGCGGTCCGCGACGAACTGTGGCGCGCGGTCTGCGCGATGTCGCCGCGCATGCGCACCGCCTTCGTGCTGCGCTATTTCGAGGACCTGACCGAGGCCGAGGTGGCCACGGCGATGGGCTGCGCGGTCGGCACCGTGAAGAGTCAGATCTCGCGCGGGCTGGCGCGGCTGCGCATCGACCTGCAAGCCGAGGGGAGTTTCCGATGAATGCTGATAAGCCGATGCGCGCCGACAAACCGGAGAGCGGCCCCGGCGACGAAGTCCTGGAGAACGAGTTCCGCGCCATGTTCGCCGAACGCTCCGAGACGGTGCGGATGGCGACGGCGCCGTACGCGTCGGTGCGTCAGCGGATCGCCGCGGCCCGCCGCAAGCGCCGGCTGCGGCTCGGCAGCGCGGGCGTCGCGTTCGCGGTGGCGGCGGCCGGGATCGGGGTGTGGGCCACGGTGCCGGGGCGGCATCAGGCCGCGGTGGCGCCGATATCGAAGATCCCGGCGTCCGGCGGGCCCGCGAAGTACCTGTACGCCGACGGCCACACCGAGATCCCGGCCGGGCCGTTGCAGCAGGCCGCGCTGGCCTGGCTGCGGGCGAACTACCACGGCGATCTGCGCGGGCTCACCGTGGTGACCACCTTCGACCCGGGCATCCAGGCCGCGGCGAACGCCTCCCCCGGCGACAGCGGCGTCGCGGTCCTCGACGCGCGGACCGGCGCGGTGCTGGGGCTCGGCGGAACCTGGGACACGCCGATGCAGGTCGCCGACCTCATGAAGCCGATCGTGCTGGCGGCGGCGTTCCAGACCGGGCACTACACCCCCGATTCCAAGGAGCCGCTGGACGCTCAGAAGCACCCGGTGTACTGGCCCCCGGGGAGCGAGAAGACCCCCCTGACCTTCGTGTCGGGAAACCAACAGTTCAATTGGCCGCCGGAATCACCCACCACGACGATCCACGACACGGACGTCACGCTGACCCAGGCCGCCGAGTCGGGTGCCAACGAGCCGTTCGCGCAGCTGGAACTCGCGGCCGACATGGGGCCGTCCGGGGTCTACCAACTCGCCATGCGCATGGGGATGCCGAAGAGCAGCCCGGACTTCTTTCCCGTGCCGTCGCTGGTCCTGGGGGTCCCGGCGGCGAGCCCCCTGACGATGGCGAGCGTCTACGCGACCTTCAACGACGGCGGTGTCCGGCACGATCCCAGGATGGTCGGGCAACTGCTCGCCGAGAACGGGCGGAACGTGTGGATGCCGCCCGACACCTTCACCCGCGTCCTGTCGCAGAGTACTGCGGACCAGGTCACTGCCGTCCTACACGCGCAACTACTCAACGGTCCCACCACCATCGGCGTCGATTCCATCCTCGCCGGGGACCGCTCCGGGTTGTGGGCCGCTGCCGGAGCCCCCACCTCGGAGGAGGCGGCCTGGCTCACGGGGGGCGACTCGCACTACGTGGCCTCGGTGGGGGTGTCCTCGAAGACCTCCAACGGCACTCTCAAGCCGCTGGGCGACGATCACCATGGCGGCGTCGACATCGGCAGTGAGTACGCCGGGCCGATCTGGGCGCGGGTGATGGGGGCGCTGAAGACCCGCGACTGACCCACTGCTGTGAACGACTGCGGTGAACGACTGCGATAAACGACTGCGATAAACGACGGATCCGCCGGGCGGCCTGAGCGCCGCCCGGCGGATCCGGGTTCTTATTCTTCGCCTATTGCCGCCTCAGCGCAGCGCGACCCGCCGGGCCAGCCCCAGGGGCAGCCCGCCGGAGCCGGCGATCGTGTCGTGGAACTGCTTCAGCGTCCCCTTGCCCTGCTTCAGATACTCCGCGCGGATCGCCTCGATCTCCAGGCACCCCGTCAGGTACGACGCCGCCTGCGTAGGCCACGCGCAGTACCGGTTGACCTCTCCCTTGGCCGTCTCCGGCGTCAGCGTCGCCTTCGAGGCCATGAACTTCTCGGCCTCCTCGATGCTCATCTCCCCGGTGTGCAGCGCGGTGTCGACCACGATCCGCGCCGCGCGGAAGATGCGCGCGTCCAGGTGCCCCAGCTCGTGCCGCGGGTCGGCGAAGTAGCCCTGCTCGCGCATGGCGGTCTCGATGTACAGACCCCAGCCCTCGACGAAGTACGGCGTGGTGAACGTGCTGCGCACCAGCCGCCCCTGCTCGGCCACCCACGACAGGTGCCAGTGGTGCCCCGGGTACGCCTCGTGGACGGCGATCGTCGGCATCGTCACGCGGGCGTTGGTCTTCAGCCGGCCCAGGACCGCCTCCGGCGAGGAGCCCGCCGGCGTGAACGGCACGTTGAACACCCCGGTGCGGGACGGCGTCAGCGCCGGCGGCCGGTTGTAGGAGGCCACCGACAGCACCGCGCGCAGGAACTCCGGGCCCGGCTGCACCAGGCATTCCTCGCCCTGCGCGAACGTCACCAGGTCGTGGTCCACGGTGAACTGCCGGGCCCTCGCCGTCTCGGCCCGGTACTCCGCGAGCATCGCCTCCTCACTCGGGGAGATGTCTTCGCAGAGTGCTTCCATCGTCGCCCGCCAGTCCCGGGACCCGCCGGGGATCCGCGCGGCCAGCTCCTGCATCTCCGCGTTCAGCCCGTCGTACGCCGCCTGGCCGCGCCGGTGCAGCTCCGCGGTGTCGTAGCCGAGCATCTCGACCTCTTGCAGCAGCCGCGAGTACGTCGCCTCGCCCAGCCGCCAGTCACCTTCGCAGCGTTCTGCGAAGTCGGCCAGGAACGCCGCCAGTTCGTCGAACGCGACGGCGGCCGGCTCGGCGGCGTCGGCCAGTTCGGCCCGCAGCGTCGGGTCCTGGACCATCGACGGCAGCGACTCGGTCAGGAACCGGCGGCCGGTGCGCGCCTGGCCCAGCGCCCGCTCCACCAACAGCTTCGGCGCCACGCCCGGATCCAGATTGCTGCGGCAGGCCGCCAGCGCCTCCGGCACCTGCTTCAGCTTGGCCAGCGACTCCTGGACCAGGCGTGCCTCGGGCCGGGTCTTCTGCTGCAACGGGAGGTAGAGGCCGTACAGGGTGGGGGACACGGATTCGGCCGGATCCCGGCGCCACATCTGGCGTTCGGCCATGATGCCGTGCTTGCGCAGCTGGGCCCGGACCAGGTCGCGGTCGACGCCGTCCTCGAAGTCGCCGACGCTCTCGGACGCGTCCCCGCCAGCCCCGCCAGCGCCGTCGGCCCCGGCCAACGCGTCCAGCTTCGCCAGCTGTTCGGCCGCCTCGCGGGCCCGGCGTTCGAAACCCTCGGCCGAGTGGTCGCCGAGGGTGGTCGTGTGGTCCGGATCGCCGGAACCCATCACCGTGGCCGAGACCGGATACGCGTTCAGGTACCAGCCCACCGCCTCGGCGACCGCCGACGCCACCGGGTTCTGGGAGTCTTCAGTCGTCATGGGCCGACCGTAGCGCTCCAAGAGCGTCGGCGGCGTGCACGTCCCCCTTGACTGACCCTGGACTTCGGCTCGGAATCGGTACCGACGGCGCGACACCGGCGCGACACCGGCGTGGCACCGGCCGGGGCCGGGCCGGTGCCACGCAATCGGTTGCCGGCGCTTGAACTTTGCCGGCGCTAGAACGAAGCGTTCGTCACCCAGTGGTCCAACAGCGTGTGGTCGCCCAGCGCCTCGATCTGCCTGGCCCCCGGCGCGCGCCGGCCCCAGACGAACAGGTACAGCTCGCCGACCGGCCCGCGCACCGCCGCCGCGCCCTTGGCGTGCGCGCGGCGCCAGCGGAAACCGTTCGGCTCCAGGGTGATCAGCCACTCGGCGCGCTCCTCGGCGGCCGCCGCCGGGTCGCCGTCGGTGGCGTGCAGGTGCACCGTCTCGCCGTCCCCGGTCAGGGTCCTGATCTTCGGGGCGAACGCACCGGCCGCGGGCAGGATGGTCAGGAACTCGTCGATGCCGTCGGCCGCCACCGCCGGGTCGTACTCCGGGGCGCGGCCCAGTGCCAGCTCCATGTCCGCGCGGTGCACGGCGGTCTCGTGCAGCATCCGCCGGGCCCAGAACCGGGCGTGCTTGTCCGGGCCCCAGGACCACACCGGCTTGTCGGGACCGGCGTCGCGGACGGCGCGCGCCAGGTCCTCGGCGCCCTCGCGGATCCAGGCGCCGTAGCCGCCGTAGGAGTCGGGGAAGCCCAGGTCCAGGCTGCGCGGGTTGACCGCCTCGCCGTCCGGCGAGCGCACGATCGCGGCCGCCCAGCGGTGCGCGGTGCCGATGTGCCGCGCGACCTTGCGCACGGTCCAGCCGGGGCAGGAGGGGACCGGCCGGCCCCAGTCGTCGGTGCCGAGGCTGTCGAGCAGCGCCGCCGCGCGCTCCGCCTCAGCGGTGAGTCGGTCCGTGTGGACGAGGTGCGGGTTGGCCGTCTCGCTCATCATCGGCTTGCCTTCCATCGGTGGTCTCGGGCGCCGCCGGTACCCGGGCGGGAGTCGCGGCCGGGACGACGGCGTGAGGGGACGAGTCATCGGTGGTGAACGGATATGGAATTGGTCGTGGACGTCGGTGCGCCCAGGAGGAACATTGGACCACCGCGCGGCGGGCCGCCACCCCCGGACGTGTGATCATCGTCTCTTGCGTCCGCGCGGTTCGGCGACCACCTTCCCCGCCTGGACCACCCCCACACCTGCCCCGCAGGTCCGACTGCGGCGCGAGTCAGGGGACGTCCGGCGCGTAAGGTTTCCGCCCGGTAGCGCCGGTGCGTAACAATCGGGCAAAGGAACCGGGACTCACCGACCACGGTGCGGGCTCCGGACGATCGGGAGGCGCTCGCGTGGGACTGGCATGGGGCTTGGCTGCGGCGGTCGTCTGCGCGCTCGCCTACGGGGCGGCGACGGTGTTCCAGGCGATCGGCGCCGCGCGCACCAAGGACACCGCCGGGGCCGGCGTGGACCCGCGGGTGCTGATCAGGGCCCTGTCCCAGCTGCCGTTCCTGGCCGGCGTCGGCCTGGACACCGTGGGACTGGTCGCGGACCTGGTGGCGCTGGAGAAGCTGCCGCTGTTCGCGGTGCAGGCGATCATGAACTGCTCGCTGGCGGTCACCGCGCTGCTCGCGGTGCCGCTGCTGAAGGCCAAGCTGAGCCGCAAGGACTGGATCGCGGTCGGCACCGTGGTGCTCGGCCTGATCCTGGTCGGGATCTCGGCCGGCGCGGAGTCCCCGGTGCACGTGGGCCGGGACGTGCACTGGGGTCTGCTGGTCGCGGTCGTGGTCCTGATCGCCGGGTCGTTCTTCGCGATCTGGAAGCTCGGCGGGAACCCGGTGGTGCTCGCGGCGTTCGCCGGGTCGCTGTTCGGGGCGTTCGCGATCTGTGTGCGGATCCTGCCGGACCTGCATCCGGTGGCGCTGCTGACCGACCCGGCGGCCTACGCCGGGGTGGTCGCCTCGATCACCGGGTTCCTGTTCTTCACCACGGCGCTCCAGCGCGGCTCGGTGACGATGGCCACGGCGACGCTGGTGGTCGGGGAGACCGGGCTGCCGGCGCTGCTCGGTTTCACGCTGTTCCACGACCACACCCGGCACGGGTTCGCGCCGGTGGCCGTGGCCGGGTTCCTGTGCGCGGTCGGCGGCGCGGTGGCGTTGTCGCGGTTCGGGGAGGCCGAGCCGCATCCGTCGGGCCCCGGGGACGGTCAGGACGTGGAGGCGGTCTCCGAGTCGTCGGCGACCAAGTGAAGGCCGACCCGCTCCGGCGGGGCGCCCAGCACCGACTCGACTTCCACGGACTCGACTTCCACGGACTCGGCCGCCACTGACGTGACTTCCACCGACTCGGCGGGCCGCGCCGAGCCCTTGCGCTTCTTGAGCACGAACAGCGCCACGCCGGCCAGCACGATCAGGCCCAGCAGCACGTAGCTGACCACCGAGGCGTAGTGCTCGACCTTGTGCCAGGCATTGCCCGCGGCATAGCCCAGAAGAGTGAATCCGGTGGCCCAGACGATGCCGCCGAGCGCGTTCCAGAACAGGAACTTCCGGTATGGGATCCGCGACACCCCGCACAGCCCCGGCACCAGCGCCCGCAGCGCCGCCGCGAACCGGCCGGTGAACACCGCCTTGCCGCCGAGCCGGTTGATCAGCAGCTTGCCCTGCTCGATGTGCTCGGGCTTGACGAACCGGGCCGGCAGCCTGGTCAGCAGGCTGTCGCCCCACTTCTTACCGACCTCGTAGCCGACGCTGTCGCCGATCACCGCGCCCAGGATCGCCGCGGCCAGCGCCACGCCCAGGTTGACCTTTCCGCTGAAGGCCAGGAAGCCGCCGATCACCACGGCGATCTCGCCGGGGATCAGGAAGCCCAGGAAGATCGAGGCCTCCAGGGCGGGCAGCAGGAAGACCAACACCAGCGCGGCCGGGCCGGGCATCTTCTGCAGCGTGTCCGCGATCCAGGTCAGTAGGGCTCCCATAGCGGTCAAGCTTAGGCGCTCGGATTATCGGGCGGGACGTGCGAAGGTCGCCGGTCGGGGTCATCCCTGAGGATGACCTCTCAAGCCGGCGACGGCACCCGGGTCCACGCCTTGACGATGTCCCGGACCGAGATCATGCCGACCACCTCGTCGCCGTCCACCACGATCAGGTGCCGGAAGCCGCCCCGGGTCATCGCCTCGGCGGCCTGGTCCAGGGTCCAGCGCGGGGTGGCGAAGACGACGTCGGAGGTCAGGTGCGCCTCCACGGCCTCGGTGTCGGCGTCCAGCCCGGCGCCGAGCGCGTGCAGGATGTCCCGCTCGGTGATGATCCCGATCCCCGCGGTCTCGGGGTTGTGCACCACGGCGCTGCCGACGCCGCGCTGGGTCATCCGCAGGGCGGCCTGCCGCAGGGTGTGGCGCGGGCCGATCATGAGGATCTCGGTGGACATGGCTTCGCGGACGTGGTCGTGGCGCCGGGTGGGGAGCGGCTGGACGGGCTGATCTGCCCGGATCTGGACCGGCTGACGCGGGACAACCGCGATTTGGAGGACTCTATCGATGTCGTGCAGCGTTTCGGCCGTTTGATCCTGGACA
>NZ_JAAFZA010000072.1 GCF_015356865.1 Catenulispora pinisilvae
CCGCTCAGCATCCTGCCGTGCCCCGGCCCGCTCACCCCGTGCTTGCTCACCCCGTGCTTGCTCACCCCGCGCCGGCTTCCCGCCGCGCCGCAGCCAGCCCGCACCCGCCGATCCGCCCGAATCCGCCGCTCGCGCCGACTGCCCGGTGCGCGGGTCGCCGCCCCCGGGCCGTGCATCAGCCACCGGCCGCGGCTCCCGCGCCCCACCGGCGTCGCGCGCCGAGGGCCCCGCCGCCAACTCGCGCCGCGAAGCGCTCCGCCCGCTCGGCAGCGCGTGGCCGACCGGTACCGGGCCGCGTGCCTGCGTCTGGCCCAGCGCCCTGTCGCGGCCGCGCAGGTACCCCGCGACGAACTTCTCCAGTCCCATCTCGGCCAGCGGGGTGCGTTGCTGCGGGTCGTACGCCGCCAACCCGGTGTCGTCCTCCACCGCGTGCGCGAAGCGGAACGCCATCGTCGCGGCCATGCGCGCCACCGGGCCGTCGTACCAGTACGGCAGCGCGATGACGCCGTCCTCGCCGAAGAAGGTGAACCTGAGCCTGGTCACCGGGTGCAGCAGTTCGCGCTGGCCGCGGCCGCGGTACTCCTGGATCTGGCCGAGGATCTCCGCGGCGTGCAGGACGAGGTCGGGCCACGGCTCCAGGCGCGCGGCCACTATCCTCGGGTCCTCCTCGCGGGCCGCCGTGCGCGCGGCGGCCAGGGCCTGGGACCAGGTCTGGCCCAGGATGTGCGGGAGGAACACCACCTCGTGGCTCATGTGGCAACTTTAGTGGTGTCCACCCCTTGATCGATCTCAGGACGCGAACAACCGCGTATCAGCAGATGAGGCGGGTACCCGCCGACACCGCCTCTCAGCTCGCGTACACGTCCACGACCGCCAGCGCCTCGTCCAGTGCCGCCAGCCCCTTGCGCGCGTCTTCCTCGGAGATGTTGCACGGCGGCACCACGTGCAGCCGGTTGAAGTTGATGAACGGCCACACGCCGCGGGCCTTCATCGCCGCCGCGAGCTCGTTCATCGGCGCCGCGTCCGCGCCGGCCGCGTTGTACGGCACCAGCATCTCCCGCGTCTCCTTCGAGCGGACCAGGTCCAGCGCCCAGAACGCGCCGACCCCGCGCACCTCGCCGACGCTCGGGTGCCGCTCGGCCATCGCGCGCAGCTCCGGGCCGAAGACCTCCTCGCCGAGCCACGCCGCGTGCTCGATGGTCTTCTCCTCCTTCATCGCGTTGATGGTCGCGACGATCGAGGCGCACGCCAGCGGATGCCCGGAGTACGTCAGGCCGCCCGGGTACACGCGGTCCTTGAAGGTCTCGCGGATCTTCTCGGAGATGATGACGCCGCCGACCGGGACGTAGCCGGAGTTGGAGCCCTTGGCGAAGGTGATCAGGTCCGGGGTGACGCCCCAGTGGTCGATCGCGAGCCAGGCGCCCGAGCGCGCGAAGCCGGCCATCACTTCGTCGGCGATGTAGAGGATGCCGTACTTGTCGCACAGCGCGCGCACACCCGCCAGGTAACCCGCCGGCGGCATCAGGACCCCGGCGGTGCCGACGATGGTCTCCATGATGACCGCGGCGATGGTCGCCGGGCCCTCGTACTGGATTGTCTCCTCAAGGTGCTTGAGCGCGCGCTCGCACTCCTCGGCCTCGGTCGTGGCGTGGAAGTGGGAGCGGTACAGGTGCGGGCCGAAGAAGTGCACGGCGCCGCCGGTGGACTGGCCCACGGCGTCGTTGGCCCAGCGGCGCGGGTCGCCGGTGAGGGAGATGGCCGTCGAGGTGGAGCCGTGGTAGCTGCGGTAGGTGGAGAGCACCTTGGAGCGGCCGGTGTGCAGGCGGGCCAGCCGGACCGCGTTCTCCACGGCCTCGGCGCCGCCGTTGGTGAAGAAGACGTAGTTCAGGTCGCCCGGGGCCAGCTCGGCGATCATCCGGGCGGCCTGGCCGCGCACGTCGTTGGCGAACGACGGCGCGATCGTGCACAGCTTGCCGGCCTGCTCCTGGATCGCCGCGACCACCTTGGGGTGCTGGTGGCCGATGTTGGTGTTCACCAGCTGGGAGGAGAAGTCCAGGTAGCGGTTGCCGTCGTAGTCCCAGAAATAGGAACCTTCGGCGCCGGCGATCGGGACCGGACTGATGGCCCCCTGCGCGGACCAGCTGTGGAACACGTGGGCGCGGTCGTCGGCGAAAACCTGGGCGCCGGCCGCCTTGAGGTCGTCAGTCATACCTCAGAACGTACCGTTGCGGCCTCCCGATCGGGAGGCCGCAACGTGTCAAGGGATCGCCACTATGCCCTTACAGGAACGAGCGCAGCCCTTAAACGGACGCAGCCCTTAAGAAACGAGCACAGCCCTCACAGGAACGAGCGCACCTGGATCGTGGCGTTGCGCTCCGGCCCGACGCCGATCGCCGAGATCGGCGCGCCGGACATGTCCTCCAGCGCCTTGACGTAGGACTGGGCGTTCTTCGGCAGGTCCTCGAAGGTCTTGCAGCCCGAGATGTCCTCGGTCCAGCCCGGCAGTTCCTCGTAGACCGGCGTCGCGTGGTGGAAGTCGGTCTGCGTCATCGGGATCTCGTCGTGCCGCACGCCGTCCACGTCGTAGGCGACGCAGACCGGGATCCGCTCGAAGCCGGTCAGCACGTCCAGCTTGGTGAGGAAGAAGTCGGTCAGGCCGTTCACCCGGGAGGCGTAACGGGCCACCGGCGCGTCGTACCAGCCGCAGCGCCGGTCCCGGCCGGTGGTGACGCCGTACTCGTGGCCGATGCGGCGCAGCGCCTCGCCGTTCTCGTCGAACAGCTCGGTCGGGAACGGCCCGGCCCCGACGCGCGTGGCGTACGCCTTCAGGATGCCGATGGTGCGGGTGATGCGGGTGGGGCCGATGCCGGCGCCGGTGCACGCCCCGCCGGTGGTCGGGTTCGAGGAGGTGACGAACGGATAGGTGCCGTGGTCCACGTCCAGCAGCGTGCCCTGGCCGCCCTCCAGCAGCACCACCTTGCCGTCGTCCAGGGCCTTGTTCACGACCAGCGAGGTGTCGGCGACCATCGGCCGCAGCCGCTCGGCGTACCCCAGGTACTCCTCGACCACCGCCTCGGCACTCAGCGCGCGCCGGTTGTACACCTTCACCAGCATCTGGTTCCGGTCGCGCAGCGCGCCCTCGACCTTCTGCCGCAGGATCGAGGGGTCGAACAGGTCCTGGACCCGCACCCCGATCCGGTTGATCTTGTCCGCGTAGGTCGGCCCGATACCCCGGCCGGTGGTCCCGATCTTGTTCTTGCCCAAGAACCGCTCGGTGACCTTGTCCATGGTCCGGTGGTAAGGAGTGATCAGATGCGCGTTCGCCGAGATCAGCAGCCGGGAGGTGTCCACCCCGCGCTGGTCCAGGCCGTCGAGCTCGGCGAACAGCACCGCGGGGTCGATCACCACGCCGTTGCCGATCACCGGCACACAGCCGGGCGAGAGAATGCCGGAGGGCAGCAGGTGCAGCGCGTACTTCTGGTCGCCGATGACGACAGTGTGGCCGGCGTTGTTGCCGCCCTGATAACGGACGACGTAGTCGACCGAGCCGCCGAGCAGGTCCGTGGCCTTACCCTTGCCTTCGTCGCCCCACTGGGCGCCGACGAGCACGAGAGCGGGCATGGAAGTGCCTTTCCAACGCTTAGACGCCTACTAGCTGCCAGTAGGTCCCTCTAGGGCGACGCGTCTTTGTGTAAAACGACGGAAGCCCCTGGTCGCAAGCGGCGACAGGGGCTCTTGCGGCAAGAGTTTACCGCGTCGTGACCGGGAATGGCCATTCCGGTTGGCCTGTTGTTAGCCGTTCGTGCCGGTCACGGACGTGATGGAGACCACGGTGGCGCCGGCGGGGACGTAGGTGCCGACAAAGGCGTGGCCGTTCGAGACGACGGGGGTGATGTGCTTGACGGTGCCGTCCTTATAGGTGACGTCGACGCGGGTGACCCCGCCGGCGGCCTCGCCGATGACGACGCCATCCTTCGGGCCGGGCTTGCCGATGTTGTTCATGTAGGCCTTCGGCGCCGCCCCAGAGGCCGCGCACACGGTCGTCGGGACCGAGCCGATTCGATACAAGAAGCACCGGCCGATCTTTCCCAAGGTCACCTCGATCGACCAGGCGACGCCGCCGGTCGTGCCCTTGGCGACTTCCACGTCCGGCACCGGGTACATCAGCGTGCCATCCGGCCGGTACCAGGTGGCGAGGGTCTCGGGATCCGCAATGTCCTTCCCCCAGTCCGGAGTTTGGCCGATCTCTGTACCGTCCTTGCGATAGGCGACGATCTTCGAAATCGGGGTCGAAGGCGGGGCCGGGAACCAGGCGGTGCGGTGAGTGCTGTCAACATCGATGCCGGGCACCGTGACCTGCTCCCCCGTACCGAGCGTCACCACCGCGTAGGCGGTCTCTGGGCCGTACTCCAGCGCGTAGAAGTAGTAATCGCTTCCTGGGCCCTTCACGTCGTCCACAGACAAGTCCACCGGTGTGGTGACAGGAGGTACGCCGGTCATCATGGCCATGCAATCGCCATTGGGCAATGACTGTCCGAAGCCGCAGCTAGGGAGTAGCTTCAGCGACCACTTCTTGCCGTCGAACATGCCGGAGAACTGGAACCCATCGGACCCGCTCACCACCGGCTGGTTCACCACGATCCTGGGGCCCGACGCCGCCGACACCGCCCGGCCGCTCCCCCCGGCCAGCGCCACCGGCACCGCGATGGTCAGCGCCGCCGCCGTCGCCACCAGCCCGCTGCCGACCACGCGGCGCCGCCGGCGGATCGCCTTGCCCTGCCTCAGCACGGCATCGACCGGGATCGCGCCGGTCTGGAAGCGGCCCAGGTCGGTGAACAACTGGTCCTCTTCGGGGTCTGCGAGCCGTTCTGACTCTTCTAGCTTTTCGAGCTCGTCAGGCTCGTCGGGCAGGCTGATCAGCTCGTCCTCGCTCACAGTGTCAAACTCCTGTCCTGAAGCTGTGCGCTGGCCCGCAGCTTCGCGAGCGCGCGCGAGGCCTGGCTCTTCACGGTGCCGACCGAGCAGCCGAGCACCGTGGCGGCCTGGGTCTCCGTCAGGCCGTCCCAGTAGCGGAGCACCACGACCGCGCGTTGCTTGGGCGGCAGTTCCATCAGGGCCGACATCAGTGCCTCGCGTTCGTCGAAGGCGCCGGTGTCGTCCGCAATGGTCAGGCCCTGGAGGACGTCCACCGGCACGTCGCCGGTGCGCTCCTCGACCCGGCGCTTGCGGAAGCGGCGGTGGTTGGCGTTGATCAGGATCCTGCGGACGTAGGCGTCCGGGTCCTCCGCGCGCCGGACCCGGGACCAGGAGGCGTACGCCTTCGCCAGCGCGGTCTGGGCCAGGTCCTCGGCGTGGCCGCGGTCGCCGGTCAGCCCGTAGGCGAACCGGACCAGGCCGCCCCAGCGACTGACCATGTACTCGCGGAACTCCACGTCGTAACCGTCGGTGTCGTCACCCCGCACCCGGACCCCCCGCTTCGTGCTTCATGCCGCTGAAGAGGACCGGTCGGGCCCGGATCGTTGCATGGGAAAGCAGGGTAATTTGTCGGCCGCGGTGCCGGCACGCACAGTGCACCGGCTCAGTCCGAAAGCTGATCCAGGAACGCCGTGCACCGCACCGCCTCGACCCCGGCCTCCGTGCACGCCGCGATGGCCTCGCGCAGCCGCTCGAGCGCCGCGTCCCGGCTCCCGTACCGGTCCAGCAGCCAGGCCACCATCTGCTCGGAGAAGTCGTAGTCCATCGCGCTGTGCGGAAGCAGGGCCCGGAAGCCGACGGCGGCGCGCTCGGCGTACGGCATCGCCTTGTCGGCGAGGTCGGCGTTGAGGTGCAGCCGGGCCAGCTGGTCGTCGGTCTCGGCCAGTTCGTAGGCGATCACCTGGGCGTCGCGCTCGTACCCGCCGGATGCCTCGGCCGCCTCCAGCACCTGCGCCGCCTCCGCGAACAACAGCAGCACCTGGTCCAGGACGTCCTCGCGCTCGCTGTCGTGCGCGGTCTCCTCCGACTCGCCGAACGTCACCCAGGCCAGTGCCCTGAGGGTCTTGGCCAGGTTGATCGGGTCCGGCAGCACGCGCAGCAGGATCACGGCCCGGTCGAACGCCCGGCGCGCCTCGTCCGGCAGTCCGGCGGCCCGCAGCGCGTGCCCGGCGGACGCGGCGAGCATCGCGTGCCCGCCCTGCTGCGGGAAGTGCTCGGCGATCGCCGCGGCCAGCAGGTACTGCTCGGCGGCGCCCCGGTAGTCCTCCAGGCGGCCGAGGCAGCGGGCCAACGCCCAGCGCGCGTTGACCACGGTCGGGTCGTCGAGGTACCGGACCATCTCCGGCAGCGCGGATTCCAGGATCGCCGCGGCGTCCGCGTCCTGGCCGAGCTGTTCGTAGGCGAACGCGAGGCTGTGCCGGGCGCTGGCGGCCAGGTCCGGGACGCCGTGCTGATCAGCCCACGCCACGGCGTGCAACGCGTGCTCGGCACTGACGTCGTAGCGGCCCTGCCCGCCGGTGGCGTTGGCCAGCACCTGGCGGGTGTAGCCGGCCGGGAAGCGCTGCTCGGGCCAGCGGTCGGCGATGTCCAAGGCGGCCACCCCAGCCCGCTCGGCGTCGGCGTCGCGGTCGGAGGCGAGGTAGGCCTGGGCGAGGAGCATGTTCGGGTGCAGATTCGCCCACGGACGCTCGGCACGGTCGTACAAAGCTATGGCCGCCAACAGCTCCGGCACCGACTCCTCCGGCCGGCCCTGGCGCTGGGCGATCTCGGCGCGCATGGTGTGCGCGGCCGCCGCGCGGGCCGGGACGTCGAACTCGATCGCGTCGGCCAGCAGGGCCTCGACGCTGGCCGCGAAGGCTTCGAAGGCTGATTCGCGGTCGCGGTCCATGTCGGTATCGGTGTCGGTGTCGGTGTCGCGGTCGGTGTCGGTGTCGGTGTCGCGGTCGGTGTCGGTGTCGGTGTCGGTGTCGCGGTCGGTGTCGCGGTCGGTGTCGCTGGCGCGGTCGGTGTCGCTGGCGCGATGGTCATCACCGCGTACGCGGCGGCCACCATCGTGGTCGTCATCGAGGTCGCCACTACCGTCAGCCTCGAGATCGACAGCCGGATAGGTCTCGGTCGTCCGGCGCGCTTCAAAAGCCTGCGCCCGCCGAACAGTCAGGATGTCCTCCGGCTCGGCCAGCCCCCGCGCGTGCAAGACCCGAGCAGTCGCGTAGAGCTCGGCCAGCGCCGACTCCGGAATCGGTTGGTACGTCCGCTGAGTCAACGCCTCGGCCAACAGCTTCCGAGCCCGCACCGCGACGGCGCGCCCCTCCCACCCCCCGGCCTCGTAACGCTCGACCGCCTCACCGAGCAGCGTGACGGCACGTTCCAGATCCTCGCGTTCGAGCGCGTCGGCGGCCCGCTCCTCGGCGAGTTGGGCCCGCGCCTCCGGATCCAGCTCGATGCCGCGCCGCTCGGCGGCCATCGCGACCCGCTCCCACATCTTCATCGCGCCGGGGTGGGCCACGTTGAACAGCCGGCGGGCCTCGGCGAGCAGTTCGTCGAAGTCGGCGTCGGCGTCCGGGTCGGGCGGCTCGGTGACCGGCCCGCGCTGCGTCGGCAGCACGAGGTGCGGCATCAGCTGCGGCGGGACGGTCGGACGCGGCAGTGGCACGGTCAGCGTCAGCTTCTCGATCAGCGGCGTCTGCGCCAGCGTGGCGGCCACCCGCGAGCTCACCGCGTCGTTGCCGTTGCGGGCGTCGAAGCGGGCCGTGAGGCCGTCGAGCTCCGACCGCACGCGGGCCGACAGCTCCGCGAGCGGCCAGTCCCGCCCCTTCGGCCCGGCCACCGTCTTGTCCGAGGTCGAGGTCGAGGTCGAGACGTGGCCGCGCAACAGCAACGCGGTGCACGCCAAGAACTCCAGGTAGTCCAGCGGCTCGAAAGGCGGATCGAACAGCCGCCGATTCTCCGCGAGGATCTCCAGACCCCGCACCCCGTTGCCAGTCAGCGCACAGAACTCGATGTGCCATCCGAAGGCGGCGCGCAGCTCGACGTGACCTTGAAGCAGGCGGTATCCCCGCAGGTGATTGGAGCGCGCTTCGTCGAAGCGTCCCAACCGCAGCAGGGGCTTGAGCGAGGCGGCCAACGTGCTCGCGGGCTCGTCCAGACACGCGATCTCGTTCTCGACGGTCGGCCGCCACAGCCGCAGCGCGGCGACGTCGTCGCCGCGCTGCGCACGCCAGACCCCCTGCGCCAGGTGCTCACAGGCCCGGCAGTCGCTCATCGCGTCGCGCTCGGCCGCCAGCCAGCGCCCGAAGTGCTTCTCGGCCTGGGCGACGTCGCCCAGATGCTGCGCTATCCGGAAGCGCTGGTCGTGGACGGCGCGCAGGCCGTAGCCGGCCAGGCGGTAGCGGCGTTCCATCTCGTCGACGAAACCGTGGACCGTCGCCAGCGGGACCTCCGGGACCGAGAGCAGGTCGGAGGTCATCCACTTGAAGACCCAGTGCGTCTCGTACTCCAGGCGGCTGGCGTCGCGCAGGGTCTTGCCGTGGCGATCCCACAAGCGCAGAAGCCGGGAGAACAACACCGGCGAGCGGAAGCTCTCGCCGCCGCGCTCGTAGGCCTCGATCACCGTGTGCAGCGCGCAGATCTGGGTCTCGGGATCGGCCAGCTTGTCGGCGGCGGCCAGCAGCGCCTCGGCGCGTACCGAACGGGCCCGGCCGGCCGGCTCGTTCTCGTTCGCTTCGAGGGCGGCGCGCAATCCCTCCGGGGTCCAGGCCTGGCGCTGGAACGCCGCCTCGCTCGTGCTGGCCATCGCCGGACTCAGCCTTCTTCTTCAGCCTGGCTTGCCGGCCGCTGCCCCACCGCGTGCGCCAGCAGGCCCAGGAAGGCCCGGTTGAGCAGGGCCGACTCGCCGGAGCGGATCGGGCGCTTGGACAGCAGGAGCGCCTGACCGTAGACGGCCTCGATGCCGGTGGCGGCCAGTTCGGCGTCCTCCAGCTCGATCAGGCCCTGGATCAAGGGGCTGCGGTGGTTCAGCACCAGCCGGGCCCGCGGTCCGACGCTGCGCAGCGCGCCGAGGATGCCGGCCCACAGGTCGTCGCCGTCGGCGGCGGCCTCGGCTTCGGCGTCGACCCGGGCCCGCTCGTGCCGGGCCTCGCGGCCGTCGAGCAGCAGCGCGGGGATGGTCACCGGATGGTAGGCACGCAGGGCCGCGTCGCAGTCCAGGGTGTCCAAAACCCGGCGGGCGGTGGCCAGCAGCGGGCCGGCGGCCAGTTCCTCGGCCGGGTCGACCGTGTCCAGGTGCGCGGCGATCGTCTCCGGGTCCAGGTCCACGACGGTGACCCCGGGCAGCGCCCGCGGCAGCTTGCGCACCAGGTCGGCGTCGTAGGTGTAGCCGCCGTTCACCACACCCAGGCCGGCGGCCGCGGCGATCTGCGAGACCTGCTGGAACTCCTCGTCCCCGGCCGTCAGGTGGACGACGCGGTGCTGGTCGGCGAAGGCGGTCAGCGGCATGCGGCCGGCCGTGGTCTCGAACGGGAGCCAAGGCAGGGTGAGGGCGAACAGGTCGTCGTCGAAGCGGGCCAGGGCCTTGACGCCGAGGTAGTGCACGGCCAGCAGCCGGTTCAGGCGAGGCGGATCGGTGGCGGCCAGCCCGGCGAGCCAGTCCCGGACCCGGTCGCCGAGCGCTTCGCGCACCGCGGCGAGACGGTCGTCCTCGTACAGGGCCTCGCGAGAGGCGGTCGGGCGCAGCGCGTCGGTGTCGATGACGCAGCGGACGAAGAAGGCCCAGTCCGGCAACAGGCCGCGGGCCTGGTCGGTGAGCAGCATGCCCTTGATGTGGACCCGGTGCCCGCCCTGCTCCGAGGTGGTGGCCGCGGTGGGCAGGATGTAGGCGGCACCCTTGATGCCCAGCAGCGGAATATTCAGCTCGATGATGTCCAACGGCGCGAAGCCGAGGATGTCCTGGCAGTACGCCGCCAGCGCCTCGAAGCGCGTGCCCGGCGAGGGGTACTCGCGATCCCACACCGGCGGAGTCTCGGTGATCCGATAGGTGTAGCCAGCCTCGTCTTCGAGGACTGTTTCATAAGGCAGGAGGCTGCCGAAGTCCCGCGCCAGTTCCACGACGCGCGGCGCCTGGAACCAGAACTCCTTGCCAGGGCTGGGCTTCAGGGTGACGGTGGTGCCGGGCTGGGCGGGCGACTCCTCGGGGGCCAGGATCCTGATGTCGTAATGCCCGTCCGCCGCCCCGCGCCATTCGACGGCCGGCGCCGCGACGTCGACCGCGGACTTCGTCACGACGGAGATCTCGTCGGCGACCACGAAGCAGGCCAGCAACCCGATGCCGAACCGCCCGAGGAAGTCACCGCGACCCCGCTCCAGCAGGCTCTCCGCATCACCGAAGCCGCCGAGCCCGTCCCCGAAGGCGGCGCCGTCGGCGACCCCGGCCGAGCCGGCCACACCGGCCACACCCCGCTTCGAACTACGCCCGATCGTGGCCAGGAACCGGTGCACCTCGTCCTCGGTCAGCCCGATCCCACTGTCCCGCACCTGCACCTGCGCCCCGTCCGCGATGACGTGCACCACAGCGGGCGCCCCGGGATCCACCACCCGCCGCGCAGTGATCGCGTCCACCGCGTTCTGTAGCAGTTCCCGCACGAACACCCGCGGACTGGAGTAAAGATGGTGCGACAGCAGATCGACGATCCCCCGCAGATCCACCTGGAAGGCGTGCACAGACGGAAGACCACGCCCACCGGCATCAGTGGCGGCGGACGCGGACTTGGAGACCAGCGGCTTCTCGGACGACGACACGGGCTCGATGCTACGCACCCGCGGCGACACCCGGCGCCGGAATGGCCGCAACCGCGACGGATTCAGACGATCGCGTCGAACTCCCCGGCCTTCACCCCCGCCACGAAGGCGACCCATTCAGCCTTGGTGAAGGACAGGACGGGGCCAGTGCGGTCCCGGCTGTTGCGGACGAGGATCTCGTCCGCCTTGACGCTTGTGGTCTCGACGCAGGCGCCACCAGTGCCGCCCGACGCACTGGACTTGATCCAACGCGCCTTGTCTTGATCGATATCCATAGACTGCCCTCCCGTATTGACGCGCCGTACCGGGAGTTCTTCCTACCCGTTGGTACAGGTAGCGAATCGCCGCAAGTCTCCCATTACCAAGACTTTGCCGTGGTAACGACACAGGTGGGCGCTCACTCAATGATCGCGAATGTACGCGAACGCCCCTTGCCTTGTGGGCGTGGAGCGTTCGTCGACACCTTCGACCGGGTCGGCTATAGGTGAGGCAAGAACATGGTGCGGTGTCGGCGGTCAGGCCAGGTCGTCAAACTCTCCAGCCTTCGCTCCATCAAGAAACGCGGCGATCTCCGCACGCGTAAAGGTCAACACTGCACCCTTCGGGTTCTTCGAGTCCCTGAGAAGCACCGCCCCGCGTCCCCCCGGCGCCAGCTCAACACAAGAGCCGTTTGCCGAACTGGCAGCGGCCTTGCGCCATTGCAGGCCGTCGGTGTCGATCATGACATGGCTACCTTTCTCCGTTCCGACGGCCCGGATGGCCGTGCGGAAGACCAGTGTTCGTAGTTGCCGCGAGCCAGCCTCATCAAGAACTTACGGGTATCCGTCGGGGACAGCGCCGTCTCGGACATCTTCGCGAACTTCGCCCCGATCGTCGCGATCTCCCCGTGTCCGCGGACAAAGAGCTCCATGAACATGCCTTCGAGATAGCAGGTGCTGCTGGTCCTCGGCCCCTCGTCGAGATTCAGCAGGTTGATGGTCGCTCCCTCCATCCCCTGATAGAAACCAGCCTCATAGGGGATGATCTGTAGCGTCACGTGGGGAAGCATCGTCGCGCGAATCAAGCGATCGATCTGTTCTTCGCGGATCGCGCGGGTCTCTGGATTGACACCCGCGGGACGCCACAGGACGTTCTCGTCAATGATGAAGTGAGCCTGAAGTAGGTCTTCATCGCTGCCCCACAGCCGCCGCTGCCGGTCCGAACGGATCTGGATCCGCTGCGCCACGTCCTCTTCCGCGAGATCCCCGCCGCCGTTCTGCGCGATGACCGCGCGTGAATACCGCGATGTCTGGAGCAGCCCCGGGACGAACGTGGCCTCATAGGTTCGGAGAGTTCGCGCCTGGGACTCGAGCGCGACATAGGTCGAATAGCGGGCGGCGATCGTCGTGACCGTGGCCTGATCAGCCGCCGCCGCCTCACGACTGAGCGTCATCAGCTGGTCCCGCCGCTGCGCCGGCACCCCGTAGAACTTGCACAGGTCGCGCACGTCCCGGGCAACGGCCCCGCGCTGACCGTTCTCCATCCGGCTTATCTTCGCGTCCGAGCACTCCAGACACCTGGCAGCGTCAGCGATGCTCTTTCCGGCCGCGAGTCGGAGCGTGCGCAACTCGCTGCCGAGCTCCCACCGCAGAACATTGATCCCGGTCACCGGCTGGTTCCGCTGGTTGGCTCGCACGTCGGCCTCCTTGCCGTCGGGCATGTTCCGTATGCAAGTTCTGTGGGCACATTCATGAGGCAACCACCGTGTGGTAGATGCCTGTTGCAGGTTCACTCAGAAAGTTCACCTGGCAATTGACAGCTCTGTCGAACGAGGAGCATCGTACAACTAAGACAGGGGTACGCGACAGGGCTCTGCTAAGAAGCCACCCGCCTGGAGCAATGAGAAAGCCGAGTCGACGTAGTGCGGCGCCGACCCGGCGAGAGAGGCCCCCAGCCGATATCACTCGAAGAGAACGGGAGGAACCTCGTGGAGATTTCTACCCCCACGCCCCGTGACCAATCACCGTCCGCCGGCCTGGAGGAATGCCCGCGGTGTGTGCGGGGCCGGATCGGGAAGGCCCGGTTGACCTGCACCTTGTGCTTCGGTGCTGCGATGGTGCAGCCCTGGGTCGCCGACCAGGAGCGGACCCAGCAGGCCAGTTGGGCGGCTTACCTGGCCGGCCGGAGGGACGCGGTGCCCGACGGCGCCGATCCGGGACTGGGCCAGTGTGCCCGGTGCTGGCCGTCCCGGTGCCCGCAGTGCCCGTGGATGCCGCCGGCGGACTCCGCTGACGGCGAGCTCGGGCTCGCGGCCTGAAGCGGTGGGAGGTGAGGACCCCTTTGGAAGTACTGATCATCTTCGGTGGCGTTTTCTCGGCGTACCTCATAGGACGCCTTCTCCAGTACCTCTCCGACGCCAAGCGCGTACTCGGCAGAGGCATCGACCGTGACCGGAAGCGGTAGGAACCGCATCCCGGCTATCCGCATCTAGGACAACTGAACAGCTGGACAGCAAGACCGCTACACAGCAAGGCCGCAAGACGGCAAGACCGCTACACAGCAGAACCGCTGGACGGCAAAAACGGCGCGCCTCCCGAACAGATCGGGGGCGCGCCGCGTGGCGTCTACGGCGAGCAGCCGGGCTCAGCCGGGCTCAGCCGGCCGCCTGGATCTTCGCAGTGTTCTGCACCACGTTCACCTGGATGTTGTGCGTCGAGTTCGGATCCTCGTGCACCGGCCCGGTCTGATCCTGCGTGATGTCCCCGCTCGCCCCGGTGCAGTGCCCCGAGGGGACACACGAGATCCGGTACCCGCCGGCCGGCACGGTCAACGTCACCTCGGCCGGCTGCCCGGCCGTGACCCGGATGTTCTGGATGTTGGCGATGTCCCCGGCCACCCCCAGGTCTATCTTGTCCCCGATCGGTGCGAACACCTCCAGGTTGGCCGCGCTCACATCCGTGGCCTCGACCTGCCCGTTGGCCGTCACGCTCACGTCGGAGGTGGTGGCCAGGTGGTTCATCGTGACGTTGCCCCGCCCGGTGAACAGCCGCACCGCCGCGGACAGTCCGGTGGCGCTGATGTCCGCCTGGTCGCTGGAGTGGTCCATGATCGCGTCCACCGACATGGAGCGCGGGACCTGGATGTCGTACTTGGAGGAGCACTCGTTGTTCGGGCAGTGCACGCTCACGATCAGCCAGCCGCCGCTGCTGATGATCTGCCGCTCCACCGGCTCCAGCAGCGTGCCCTTGTCCACCGCCTTGATGGTCACCTGCTCGGAGTCCGTGCCGGTGATGTCGATCGAGCCGTTGCCGTCCACCGCGACCAGCAGCTGCTGCACATTCGAGTACGCATACGTGTGCCGGCTGGTCCGCGGGTAGTGGTTGATCAGCACGTCGCCGATCGCCGCCAGCCCGGCCAGCACCAGGACGGTGAACGCCAGCGTGCGGGTGAACCGCCACACCCGGCCGCCCCGCTGCCGCCACCGCGAGGGCGGATCCGGCGGCAGCACCGGCCGGCTGCGCGTCGGCAGCGGCGTGGTCGGCTCGTTCTCCGAGCCGGAGCGGCTGACCCCGCCGGTGTCGAAGTCGTAGTCGTCGTCGGCGGGGCCGGGCGGCGCCGAAGCCGGATATCGGGAGCCCTCATCACGCGTCCGGGACAGGTCGTCCAGGTAGTCGTCCCCTGGCTCGTCGAAAGACACTGAAAGCCCCACCTCCGCGGTATCCCATACCCTGCGGAGGCGAGGCTAGCAGCGTCGAACTGTTGATCGTCTACAGGTCGCGGTTCTTTGTCACGCCTTTACCGGCTGATCATCGCCGGCCTCGACGGCTCAGGCGTTCGCCGGGGCCGGCGCGGGCTTGACCGAAGTCAGCAGCAGCTGCGCGACGTCCACGACCTCCATCGACTCCGGCACCTCGCCGGCCTGCTTGCGAGCGGTGATCGAGTCGCCGAGCATCACCAGGCAGTACGGGCAGGCCGTGGAGATCACGTCGGGGTTGGTGGACAGTGCCTCGTCCACGCGCTCGACGTTGATCCGCTTGCCGAGGCGCTCCTCCATCCACATCCGCGCGCCGCCGGCGCCGCAGCAGAAGCCCTTCTCCTTGCAGCGGTGCATCTCGGTGTTCTTCAGGCCGGGCACCTTGGCGATGATCTCGCGCGGCGGGGTGTAGACCTTGTTGTGGCGGCCCAGGTAGCAGGGGTCGTGGTAGGTGATGTTCTGGTCGATCGGGGTGACCGGGGTCAGTTTGCCCTCGGAGACCAGGGTGTCCAGCAGCTGGGTGTGGTGGATGACGTCGTACTCGCCGCCGAGCTGCGGGTACTCGTTGGCGAGTGAGTTGAAGCAGTGCGGGCAGGTCGCCACGATCTTGCGCTTCTCCCGCGGGGTGTCCTCGCCGAACACCTCGTTGAGCATCTCCACGTTGCCCTGGCCGAGCATCTGGAACAGGAACTCGTTGCCCAGGCGGCGGGCCGGGTCGCCGGTGCAGGACTCCGCGCCGCCCAGGACCGCGAACTTCACGCCGGCGATGTGCAGCAGCTCGGCGAACGCCTTCGTGGTCTTCTTCGCGCGGTCCTCCAGCGAGCCGGCGCAGCCGACCCAGTAGAGGTATTCGACCTCGGAGATGTCCTCCAGCGTCTCGCCGAAGACCGGCACCTCGAAGTCCAGCTCGGCGATCCACTCGGTGCGCTTCTTGGGCTGCATGCCCCAGGGGTTCTGCGCCTTCTCCAGGTTCTTCAGCATCGTGCCCGCCTCGGACGGGAACGAGGACTCGATCATCACCTGATACCGGCGCATGTCGACGATGTGGTCGACGTGCTCGATGTCCACCGGGCACTGCTCGACACAGGCGCCGCAGGTGGTGCAGGACCACAGGATGTCCGGGTCGATGACGCCGTTCTCTTCGGCGGTGCCGATGAGCGGCCGCTCGGCCTCGGCCCGGACCATGTCCGGCAGCGAGAGCCACTTCTCCTCGGCCAGCTTCTCGTTGCCTTCGAGGTCCTTGCCGCCGCCGGCGAACAGGTACGGCGCCTTGGCGGCCGCGTGGTCGCGCAGGCCCAGCATGAGCAGCTTCGGCGACAGCGGCTTGTCGGTGTTCCAAGCCGGGCACTGGTCCTGGCAGCGGCCGCACTCGGTGCAGGTCGAGAAGTCCAGCAGGCCCTTCCAGGTGAAGTCCTCGACCGCACCGACGCCGAACCTGGCGTCCTCCGCCGGGTCCTCGAAGTCGATCGGCACGCCGCCGGAGACCATCGGGCTCAGCGCGCCCAGCGCGGTGCCGCCGTCGTCCTTCTTCTTGAACCAGATGTTGGGGAAGGCCAGGAACCGGTGCCAGGCCACGCTCATCGTGGAGTTCAGGCCGATGGTGATGGCCCAGATCATCGAGATGACGATCTTGATCATCGCGACCGCGTAGATGCCGTTCTCCAGCGAACCGCGCGACATGCCGTCGAAGGCGTGGATCAGCGGGTAGCTGACCGGGTAGTGCGCGCTGTAGGAGAGGTGGTGGCCCAGCGCGCCCTCGAAGCCGCGCAGCAGCATGATGCACACACCGATGAGCAGGATGACCCACTCGACGAAGTAGCCCTGCCACATCGTGGAGCCGAAGAAGCGCGAGCGCTTGCCCTTCTCCTTCGAGCCGGCGCCCGCCGGGCGGTTGCGCAGCCGGACGCCGATCAGCCCGATGATCGCCAGGATCATCACGAAGCTGACCACTTCGGTGACGAACTCGAACGGCCACCAGCGGCCGATCAGCGGGATCGCGAAGTCCGCCGAGAACAGCTGGCCGTAGGCGGTCACCAGGGTGAAGAACAGCAGGCCGAATCCGACCATGACCACCCAGTGCATCGCGCCGATCCAGCGCTTGCCCTTGCGGGCCAGCCGGGTGTGGATCGCGAACTCCCGGAAGAGGGTCTTAGTGCGTTCCAGCGGCTGGCCGGTGCGCGCGCCCGGCGCGGTCGACTGCCCGAGCTTCACGAACTGGTAGATGTAAACGGCGGTCCGGCCCAGCAGACCGAAGCCGATGACTGAGATCACCAGCGAGACGACGATGGCTGCGAGCTGCATAGCCTCGGTCTCCTCCTACACGTGCGTATCGACGGACACATCCCGATCACCGTCCGTACGGAGGGTACGGTAGTCGAGGCCCCAGATTATCCTACTGACGAGTAACTTCTGGCGCGCCACAAGTGATGTTGGCAGTCGCGCAGGGAGGAGGGAAGGCTGTGACGGCTCCTGATGCTGTGACTCCTACTACATCGCCTATAGCGCGGCCGACCTCCTCGCTCCCACCTGCGGACGAGCTGCTGGCGCTGTTGGACGGCCGACGGCTGTCGCCGGCACAGCGCCGGATAGCGCATTACCTTCTGGAGAACCTTCCAGAGGTCGCCTTCCTGTCCAGCATGGAGCTCGCGGAGCGGGTCGGGGTGAGCCAGCCCTCGGTGACCAGGTTCGCCGCCGCATTGGGCTTCTCGGGTTACCCGGAGCTGCGGGCCGCGCTGCGGCCGATAGCCCTCCGGGCCCCCGAGCAGGGGTTCCGCGGAGAGCAGCTGGCGGGGAACGAGCTGCACTCCGCGCTGGCCAGCGACCAGGCGAACCTGGAGGCGTTGCACAAGTACGCCGCCGATCCGGCCCGGTTGGCCCGACTCGGCAGTGACCTCGCCGGTTCGGAGCCGCTGTCGGTCATCGGCCTGCGGATGTCCGCACCGATCGCGTCGTACTTCGCTTATGGAGCCGCCCGCATCCACCCGGATGTACGGGCCATCGACACTCCGGGATCCCCGGCCCATGAGGCGCTGCTCCAGGCGAAGGCGGCTGGCGGTACGTGGCTCGTCGCCTTCGTACTACCGCGCTATTCGGCGGAGTCTGTAGTCGTTCTACAGAACGCCAGAGAACTCGGGCTAAAGACAGCTGTAGTGACCGACGTGCCGCTGGTGCCATTCGCCCATTTGGCGGATGTGCTGCTGCCGGTCGGCGTCGGATCGCGGTCCGTCTTCGACTCGCACGCGGCGCCGATGGCGTTCGCCGCCCTGCTGCTCCAGGCGCTGGCCGACGCCGCCCCGGAGCGGACGCAGGAACGCCTGGAGGCGTACGAGGCGCTGGCGGAGACCCGCGGGTTCTACGTCAAGTAAGCGACGTAGCCAAACAAAACCACCCATCGTGCGAGCGCTCGCGCGATCAGTTGGTCAAGAACTCTTGACCGACGGTCAAGACTCCTTGACCATAGGACCGTGACCGCTTCCGAAGATCCCGACAGCATCCACATCCAGAGCGACGAACAACTGCGCGCCGTCGCCAGCCATACCCGGCACCGCATCCTGCGCGTGCTCCGGGACGGCCCGGCGACCATCACGCAGCTCGCCGAGCGGCTCGGCATCGCCAAGGGCAGCTCCAACCACCACGTGAAGGTACTGGCGAAGGCCGGGCTGGTCGCGGTCGTCCAGACGCGCAAGGTCGGCGGCGTCACCGAGCAGTACTACGCGATGACCGGACGGCGGATCGAACTGCCGGATCCCGGGCCCGGACAGCCGGAGACGCTGATGCGGCACGCGCTGGCCGATATCGAGGCCGCGCCACCGAGCGACCAGAAGCGGATGTTCCTGAAGCACGCCCGGCTCAGCCCGGCGGCTTGGGAGGAGTTCAACAACCGGATCACGGCGCTGGTCGAGGAACTGCACGAGGCCTCGGACCCCTCGCAGCCGGCGGCCGACCTGTTTCTCGCTTTCTACCGACCGAAGGACCTCTGATGGCCTCGAAGCTCCCCGCACAGTTCCACCGGATATGGACCGCCTCGGCGGTCTCGTCGATCGGCGACGGCATCTACTTCGCGGCGCTGCCGCTGCTCGCCCTGACCATGACGCACAACACGGTGCTGCTCGGCACCCTGGAAGCCTGCGCGATGCTGCCCTGGCTGTGTTTCGGGATGCTCGGCGGCGCACTGGTGGACCGCTTGGACCGGCGGCGCACCATGGTGGCCGCGGACCTGTGCCGGTTCTTGTTGCTGGCCCTGGTGACGGCGCTCGTGACGGCCGGCGCCGCGGACCTCTACCTGCTCTTCGCGGCCGCCTTCCTGCTGGGGATCGGGCAGGTGTTCTTCGACACGGCCTCGACCGCCCTGCTGCCGGAATTGCTGGACCGCGACCTGGACACCTTGCAGCGGGCGAACGCCCGGTTGCAGGGCACGCAGCAGGCGTTCGGCGGCTTCGTCGGGCCGCCGACCGGGTCGCTGCTGTTCGGGCTGGGGCGGGCGGTGCCGATCTTCGGGGACGCGCTGTCGTTCCTTGTCAGTTCCCTGACGATCTGGACGCTGCCCAAGTCGGCGCCGAAACCAGCCCAGCCGCGCGGCTCGCTGCTGCGCGAGGCGCGGGAGGGCGCGGCGTACCTGTTCGGCAACCGGCTGCTGGTGGGGCTGGCCCTGCGGCCCGCCTTGGGGAACTTCGCCTTCATGGGCGCCAACGCGGTGCTGGTGCTGTTCGTGAAGCAGACCCTGCACCTGGGCACCTCCGCCTACGGCATCTACCTGACGGCCGGCGCGGTCGGGGCGCTGGGCGGGTCGTTCGTGGCGGCGTGGCTGGCGGCCCGGCTCGGCACCGGCGGGACGCTGACGCTGACCGCCATGGTGGAGGGCGTGGCGCTGTTGGGGATCGGGCTGTCACCCAACGCGTGGATCGCCGGCATCGGCGAGATCGCCCTCGGCATGGGCATCGGCACCACGATGGGCGTGGGTCCGGCGGTGCGGCAGGCGATCGTGCCGGACCACCTGATGGGCCGGGTCGCCGCGACCGCACGGTTGATCGCGTTGTGCGCCGGGCCGGCGGGCGCCGTGTTCGGCGGGTGGCTGGCGCACGTCGCCGGGCTGCGCGCGCCGTTCATCCTGGGGGCCGGGATCCTGATGTCGATGACGGTGGTCGCGGCTCGGCTGACGAGCAACAAGCGGATCGAGGCCGCGCTGGCCGAGGCGGCGGAACGGCGGGAGCGGGAGGCCGCGGACGCTCTGGCGGCCAGCGGCCAGGCGGCCGACGCTCCGGCAGCCAGCGGCCAGGCGGCCGACGTGCTCGCAATGGCCTGACATCGCTCAGGCCACTGCGACCGGCCGGCGCTGCTCGGGCCGGGGCTGCTCGGTCAGCACTGCACATCAGATCTCAGACGTCGTACCAGCGCGCGGTCTGCCGCGCGATCCCGGCGCACGCCGCGGCCAGCGGTATCTCGAACACCACCGCCAGCAGCAGTGCCTGGGCCAAATCCCCGCCGCTGCTGGACAGCATCACGTCGAACCAGGCGTCCATGCCGAACAGCGTCGCGGCCACGGTGGCGGCGGTGCGGGCCCGGTGGTCGTGCCGCATCAGCAGGATGCCGAGGGTGGCCAGGGCCAGCGCCTCCATGGTGTCCAGCCCGATCCACACGGTCGACCAGTGACTGACCACCGCCCGGCCGTGCAGGGTGCTGGCCAGGAACACCATCCAGCCGACCAGCACGATCGCCGAGCCGACGAAGGTGATCGCCATCTTGTGCCGGGCCGCCTGGGACGCCATCAGGGTCCTGGCCCACACCGAAAATCTCAGCCGCATGAGTCCATGATCGGGTGACCTGGGTACACCCTGCCATGACGGTCGCCCCCGAGCCCTGGTGGTGCCAGCCCTACCCCGCATCGGGCGAGCAACCCACTCCCATGGTCACACGTCGTAACAGGCAGCACGGCACCAGTCACAGCACCAGTCACGACACCAGTCACAGCCGAATCACTGTCGAACGGGGAATTCGATGATGGAGACACCACGGTCGCGCACGACCGCGATCGCCGCCGGCTGCGCGATCGCGCTGAGCGCACTGCTCGGCGCGTGCGCGAGCGCGGCCTCTGCCGGGTCGCCAACCGCCAAGAGCCCGACCGTCGGCACCACGAGCACTATCGCCACAAGCGCTAGCACCACGAGCACGAGCGCCACCGGCCCGAACACCGGCTCGACAGCGACCAGCGCCTCCGGCTCCGCCGCCTCATCGCCGAGCGCCACACGCGCGCCGGTATCCACCCCGACCGCGGCGAGTCCGCCGAACAGCGCGCCCGCCCCCATCACCGCCGAGTTCCTGCGGCAGAGCAGCCTTCCCGACTGGCCGGTCTACCAATGGACGGCACCGCAGCTCTGGGAACTCAACGTCGAGCACCCGCTGCCGACCGTCTGCGACAACGCGTTGGGGACGCAGCTGACCCACGGAGTCTGGGAAGGCGTCTACCACTCAGCGAACAGCCAGACCATGGCGACCGAGGACATCTACGCCTTCGACTCGGCAAGCAACGCGGCGAAGCAGATGACGCTGTCCACCCCGAAGTGCGACCGCGTCACGGTGCAGACGGCGACCAGTTTCGCCTGGCTGGCCCCCGAAGCGCAGGGCAGCGTCACCCACACCCTGTTCGTCCTCCAAGGCACCAAGATCGCGGCGCTCACACTCCGCATGAGCAGCGACCACGACTACAACCCCGCACTCGACGCCTCGCTCCTGGCGGCGATGGCGCAGCGCCTCTCCGGCAGCTGAAACAGCACCGGCGAGAGCGCGAAGGCAGCGCCTGAGAACCTGGAGACGCAGCACCGGCCGGAAAAGCGGCGCGCGCCAGCGGGGCTGGAACCCACGGGCGCGCGCCGGTCTAGGTGAGGCGGGAAGAGCCTCAGTTCAGCGGTCCCACGGCCGTCTCGACGGCCGCGACCACCGCGCCGGACTTCACCGCGTCCTCGGCGGCGCGCAGCTCCGGCGACAGGAAGCGGTCCGGCCCGGGGCCGCCGACTCCGGCGTCCCGCAGTGCCCGCACGGCCGCGCCGGTACCGGCGGCCGGCTTCAGCGGCGCGCGCAGCTCCAACGCCCGCGCGGCGGTGACGAGTTCGACGGACAGGATCCGGCGCAGGTTGTCGACCGCGGTGCGCAGCTTGCGCGCGGCCGACCAGCCCATGGAGACGTGGTCCTCCTGCATCGCCGAGGACGGGATCGAGTCCACCGACGCCGGGACCGCGAGCCGCTTGTTCTCGCTGACCAAGGCGGCCTGCGTGTACTGCGCGATCATCAGGCCGCTGTCGACGCCCGGGTCGTCGGCCAGGAACGGCGGCAGACCGTGCGAGCGCGCCACGTCGAGCATCCGGTCGGTGCGGCGCTCGGCGATGGAACCGAGGTCCGCCGCGGCGATGGCGAGGAAGTCCAGCACCATGGCGACCGGGGCGCCGTGGAAGTTGCCGTTGGACTCCACGCGGCCGTCGGCCAGCAGCACCACCGGGTTGTCGATGATCGAGGCGAGTTCGCGTTCGGCGACGGTCGCGGCGTGCGCCATGGTGTCGCGGGTGGCCCCGGCGACCTGCGGGGCGCAGCGCAGCGAGTAGGCGTCCTGGACCCGGGTGCACTCGTTGGGCTCGCGGTGCGATTCCATGATCGGCGAGCCGTGCAGCACCTTCATCAGGTTCGCGGCCGAGGCGGCCTGGCCGGGATGCGGCCGGATGGCCTGAAGTTCGGCGCGGAAGACCTTGTCGGTGCCCAGCAGCGCCTCGACCGACATCGCCGCCGAGACGTCGGCGATCTTCACCAGTTCGGCCAGGTCGCCCAGGGCCAGGATCAGCATGCCGAGCATGCCGTCGGTGCCGTTGATCAGCGCCAGGCCCTCCTTGGGGGCCAGCTCCAGCGGTTCGATGCCGTGCTCGGCGAGCACCGGGCCGGCCGGGACCGCCGAAACCCCGTCCGCACCGACGACCTCGCCCTCTCCCATCAGCACCAGCGCCACGTGGGACAACGGGGCCAGGTCGCCGGAACAGCCCAGCGAGCCGAACTCCCGCACCGCCGGCGTGATCCCGGAGTTCAGCAGGGCGGCCATGGTCTCGGCGACCACCGGGCGCACGCCGGTGTGGCCGGTGGCCAGCGTCTTGAGCCGCAGCAGGGTCAGCGCGCGGATCACCTCGGGCTCGACCAGCGGGCCCATTCCGGCGGCGTGCGAACGGATCAGGGAGCGCTGCAACTGCGCGCGCATCTCCGGATCGATATGCCGGGTGGCCAGCGCGCCGAAGCCGGTCGAGATGCCGTAGGCCGGAGTCGGGGCCGCGGCCAGCCGTTCCACGACCGCACGGCCCTCGGCCAGCGCCTTCAGCGCGGTCGCGGACAGCTCGACGCGGGCACCGCCCCGGGCCACGGCGACGACGTCACCGAAAGTGAGATCCGCCTCACCGATCACCGTTGTCTGGCTCATTGATGCCCTGCTCCCTTGTCGGGTACCGACTCCGTCTGAATGAATGAGATCATACGGTCGATCGCCCGCATGAATGAGAGGGGTCCAGGAATGACCGCGACCAGTGGTCCGCGCCCGGTGCGCGCCGCCCGTGGCACGAGCATCACCGCGCAGGGCTGGCAGCAGGAAGCCGCAATGCGGATGTTGATGAACAACCTCGACCCGGAAGTCGCCGAGCACCCCGACGAACTGGTCGTCTACGGCGGCACCGGCAAGGCCGCGCGCAACTGGGCGTCGTTCGACGCGATGGTGCGCACGCTCCAGACGCTGAAGAACGACGAGACGATGCTGGTGCAGTCCGGCAAGCCGGTCGGCGTCATGCAGACCCACGAGTGGGCCCCGCGCGTCCTGCTGGCCAACTCCAACCTGGTCGGCGACTGGGCGAACTGGGAGGAGTTCCGGCGGCTGGAGGCCCTGGGCCTGACCATGTACGGGCAGATGACCGCCGGCTCCTGGATCTACATCGGCACGCAGGGCATCCTTCAGGGCACCTACGAGACGTTCGCCGCGGTCGCCGCCAAGAAGTTCCACGACACCCTGGCCGGGACCATCACCCTGACCGCGGGTCTGGGCGGCATGGGCGGCGCGCAGCCGCTGGCCGTTACGATGAACGGCGGCGTGGCGGTCTGCATCGACTGCGACGAGCGCTCCATCGACCGCCGGGTCGAGCACGGTTATCTGGATGTGAAGGCGAACTCGCTGGACCACGCGCTCCAGCTGGCGACCGAGGCCCGGGACAAGCGCGAGCCGCTGTCGATCGGCGTGCTGGGCAACGCCGCCGAACTGGTGCCGCAGCTGCTGGCGATGGACGCGCCGATCGACATCGTCACCGACCAGACCTCGGCCCACGACCCGCTGGCGTATCTGCCGCTGGGCATGGACTTCCACGACATGAAGCAGTTCGCCAAGGACAAGCCGGCCGAGTTCACGCAGCGGGCCCGGGAGTCGATGGCCAAGCACGTCGAGGCGATGGTCGGCTTCCAGGACAAGGGCGCCGAGGTCTTCGACTACGGCAACTCGATCCGCGGCGAGGCGCAACTGGCCGGCTACACCCGGGCCTTCGACTTCCCCGGCTTCGTCCCGGCCTACATCCGTCCGCTGTTCTGCGAGGGCAAGGGCCCGTTCCGCTGGGCGGCGCTGTCCGGCGAGGCTTCGGACATCGCGAAGACGGACAAGGCGATCCTGGACCTGTTCCCGGAGAACGAATCGCTGGCCCGGTGGATCAAGATGGCCGGCGAGCGGGTCCACTTCCAGGGCCTGCCGGCGCGCATCTGCTGGCTCGGCTACGGCGAACGGGACCGCGCCGGGGCGCGCTTCAACGACATGGTCGCCTCCGGGGAGCTCGCCGCGCCGATCGTGATCGGCCGCGACCACCTGGACTCCGGCTCGGTGGCCTCGCCGTACCGGGAGACCGAGGCGATGGCCGACGGCTCCGACGCGATCGCGGACTGGCCGCTGCTGAACGCGATGGTGAACGTGGCCTCCGGCGCCTCGTGGGTGTCGATCCACCACGGCGGCGGCGTCGGCATGGGCCGCTCGATCCACGCCGGGCAGGTGACGGTCGCCGACGGGACCAAGCTGGCCGGGGAGAAGGTGCGCCGGGTGCTGACCAACGACCCGGGCATGGGGGTGATCCGGCACGTGGACGCCGGATACGACCGGGCCGACGAGGTCGCCGACGAGCGCGGCGTGCGAGTGCCGATGCGTGAGGGTGACGCGTAAAAGTGTCCATGCAAAGCCTTATCCACAGGGCTGTGGACGAAGCGGAAGCGAGCCGCTACGCCGAGATGTGGCGCTCGCTTCTGCCCTACGGCCTCGACTCCGACACCGGCGGCTACCGCCGATTCGCCTGGAACACCGCGGATCTTGCCTGCCGCGACTGGTTCCGCTCCGAGGCCGCCGCGCGCGGCCTGGAGGTGGAGACCGACCGCAACGGCAACCTGTGGGCTTGGTGGGGGCCCAAGGGCCCCGGCGCCATCGTCACCGGATCGCACCTGGACTCGGTGCCGGACGGCGGCGCGTTCGACGGTCCGCTCGGTGTGGTGTCCTCGTTCGCGGCGATCGACGTGTTGCGGGCCCGCGGTTTCAGCCCGGCCAAGCCCTTCGCAGTGGCCTGTTTCTCCGACGAGGAAGGCGCGCGGTTCGGCATCGCCTGCGCCGGATCGCGGCTGATGAGCGGCGCGCTGGACGCCGACAAGGCGCGCGGGCTACGCGATCTGGACGGCGTCCCGATGGCCGCCGCGATGGAGCAGGCCGGACAGGACCCTGAGACACTGGGCCGCGACGACGAGCGGCTGAAGGGCATCGCCGCCTACGTCGAGCTGCACGTCGAGCAGGGCAAGGCACTGGCGTTCACCGAATCGCCGGTCGCGGTCGCCTCGACGATCTGGCCGCACAGCCGCTGGCGCTTCGACTTCACCGGCGAGGCCAACCACGCCGGCACCACGCGGCTGCAGGACCGGCACGACCCGATGCTCACCTACGCGAACACCGTGCTGGCCGCGCGCAAGAAGGCCAAGCTCGGCGGCGCGGTGGCGACCTTCGGCCGGCTGGTCGTCGAGCCCAACGGCACCAACGCGATCCCGTCGCGGGTGCGCGCCTGGCTCGATGTACGGGCTCCGGGCGATGAGATCCTGGCGGCGGTGACCGAGGAAATCATCAAGGCGGCCGACGAACGGGCCGGCCGCGACGGCACCGTATTGAGCACGGAACGGGAGTCGCATACCCCGATCGTGGAATTCGACCACGTTTTGCGGAACCTACTGGCGGGCAGTCTTCGTCAAACCTTCGGCGCCGTTCCCGTGCTGCCGACCGGAGCCGGGCACGACGCCGGGATCCTGGCTGCGGCCGTACCGACCGCGATGCTGTACGTCCGCAACCCCACCGGCGTGTCGCACGCGCCCGGCGAGCACGCGGACGACCGCGACTGCCTCGCCGGGGTGACCGCACTCGCCGACGTGTTGCAGGAGCTGTGCCAGTGACTTTCCCGGAGAACCCGCCGACCCCGAAGCAGTTCTGGTGTGAGCTGGCCTGGGTCGGCGGCGAGATCAAGACCAAGGTCCTCATCGAGGTGGCGGCGGGGCGGATCTCGTCTGTCACCTGTGGCGTGAAGCCACGGCCCCAGGACGCCGAGAAGCTGACCGGGCTGACCATCCCGGGCTTGGCGAACGTCCACTCCCACGCCTTCCACCGGGCCCTGCGCGGCCGAACCCAGGTCGAGTCCGGCACGTTCTGGACCTGGCGCGAGCGCATGTACGCCGCGGCCGCGCACCTGGACCCGGACTCGTACCGCGAACTGGCCACCGCGGTCTTCGCCGAGATGGCCCTGGCCGGGGTCACCGCGGTCGGCGAGTTCCACTACCTGCACCACTCGCCCAAGGGCGGCCTGTATCAGGACCCGAATGCCATGGGCCACGCCCTGACCCAGGCCGCCCAGGCCGCCGGGATCCGCATCACGCTGCTGGACACGTGCTACCTGGCCGGCGGCTTCGACACCGAGCTGAACGACGTCCAGCGCCGCTTCTCCGACGGCGACGCCGCCCGCTGGGCCGACCGCGTCGAGGCGCTGCGCAAGGCGTATGCGGGCTCTGACATGGTGCGCGTCGGCGCGGCGGTGCACAGCGTCCGCGCCGTCCCGGTGGACCAGCTGCCGCCGGTGGTGGCCTTCGCGGCGGAGAACGAGATGCCGCTGCACGTCCACCTGTCCGAACAGCGCGCGGAGAACGACGCCTGCCTGGCCCGCCACCACAAGACCCCCACGGAACTGCTGCACGCGGTCGGCGCACTCGGGCCCCGCACCACGGCGGTCCACGCCACGCACCTGTCGCAGATGGACATCGATCTGCTCGGCACCTCCGCCACCGCGGTCTGCATGTGCCCCACCACCGAACGCGACCTCGCCGACGGCATCGGCCCGGCCCACGCGGCGCACCTGGCCGGCTCCCCGGTCAACCTCGGCTCGGACTCCCACGCGATGATCGACCTCTTCGAAGAGGCGCGCGCCGTGGAACTGGACGAACGCCTGCGCACCGAACGCCGCGGCCACTGGCTCGCCAGCGAACTCCTCCAGGCGGCGACCGAGTCGGGCCACGCCTCCCTCGGCTGGCCGGCCGCGGGCCGCCTGGAAGCCGGCGCGCTGGCGGACTTCACAACGATCGCCCTGGACACCGTCCGCCTGGCCGGGGTGCAACCCGCCCACGCCGCCGAATCGGTGATCTTCGCCGCCACCGCCGCCGACGTCCGGCATGTCGTGGTGGCGGGGCGCTTCACGGTGCGCGATCATCAGCACGCGCTGGTGTCGGACGTGCCGGGGCGGCTGGCGGCGTCGATCGGGGCGATCTTCAAGTAGCGGTGGTGTCGGGGCGCATTATGTTATGTGAGATTCGCCCCATTTATCAGTATTGCCGGGCCCACTGACAGGCCATTCGAGCTCGGCGGCTGGCAGGTCTTCCGGGCTCCGGCGCGGCAGGCTTTCGGGCTCGGCGTGGCAGGGCTCGGCGTGACAGGCTTTCGAGCTCGGCGTGGCAGGGCTCGGCACGGCAGACCTTTCGTGCTCGACACGGCAGGGCTTCCTGGATCGGCGCGGCAGGCCTTCGGGCTCGGCGGCGCACTTGTCAGCGCGATCGGCGACACTTGTAACTGGGGCGAATCGCCCATAACACAATGGAGCAGCGTGACCACCACCCTCCTCACCGGCATCGCCGAGCTCACCACCCACGCCGAAGCCGACGCCCCCGGCCCGCTCGCCGACGCCGCCCTCGTCATCGCCGACGGCCGCGTCGCCTGGACCGGTCCCGCGGCGCAGGCCCCCGATGCCGATGAGCGGGTGGACCTCGGTGGGCGGGCGGTGATCCCCGGCTTCGTCGACAGCCATGCGCATCTGGTCTTCGCCGGCGACCGCGCGCAGGAGTTCGCCGCGCGCATGACCGGCGCGCCCTACAGCGCCGGCGGGATCCGGACCACCGTGGCCGCCACCCGGGCCGCGTCCGATGACGCGCTGCGCGCCAACCTCAAGCGGCTCACCGACGAGATGCTGCGGCAGGGCACCACGACCGTCGAGTGCAAGTCCGGTTACGGCCTCACCGTCGAGCACGAGGCCCGGGCGCTGCGGCTGGCGCGCGAGCAGGTCGAGGCCGTCACCTACCTCGGCGCGCACGTCGTGCCCGCCGAGTACAAGGACCGCCCCGCCGAGTACGTCGACCTCGTCAAGGGCCCGATGCTCGACGCCTGCGCGCCCTACGCCGACTTCGCCGACGTCTTCTGCGAACGCGGTGCCTTCGACGCGGAGCAGACCCGCGAGATCCTGACCGCCGCCCGCGCCAAGGGCCTGGACCTGCGCCTGCACGCCAACCAGCTCGGCAACGGGCCCGGCGTGCAACTCGCCGTCGAGTTCGGCGCGGCCTCGGCCGACCACTGCACGTTCCTGGACGACAACGACATCGAGGCGCTAGCCGGATCGCAGACCATTGCGACGCTCCTGCCCGGTGTGGAGTTCTCGACGCGCTCGCCCTACCCCGACGCCCGCCGACTCCTGGACGCCGGTGCGACCGTCGCGATCGCCACCGACTGCAACCCAGGGTCCTGCTATACGAACTCGATGCCGTTCTGCATCGCCGTCGCGGTGCGGGACATGCGCATGTCCCCGGCCGAAGCCCTGTGGGCCGCGACCGTCGGCGGGGCCGAGGCCCTGCGCCGGGACGACGTCGGCCACCTCGGCGTCGGGGCCCGCGCGGACCTCGCCGTGCTGGACGCCCCGAGCTTCATCCACCTCGCCTACCGGCCGGGCGTCCCGCTCGTCCACAGGGTGTGGAAGAACGGGACGCCCGCCGGGTGAAGCGCTGATTCAGTTTGTTGATTCAGGCTGCGCAGCACAGATCACGGGTTGTACTGGCCACTGTGCGCCGCGTCCGTGATCTGCCCGTACACGTGGTCGGTGATCGCCTTCGGCCCGCCGAACACGTCGACGAACGCGACCCCGGGCTGCTTGCCCATCGCGTCGAAGTACCCGCCGATCGGGTCCGGCAGCGTGTTCGGGTCGGTCAGCAGCAGCGGCTGCTGCACGTTGGCCACGTACGCGGCGCCGGTCAGGGCGTCGGCGAAGGTGCTGCCGCTGGCCACCCCGACCAGGTAGGTCAGCGAGAACTCGCCGAACACCTTGGCGGAGGTCTGATACCGGTCGGCACCGGACAGCTCGCTGTGGCACTGCCCGGCGGCCAGCGCGCTGAGCGCGTGCACCGCCGCCCCGCCGACGGCGCTCACCGCGTCGCAGTTCTTGGTGCCCAGCTTGCTCTTGACGTAGGCCGAGGTGGTCGGGTCGAAGAACGAGGCGCCGTTGGTCAAGATGATCGCGGCCGGCTGCGGGGCTTGGCCGGCGACCTCGGTGGCCCGGGGGCCGGCGGCCAGCGGACCGGCCGAGAGCGCGTCGGGGAAGTCGGTACCGGTGGCCACCACCACGTTCGACGGGTCGCCCAGCCCGAACTTCGCGACCTGTAGCGCGGTGTCGAAGCGGGTCTGCCCGGCGAAGCGCTGGACCTTGTAGCCCTCGTTGATCAGCTCCTGGTCCACCGACGGCGCGACCGCCGAGTACCCGCCCAGGATGAAGACGGTGCGGCCCTTGGGCACCACCCGGTTGATCTCGTCGTTGGCCGGGCCGTACAGCCCGGCGTTCGGCGGGGTCAGCAGCAGCGGGCCGCGCTTGTAGGAGGCCAGCGGCACACCGGCCAGCGCGTCCGGGAACGTGCCGGAGGTGGCGATGACCGCGGTCTGCGCCTGGCCCCAGCTGCTCTTCGGGTCCGCCGTGAGCCACTGCTTCTTCGAGATCTGCACCGCGGTGTCCAGCCGGTCGGTGCCGGCGATCCGGTTGATCTGCGCCTGCCCCGCGGCGCCGCCGATCAACAGGTGACCACTCTCGACGGCCGGGGAGTAGCCCGGCCACTGGAGCGTCAGGGTCACGCGATAGTCGCCGGGGTTCTGGTAGGTGTGCACGACGTCGACGTCGGTGGACAGCGAGGCCTGCTGGCCGTCACCGAAGTCCAGGGTGGCGGTGCAGCCGTTCCCCGGGTCGACGGTGTTCCCGGCGACCCGGATGGTGATCGGCGCGGGCGCCACCGCACCGGGCGGGTTGAAGGCGATCGGGCCCTGCTTCTCCAACCCCGAGGCACAGGTCCCGGAGTCGGTCGCGGCGTGCGCCGGCGCGACGGCCAGCGCCGAGGCGGCCGCGCCCGAGACCAGCGCGACGGCGGTGAGCAGGCTGGATGTTCTGCGTTTCATTGGCGAAGAGCCCCCAGCAGACGAGATGGGACGGAGGGTGTCGTCGCCGAGCTTCGCGTATTCCGCGTCCGCCATCAAAGGTCAGACGGCGTATAGACAGTCGCTAAAACGCTGTGGGTAAATATGCCGTCGCTATTGCCGAGCGGGTATTTTGTGGCGAGGGTGAACAGCGCGTGGGGCCAGGTTAGCGGGGGAGGGCGGATGAGGACCATCATCAACCGGGATTTCACCCGGTTATGGTACGGACAAGCGGTATCGAAGGTCGGCGACTACGTCTTCAATACGACGCTGGTGCTATGGATCGCCACGAAACTGGGCTACCACAAGAGCTGGGCCGCGGGCGCGGTGTCCGGTGTGTTGATCTCGGGCTTGATCGCGACGTTCGCCATCGCCCCGGCGGCCGGGGTCTTCGCGGACCGCTGGAACCGCAAGCGCACGATGCTGCGGATGGACGCGATCCGCACCGTCCTGGTCGGCGGGCTCGCCGCGATCGCCTTCATACCGGCCGACAAGCTCCCGGTCGGAGTATGGCTCGCGCTCATCTACGTCGTCGTCTTCGCCGTCAACGCCGCAGGGACGTTCTTCGGCCCATCCCGCATGGCCGTCGTCCCCGACGTGGTGGACGGCCCGGCGCAGATCGCCAAGGTCTCCGGCATCACCCAGTCCACCGACGCGCTGGCCGGGATGATCGGCCCCCCGCTGGCCGCGCCGCTGTTGTTCGCCGCCGGTGTACAGTGGGCAATCGTTATCAATGCCCTGTCTTACGCGATATCGTTCATGATGATCCGTACGGTCCCGATTCCGGACAACGCCCCGACCGCCGCCGAGCGATCCGGGTCGGGCTTCTGGGCGGATTTCGCCGCGGGTCTCGCGTTCTTCGGCCGGACCCGGGTGCTGGTGGTGGTCATCGTCTCGGCCTGCATCGCCAACTTCGGCGGCCAGGCGATGAACACGCTGGACGTCTTCTTCACCACCCAGAACCTGCACGCCGCGCCCAAGCTCTACGGTCTGCTCGGCATGGCGGCCGGCGCCGGGGCCATCGTCGGCGGCCGGCTGTCCACCCGGGTGGTCGCCCGGATCGGGACGGTGAAGGCGGTCTGGACGACCGTCGGGACCTCCGGGCTGCTGGTCCTGCTCTACGCCCGGCAGACGTCCATCTGGGCCGCGATCCCCGTGATCTTCCTGGGCCTGCTGCCGGTGGCGATGGTCAACGCGGCCATCGAGCCGCTGGTGATCCAGGTGACGCCGCGGGCGATGCTGGGCCGCGTCGCCTCGGTGATCACGCCGGTGATCAGCATGACGCAGCTCGGCTCGACAGTGCTGATCGGCTGGCTGTTCAGCACGGTCATGGTGCGCTTCCGGGCGAACGTCGGCGGACTGCACATGGGACCGATCGACACCATGTTCACGATCACCGGCCTGCTATTCCTCGCCGCCGCGGTCTACGCCTACCTCATGCTGCCGCGTGACGGCATCACCGCCCCGGTGGAAACCGCGAGAGAGCCCGAGCTCGCAGAGACCTGAGAACCCTTACTACCTTTAGGCAGCAACGCCACAGCCACGGGGGGACGATGAAGACCATCATCAACCGGGACTTCACCCGGCTCTGGTACGGCCAGGCCGTATCGAAGGTCGGCGACTACGTCTTCAACACGACGCTGATCCTGTGGATCGCCACCAAGCTCGGCAACGGCAAGAGCTGGGCCCCGATGGCGGTGTCCGGGGTCCTGCTCTCGGGTCTGGTGGCGGCGTTCGCCATCGCCCCGGCGGCCGGGGTCTTCGCCGACCGGTGGAACCGCAAGCGCACGATGCTGTGGATGGACGCCGTCCGGGCGGTGCTGGTCGGCGGGCTCGCCGCGGTCGCCTTCATCCCGGCCGACAAGCTGCCGGTCGGGGCGTGGCTCACGCTGATCTACGTCGTCGTCTTCGGGGTCAACGCGGCGGGGACGTTCTTCGGACCCTCGCGTATGGCCGTCGTCCCCGATGTGGTCGACGGGCCCGATCAGATCGCGAAGGCGGCCGGCATCACCCAGTCCACCGAGGCGCTGGCCGGGATGATCGGTCCGCCGTTGGCCGCGCCGCTGTTGTTCGCCGCCGGCGTGCAGTGGGCGGTCATCATCAATGCCCTGTCTTATGTGGTGTCCTTCCTCGCGATCCGGTCGGTGCCGATCCCGGACAACTCCACGAGTGCCGCCGAGCGGAGCCAGTCGGGATTCTGGGCCGACTTCAAGATCGGGATCACGTTCTTCGCCAAGACCCGGGTGCTGGTGGTCCTGATCGTCGCCTCGTGCATCGCCAACTTCGGCGCCCAGGCCATGAACACCCTCGACGTCTTCTTCGTGACCCGGAACCTGCACGCCGCGCCCAAGCTCTACGGTCTGCTCGGCATGGCCTTCGGCGCCGGGGCCATCATCGGCGCCCTGTTCTCGGTCCGCGTGGTCCGGCGGATCGGGTTGGTCAACGCGATCTGGCTGCCGGTCGTGGTGGCGGGCCTGCTCATCATGGGCTACGCCCGGCAGACCTCGATCTGGGCGGCGATCCCGCTCATCTTCGTGTACGCGCTGCCGATCGCCGTGGTCAACGCCACGCTGGAGCCGCTGGTCATCCAGGTGACGCCGCGCAAGATGCTGGGCCGGGTGATCTCCGTGTTCATGCCGGTCATCAGCATCACCCAACTCGGCTCGACGATGCTGATCGGCTGGCTGTTCAGCACGGTCATGCTGCACTTCCACGCGAACGCCGGCGGACTGCACATGGGACCGATCGACACCATCTTCACGATCACCGGCCTACTGTTCCTCGCCGCCGCGGCCTACGCCTTCATCCTGCTGCCGCGTAAGGGGATCGCCGCCGCCGAACCAGACCGCGAACCAGACACCGAGCCGGACCGCGCACCGGAAGACGAACCGGAAACCGCACGCACCTGAGAACCGCCGCGCAATCCGATGCAACCTCCCGGCCCCTGGCGCACTCTGAAGCGGCTGTCATGAACGACAGCACACCACAGAGGGCGGGGATCCGGTGTTAGGCAGGCTCACCCAAGAAGAGCTGGCGGACTTCACCGAGTTCGCCCAGGCCCGGCAACGGCACCTGATGCGCACGGCGTACCTGCTGTGCGGGAACCGCCAGGCCGCCCAGGACCTGACCCAGACGGCACTGCTGGACCTGTGCCGGGCCTGGCGCCGGGTACGGCGGGTCGACGACGTCGACGCCTACTCGCACCGCGTCCTCATCAACGCCTACCGCACCGCCCTGCGCAAGGCGGGCCGGGAGCGCAAAGCGTTGTGGGACAAGGCGTGGGAGGCCGAGACGTTCGAAGCCGCCTCGGCTCCGGACCACTCCGTGGGCCTGCGCCTGACGCTGCTGGCGGCGCTGGACCGGCTGCCGCCGAAGGCGCGGGCCGTGGTCGTGCTGCGGTACTGGGAGGACCTGAGCGTGGAGGCGACGGCCGCCGCGCTCGGGTGCTCGACCGGCACCGTCAAGAGTCAGTCGTCGCGCGCCCTGGCCAGGCTGCGCACGCTGCTCGGCGACGGGTTCGCCACCACCGATTCCGAGCTCTGGGAGAACTCACATGGAAACTGAACACCCGGACACCGAAGGGATGCACCGCCTCTTCGACGACGCGCTGGCCGACGCCGACCTGACCGGGGACGTCGTCCCCGGCGTGCTGACCGGCTACGAGCGCACGGTGAAGGTCCGGCGCTACCAGACCGCCGGCGTGGCGCTGGCCGTGCTGGCCACGGCCGGGGTCGCGGTCAGCGCGCTGCCCCGCGGTGGCGCGTCGGTCCGCACGCCCGAGCCGGCCGCGTCGAGCGCGGCTTCGGGCCCGGACTACTGCACGCACCAGCACTGGGTCTCCACGCCCAACCCGGACGTCGAGGTGGTCAACGAACTGTCCTCGAATCCGGCGGTCGACCAGGCCAACTGCGAGGCGCTGCGGACCGCGCTGCACGCGACGATCCCCGATGCACAGCTGGTGCCGAGGTACCTCCCCGACCTCACGCTCGACCCGCGCCTGGACCAGGCGCAGGTGAAGAAGGTCAACGAGGAGATGAGAACCGACCCGCTGCCGGGGAACGCCGACCAGACGAAGTACTTCGGCTCCGAGCTGAAGTACCTGGCCGTCCACCCGGAGGATCCGGCGAACGTCTATACCCCCAACGGCTATGAGCTGGTCACGGCCGACGGTCGGGACCTGCTCGGGATCAGCGGCCCGGGCAACGTCAAGCAGGTCGCCGACGACCCCCTCTCGTTCGTGGGGTCGGCCGCGTCGAGCGACTGCACGACGGCGCCGCCGAGCCTGGCGGGCATGGTCCATTGCACACCCGTCGGCACGGCCGGTGGCTGGCACGGCGCGTTGTGGCGAGAGCCCGAACCCATCGACGGCACCGACGCCTGGACGTTGACGGCCGTCGTGACCGGCCCGCAGGCGACGAGCATCCGGGTCACCGACGGCCTCGACATCGATGCCTGGTACCGCGCGGGGATGTATGACGGGACCCTCAGCACCTTCATCGACCAGAACACCAAGTGGATCAACCGCTGGAGCGGGCAGACCGCCGTGGGGAAGAACCCGCCCGCCGCACACGTCGTGACCGAGCAGCAGTTGGCCCAGTTCCTCGACTCGTCCGCGTTCCAGACGTACGCCGACAGCTACCGCACCTACATCGACAATCTGCCGCAGACCCAGGGCAGCGAGACAGCGGACCCGGTCCACAGTCACTGAGCGGTCAGCACGATCCGCGCGTTTTCGCGCACACCCGCACGACCCGCACCGCCCGCACGAAAAGGCGGCGACCAGCTGAGTCCAAGTCAGCTGGCCGCCGCCATCGCATTCTGTCAGCAGGGGCCTTCCGAGATCCCCCGGCCTTTCATCGGTCCCGCGATCGGTCCCGCGCGCCGGATCCCTCAGGCCGTGACCGGCTCCAGCTTCTCCCGGCCGCCGAAGTACGGCCGCAGCGCCGCCGGCAGCGTCACCGAACCGTCGGCGTTCTGGTGGTTCTCCAGGATCGCGACGATCACCCGCGGCATCGCGCACAGCGTGCCGTTCAACGTGGCCAGCGGCTTCACGCCGTCCGCGCCGCGCGCCCGGATCTGTAGGCGCCGGGCCTGGAACTCGGTGCAGTTCGAGGTCGAGGTGACCTCGCGGTACTTGCCCTGGGTCGGGATCCAGGCCTCGCAGTCGAACTTGCGCGCCGCCGAGCTGCCCAGGTCGCCGGCCGCCACGTCGATCACGTGGAACGGAAGCTCAAGCGCCGTGAGGAACTCCTTCTCCCACTCCAGCAGCCGCAGGTGTTCGGCCTCGGCGTCCTCCGGCAGGACGTAGGAGAACATCTCGACCTTCTCGAACTGGTGCACCCGGATGATGCCGCGGGTGTCCTTGCCGTAGCTGCCGGCCTCGCGGCGGTAGCAGGACGAGTAGCCGGCGTAGCGCAGCGGCAGCTTGGCGGCGTCCAGGATCTCGTCCATGTGGTACGCCGCCAGCGGCACCTCGGAGGTGCCGACCAGGTACATGTCGTCCTCGGGGAGCCGGTAGACGTTCTCGGCGGCCTGGCCCAGGAAGCCGGTGCCCTCCATGGCCTCCGGCTTCACCAGCGACGGGGTGATCATCGGGATGAAGCCGTAGTTGGTGGCCTGGGCCATCGCCAGGTTGAGCAGCGCGATCTCCAGCAGTGCGCCGGCGCCGGTCAGGTAGTACTGCCGCGCGCCGCCGACCTTCGCGCCGCGCTCCAGGTCGATGGCGCCGAGCAGCCGGCCCAGCTCGACGTGGTCGCGCGGTTCGAAGCCCTCGGCGGCGAAGTCGCGCGGGGTGCCGATGGTCTCGCGCAGGACGAAGTCGTCCTCGCCGCCCTCCGGGACGCCGTCGATGACGACGTTGGAGATGGCCAGCTGGAGCTGCTTGAGCACGGTGTCGGCCTCGTGCTGCTCGGCCTCGGCCGCCTTCACCTCCTCGGCCAGCTTCTTGCCCTGCTCCAGGAGCTCGGACTTCTCCTCGCCGGCGGCCTTGGGGATCTGCTTGCCGAGCAGTTTCTGCTCGTTGCGCAGGGTGTCGAAGCGGGAGACGGCCGCGCGGCGCGCCTCATCCGCAGAGAGCAGCGCGTCGACGAGGGTCGGATCTTCACCTCGGGCGCGCTGCGAGGCGCGGACACGCTCCGGGTCTGTGCGGAGGAGACGCAGGTCAATCATGGACCAAGGCTAGCCGGTCCGGCAGGCTCGGCCGTAATGCTTTGATGGATGTCCCAAGCCGGACCGAAGGAGTACTACCGATGCTGGCCACGACTGACGTGAACGCGCTGCCCGAGGGCGGCCTGCTGCTCGACGTCCGAGAGGACGACGAGTGGGCGGCGGGGCACGCGCCGACCGCGAAGCACATCCCGATGTCGGAGTTCGTGGCGCGCAAGGAGGAACTGGGCGCGCCCGAGGGCCCGGTCTACGTGATCTGCCGCGCCGGGAGCCGTTCGGCCCAGGTGGCGCAGTACCTGATCCAGAACGGCGTCGAGGCGGTCAACGTCACCGGCGGCATGCAGGCCTGGGCCGCGGCCGGCAAGTCGGTGGTCACGGACTCCGGAGCGGCAGGGACCGTGATCTGAGGGCCAGCAGCACATCGCGGTACTGGCGGGCCCGGTGGACCTGGGACCGCCAGTCCTCGCCGGTGACCCGGTGCCGCAGCTCCGCCGGCACCTCGGCCACTGTGTAGCCGGCCCGCAGCAGGTCCACGGTGAGGCCGACTTCGACGCCGAAGCGCGGCGCGTAGGGCACGGCCTCGGCGGCCCGCCGGGTCAGGCAGCGCTGCCCGGACAGCGGAACCTCGGCCTCGAAGCCGGTCAGCCTCCTGATTCCCTCCCGGGCCAGACCCACGACCAGGCCGTGGCCGCCCCCGGGCTGCGGCGGCGGCAGCGCGACCGCCATGTCGCAGCCGCCGGAGCGGACGGCCTGGACCAGCGGACCGGCGTTGGCCGCGCTGGCTTCGAGGTCGGCGTCCAGGAACAGGACGTAGCGGGCCTGCTCGGGAAGCGCCTTGACGCCGGCGGCCATCGCCGCGCCCTTGCCGAGGTTGTGGCGCGTGGTGAGGACCCGGGCCCCGGCCCGGCGGGCCCGGCGAGCCGTGGCGTCCCGGGAGCCGTCGTCCATGACCAGGACGGTGCCCAGCTCGGCGGCGGCGCGCACAGTCGCGGCGATCCGCTCCTGCTCGTTCCATGCCGGGATGATGACGAAGACGTCACTCGATGTGACCTCCGTGACAGGTTCCGCCTCCATGCCCCGAGCCTAGAGGTAGCGTGACGGGCGATGGACCGCAGCCGACACAGCGACGACAAGATCCTCGACGCCGCCCAGAGCGCACTGCTGGACCTGGGACTGCGCAACACCACGCTGGCCGAGGTGGCGCGCCGGGCGGGCGTGTCCCGGATGACCTTGTACCGGCGCTATCCCGACATCGACACGCTGCTGACCGAAGTGCTCGGGCGGCAGCTGATCCGGGTGGTGCGGCGCAACGCGGGCCTGCAGGAGGAGGCCGGCGGCGGCCGGAGCGCGCGCCAGCTGCTGGTCACCGGGACGGTCGAGGTGGTGCTGGCGTTCCACGGCGATCTGCTGATGCACAAGATCCTGGAGTCCGACGCGGAGTTCCTGCTGCCGTATCTGACCCGCGAGTTCGGCCCGCTCCAGCACTACGCGCTGGACCTGCTGTCGGTACGGCTGGAACAGGGGCACGAGGACGGGTCGATCCGGGCGGGTTCGGTGGCGTTGCAGGCGCGGACGGTGCTGCTGACGGCGCAGTCGTTCGTGGTGTCGGCGCGGGCGGCCGGGCAGGTGCCGATGGACCGGCTGCTGGAGGAGCTGACCGAGATGCTGGACGCTTATCTGCGGCCCGGGGGAGACCGTCCCGGGGCGTCCGATCCCGAGCACGGCGGGTAATAGTCGCTGCCGCGCCGGTGGTTAGACGCCCGGCCGCTGGCGACGGGGGATGCACCAGCGACCGGGCTGGAAGCACAGTACCCAGGCCGATCGTTCGACGCAAAACAAGAATGTTCGAGACGCGAATCGGCGGTGGGCGAAATGCCGGATCCACCGTCGATCGTGCGATTTCATGTCCGGCATGGCACTTACACGCACGGCCCCGCCGCGCGCCGTGGCCCTGGTCTCGGCCGCCGCCGCGGGCGGGACGGCACTGGTCGGCACGGGTCTGCCGGCCGCCGCGGCGGCCGCGGCCACCCCCAACGCCACCGCCGCCGCCAACGCCGCCACCACCCACGCGGCCGCGAGCACTTTGATCACCCTGACCGTGGCCGGGGTCCCGGCCCTGTCGGTCAACGCCTTCGAGGGTTCCTACGCGACCAGCACCATGGCCCAGAACGGCGGCGACAGCTCCGCCGACGGCTCACAGGACCCCACCGGGGTGCTCGACCGGGTCACGCTGGACCAGCCGGCGCAGTCCAAGACGCACTCGGATCCGGCGAAGAACTGGGCGGACGCGCAGCCGGCGGTGGAGTACTCGCTGCATGGGAAGAAGCTCTACTCGATCTCCTCGGTGGACTCGCATGCCGAGTGCGTTCCGTCTTCTCCGGGCGCCACTACTTATGTGCACACCGCTCCCGACTCTGTGACGGTGCTGGGGACGAGCCTGACCACGGGGAAGACCACGCTTCCGGTGACCGGGGCTCAGCTCGGGGTCACGGGGGTGGATCACGGGAGTCTGGCGGTCACGTACTCGACGACGGCCGCGCAGGAGCAGCAGACGTCGGCGACGTCCGCGCATGCGCATTTGGACTTGAGTATTAGCGGGGTCTTCTACGACAAGGCCGGGAAGCAGCTCTATAGCGGACTGGTGCAGAAGCTGCGGTTGGGCGATGTGCAGGTCGCGTGTCAGAGCTCGGGGACGGCGTCGCCGAGTCCTACTCCGAGCCCCACCGGGACGCAGCCCACGCCGGGCAGTCCTATTGCGGTTGCCGGGAATCCTCCGGTGGCTCCGGGGCCGGGTGTGGATCCGGCTGTGGATCCGGAAGGGCCGGCAGTGGTGGAGGGCGAAGACGGCGGTCCCGATTCCGCCGGGAATGTTCCCGCTGCTCATCAGGGGCGGCACTCCGCCCATAAGCGGAGCCGGAGTAAGTCCGAACCGGGAGCCGGTGCCCCGGCGGACGGCCCAGCGCTGCCCGCCGCGAACGTCGGCAAGGCGGTGGCGCCGGACAACGGGGACGGTTCGATCTGGTGGGCGCTGCTGTCAGTGCTCGGACTCGGTGGCGGGACGGGGTTGTATTTCGCTACGCGGCGGGGTCGGGGGCGGCATCAGTAGTACCTGGCAAGAACCTAGTAGCGAAATACCTAGTAATGCAGAAGCGCGGGAGCCCCTAAGGACTCCCGCGCTTCGTCGCTGTACAACGAACACTGCTCTATAACGAGCCCTCTATAGAGCCCTATCGAGCGCTCTATAGAGGCAGTGCCACCTTTAGCGCAGCGTCACCTGTCGGCTCACCAGACCGGCGCGCGCCCGGCGCTCCTCGTTCGTCAGCGGGCTGTCGTCGGCGAGCGCCTTGGCCAGCCGCTCGGCGAACTCGGCCGCCGGCTTCTCGATCTCCGAGGCCTCCATCTCCTTGGGGAGGTCCCAGACCGGGACGACCAGGCCGCAGGCGCGGAAGGCGCCGACGTACCGGGTGCCCTCGCCGAGGCCGGACTGCTTGGCCGCGTGCAGCCGCGCCAGCGCGTCCATCAGCTTCTCCTCCTCGTGGGGCATCACCCAGCGCAGGTGGCCCTTCTCGCGGATACGCGTCCAGTACGCGGAGGGGACCGAGGCCAGCTTCGTGGTCGGGTACGCGGCGGCGTTGGCGTGCTCCAGCGAGAGCTGCGCCTCGGCCGACACCTCCGCGCCGTCGATGATCCAGAACGAGAAGTCGTCGTGGACGGTGATGTCCAGGCTGTCCGCGCTGGTGTCCAGCAGGTCCCGCAGCCGCGGGCCCTCGGCCGCCGGGGCCGCGGAGTCCACGACCGTGCCCGGCTCGCTGTCCAGGGCGCGCAGCAGCGCGTCGGCCAGGTCCCGGTCCGGGTCGCCGGAGCTGGCCAGGGTCTGGAGCGCCAGCATGATCTCGCCGGTGTCCCGGTGTACCGCCGGGGCGGCCATCGGCAGGACCGTGGCCAGGGTGACGGTGCGGCCGGCGTGCTCGCCCGCCAGCTTCAGCGGCGCGGTGGCGGCCGGCACCAGCTCGCGCATCGCGACGATGTCCGTCTCGCCCGGCAGCCCCTCGAACGGCCGCTTGTTCGCGGTCACCTCGGCGGCCTGCTGGTGCGCCGCGTGCGCGGCCTCGCGGCCGTGGCAGGCCTTGTACCGGCGGCCCGACCCGCACGGGCACGCCTCGCGCGCCCCGACGACCGGGATCTCGCCGTCCAGGACCGGCGTCTGCCCGGCCTTCACGGCCCTACTCGACTTCTTGCCCATGGCTGGCCGGCCTTCCTGCGTGGGATGTTTGCTTCGGTCAGCCTAGTAGGCCCGGAGGGTGAGACGGGCGCACACGGCGGGTGACACCCTGCTACTGTGCGGTCATGCGCTCGTTCCCCCAACAGTGGTGGTGGTCCGCCCCAGGCGGACCCCGGTAACAGCGCACCCACGCTCCCGACCGGCCGCCTCACGAGGCGGCCGGTTTCGGTTTCTCTGAGAACTCTCTGGAGAACCCCGGTGGGCCTCACGGAGCGGCCTCCTTAGAGAGGCACCGCAATGGCACACCAGGGCTTGCCGCAGGACTTGCTACCGGGCTTCCGTCTCCCGGACGGACCGTTCGTGCTGATCCGGCGCGGCGCCGAGCCGGACGTCGAACTGCTCACCGGGGGCGCCTTCGAGCAGTTCCCCGCACTGGCGGATCTCCCTACAGAGGACTCTGACGCGCTCCTCGCGCTCGTCCCCTATAGGCAGCTCATGGAACGCGGGGACGAATGTCACGACGACCACACGCCACTGCTCGCCCTGCGTATCAGGGAACGTTCCCGATGCTTGATCACGGAGTTGCCGCCCGCCACACCGCCGGTCCTGCGGGACGGCGCGTTCGATGTGGATGACGAGGCATACGGGGCGTCCGTAAAACGCGTACTCGATGAGGAGATCGGCGCGGGCGAGGGGTCGAACTTCGTATTGCGCCGGACGTTCGTCGGACACTGCGACTCCGCACGGGAGACGGCGTATGGAGCGTTCCACGCACTGCTGGAGCGGGAGCGGAATGCTTATTGGACGTTCCTCATCGACACCGGCGAGGGGCTGATGGTCGGGGCGACTCCGGAACGCCATGTATCGCTCTCCAGAGGGGTCGCAGTGATGAACCCCATTAGCGGAACCCTGCGCGAACCCCCGGCTACGGCTTCACGAGAGCGTGTGGTGGCGTTCCTGGGCGACGCCAAGGAGCGCGACGAACTGGCGATGGTCGTGGACGAGGAACTGAAGATGCTCGCCGAAGTCGGGGACCTCGGCGGCCGGGTCCGCGGACCGTTCCTGAAGGAGATGACGAACCTCGCGCACACCGAGTACTACATCGAGGCGCGCACCACGATGGACCCGCGCCTGATCCTGCGCACCACCATGTTCGCCCCCACCGCCACCGGCTCCCCGATCCGCAACGCGTTCCGGGTGATCAAGCGGCACGAACGAGGCGGCCGCGGGTACTACGCGGGGGTCGCGGCGCTGATCTCCCGCGACGAGACCGGGGCGCCGGAGATGGACGCGCCCCTGCTGCTGCGGGTCGCGTATGTGGCGAACGACGGGACGGTGCGGGTACCGGTCGGCGCGACGCTGGTGCGGGGGTCGGATCCGTACGAGGAGGTGCGGGAGACGTACGCGAAGGCGGCGGGGGTGCTGCGGGCCTTCGGGGTGGCGTTCGGGCCGACATCCCCGGCACGCACCAGCCAGGGCACCGCGGCGGAGGCCCGCACGGCACCGTGGTCCGAGGACCCCGAGATCGCCGCACTGCTGGCGGCCCGTAACGAAACCCTGTCCCCCTTCTGGCTGAACGAGCACGAGCCCGAGAACCTGGTCGACCCGGTGCTGGCCGGACGCAGGGTGCTGATCGTCGACAACGAGGACGCGTTCACGTCGATGCTGGCAGTCGAGCTGCGCTCCCTCGGCTTGGAGACGACGCGCGTCGCGCACGACGAGGTCCCCGACCACAGCGCCTACGACCTGGTCCTGCTCGGCCCCGGCCCCGGTGACCCCCGCGACCTGACCTCGCCACGCATCAACGGGGTCCGCAAACTAGCCAAGCTCCTGATCGACCACCGCACGCCCACCCTCGGCCTCTGCCTCGGCCACCAGGCGCTGGCCGCCGAACTCGGCCTGGAGCTGGTCCGGCTGCCCACGCCGATGCAGGGGATGCAGGCGGAGCTGGACCTGTTCGGCAGCCGGGAGCGAGTCGCCTTCTACAACTCCTACGCGGCGCGCCTTCCGGAGTTCCTGGTCCTGGAAACGGTGGCGATCCCCGACAGCAGCCTGACAGCAGCGCTGCGGGGACCCTCCTTCACCGGGCTCCAGTTCCACCCCGAGTCGGTGCTGACGATGGACGGGCGTGGCATCCTCGGACGCGAGATCCGGCGGCTGCTGAGTCGTTGAAGCGGCTGCGGCGGCGCGATCCGGGGTCACGGGTTACCAGGCGCGCCGCCGCATGCCGAAGCATCAGGTGGCTGACACCGGCTAATCGATCGCGCCACAGTCTCCGCCGGCGCCCAGCCGCAGCCGCAGCCCAGCCACAGCCACAGCCACAGCCACAGCCACAGCCACAGCCACAGCCACAGCGGATCATCCTCAGCCCGACCGCCGACGCGAACCTCCTCCGCCCGCGCCGACAGCCGCGCCTTCGCGCTTCGCCTCAAAGCCTCAAGGCGCCGCCCCGTCCGCTCGCCGCACGCCCCTCACCC
>NZ_JAAFZA010000073.1 GCF_015356865.1 Catenulispora pinisilvae
GGATTGGGATGGGGCTCGGAGTCCGGCGCGGAGTGCGGCTCGGGCTTGGGTTCGCGCTCGCGCTCGGGCTCGGAGTCTGGCGCAGAATGCGGCTCGGGCTCGCGCATGGTCTCAGGCTCGTGTGAGTGCCGGTCCGCCGATGTGACCACAGCGCCCTCCGATCGCCGACGATTTTTCCTCGATCAGGGTGCCCTATTCCTTCGTTCGTGATCATGCGCCACACCGGTGCGGGGCGGGTTGCTTCGGCGCGTGCAGATTGATTAAATCAATTAGTCAATCTGGAGGTGATCGTGGACGAGGTCGCGGGACGCCGGCCGGGGCTGTCCGAACAGCTCGCCGAGTCGCTGCTCGCCCTGATCGCGGGCGAACGGCTCGCGCCGGGCGACGCGCTTCCGACGGTGCGGGCCTTGGCCGAGCGGTTAGACGTGACCGCGCCGACCATTCGGGAGGCGTTGCGGAGGTTGGAGGCGACCGATGCGGTGCGGCTTCGGCACGGGTCCGGCATCTACGTCGGGCCGGGCGTGCTGCGGACGCTGATGCCTAATCCGAATCCGATCCCCGTGGACGGCGCGCAGGTCCTCTTCCTCGTCGAGGCACGGTTGGCGATCGAGCCGGGGGTCGCGGCGCTGGCAGCCCGGCATCGGAGCGCGGAGCAGCTTGCGCGGCTTGAGGCGAGCGCGACTCCGGGTGCTGAAGCAGGAAGCGGGGCCGGGACCGCCCAGGGCTCGGAGCGCCGCAAGCGGGCCAACTTCCACCGGGAACTGGCCGGCGCGTGCGGCAACCCCGTCCTGTACGAAGTCGTCGACTCGCTGCTGGCGGCGCGCGCCGGCGAGCAGCGTGCGCTACGCCGGTTGGTGCCGGATCGGGCCCGGGACCTCGACCAGCATTGGGCGATCTTCGAGGCGGTCCGTGATCGGGACGCGGAGTTGGCGGAAGAGCTGACCAGGAGCCACCTGATCGAGCTGCGGGAGAACACCGCGGCCCAGGTGGCCGAGACGGACTGACTCACAGACGGACTGGCTGGCTGGCAGAAAAACAGACTGACCGATTTCCCTGTGGGAGGGATCATGCGGCGATTGGCCGCGTTCGGCACCGCATTGGCTTTGCTCGGCACCGTCGCAGGATGCGCATCACGGCACCAACGCTCGGCGACGGCCTCCGCTCCTGCCACGACCACCGCCACCGCCACCGCCACCGCCACGACCACCACACCAAGTTCTGCTGCGGCCTGCGCGGGTACAGCCGGCGCTTCCACCTCCCACACCATGAACGTCGCCAGCCACCCCCGCACCTTCATCGAGCATCTACCGTCGAATTTCGCCGCGAGCACGAAGTACGTCGCCATCATCGTCTTTCCCGGCCGCGGCGAATCCGCCGCCCAGATCGAGGGCTACTCGCAGCTCGACTCCACGAACACGATCGTCCTCTACGCCCAAGGCCTCGACGGCACCGACGGCGAGTCGACCTGGGAGGCCACCCCCTACGCGGGAGCATCAGCCCACGACTACGAATTCGCCGCGGACATGGTGAACTGGCTGGCCGGCGCACCGTGCGTGGACGCGAACCGCATCGGCCTGACCGGCAAGTCCGACGGCGCCGGCTTCGCCGCCTCCGCAGCCTGCGTGACCAGCGGAGTGGCAGCTGTCGCGACCGTCTCAGGGGCCTTCTACCAGGCCGACACCCGCTGCACCCCGACCGGCCGACCGCTCCCCGTCATGAACATGCACGGCGCCGAGGACCCGGTGATCCCCTACAACGGCAGCACAACCCGAGGCCTGTACTCGACCAACGCCTGGCTCGCCCTGTGGCAGCAGCGCGACAGCTGCACCGGCTCCAGCACCAACACACCCGTTGGCGCTGACGTTGTACGCAGCACCCTGACTTCGTGCACTGACGGCACCGAAGTCGTCAACTACGACATCGCCGACGGCGGCCACACCTGGCCCGGTGCCACCGTGACCAGCGGCCCCGGCGGCACCACACACACGATCGACGCCGCGCAACTGATCGCCGCCTTCTTCACCGACTCTCAGTCTCTCAGTGCTCGACTTCACTGAAGAACGCCAAGACCTGCGGGGTGGCCAGTTCGGCCGACGTGTTGTGGTCCACGTCGCCGACGTCCACCAGCTTGACCTGGACGCCGTGCGTGGCCAGCTGCGCCTGACACTGCTGCGCGTTGGCGAACGCGACGTCCTTGTCGCCGTCGGCGGCGTAGATCTGGGTCGGTACGTTCGGGTGCCAGTCGCACGAGATGTCGTTCTGCTTCATGGCGTTCAACAAGGCGCCTGAGGGGTGCTGAAGGCGCGCGATGTACTGCGGCGTCAGCAGCGCGGAGGGGCTGCCCGGTAGGGCCGAGAGGATGTCCTGCTCGCTGTGGTCGCCGTCGTAGAGGCCTTCGACGATTGAGGCGTAGGGCTGCTGGAAGACCTCGGCCGGGTTGTCGTAGAGGTGGTAGAGACGGTTCATCGCGACGGTCCAGTACGAGATATAGAGGACTTCGCTCTCCGGGTCGAGCGTGTTGTGCAGGAGCGCGGGGATCTCAGCGGTGCGCACGGCGTACGGCCCGCTCATCGGCGCGACCGCCCCGAGGCGCCAGTACCCGCCGGCCTGGCCCTGCTGGAGCGCGTGCGCGAAGCCCATCGCCGCCGCGCCGCCCTGCGAGAAGCCGGTGACCAGGACCCGCGGGTTCAGCCGCGCGTCGTGCTGTCCGGCCAGGTCGCGGCTCGCGGTGAGCATGTCCTGCGACGCGGTGACCTCCGAGGCCAGGTCCATGTACGGATGGTCCCCCGGACCTGTGCCCAGCCCCAGGTAGTCCGGGGCGACGCCGGCGTATCCGGCCGAGGCGAACAGTTCGACGGCCTCGCGGTCGCCGTCGCCCGCGGTGACCGAGGCGACGGCGTCGCGGGTCGGGTTGGTGCCGTGGTCGTAGGAGATCACGTTCAGCTGGCTTCCGGCGCCGGTGGGCAGCACGACCAGCCCGCTGGCGGTCGTCGGCCGGCCGTGCGGATCGATCGTGCTGTAGGTGATCCGGTAATCGGTGACGGCGTAGTGGACCCGCTTGGTGTCACCGAAGAACGGGACGACCGCGGCCTGCACCTGGGCCGGGGACAGCGCCGCGACCTCCGTGACCGACAGCAGCCGACCGCGTTCCTGGTGGTGCCGGCCGAGTTCCACGGCGCCGGGGCCGGACCCCGCGGACGCGGCGCTGGCCACGCCGGCCGACGTGGCGGTCAGGAGCAACGCGCCGACCGCGCCGAGCGCTACGGACTTCGAACGCTTCGAACGCATCATGACTCTCTTCATGCCTCAAAGTCTGCGCGGCGCGATGCGCTCGCACGATGGCCCTACATGGCGTATGTGGGGTGTATGTAGTGCCACTGTCCGGGTGTATCTAATGACACCTAATAGATACCCGGAAGATCAGGAGAGCCACGACGTGATCGAAGAGGCCGACGCCATCGCCGCCCACTACGGCTTGGAGCCGCTTCCGGCCGAGGGCGGACGTTTCCGCCAGACCTGGGCCGGGCCGCGGGACGCGAGCGGGAGGCCGCAGGGGACGGCGATCCTGATGCTGCTGACGTCCGAGCCCGGAGACTTCTCGGCGATGCATCGGCTGCCGATCGACGAGGTCTGGCACTTCTATCGTGGCGACCTGCTGGATCTGCTGTTGTTGCATCCGGATGGACACGCCGAGGTGCGGCACCTGGGAGACGGGCAGCTGGTGCAGACCGTGGTGCCGGCCGGATGCTGGATGGGTGCGCGGGTCACGCCTGGCGGGGACTGGTCGCTGTTCGGGACGACTATGGCTCCCGGGTTCATGCCGGCTGATTTCGAGGGCGGCGATGCTGATGAGTTGGCCCGGCGCTACCCGCGGGAGGCAGAGCTGATCAGGGCACTGTCTCGGGCTGATGCTCCGACCCGCATGCCCGAGGATCTGCACGGCCCCGGAAACCGACGCGGCGACACCGGCGACGGGCCGGCGGCGACATCATCTTGAGCAGCCGCGGCGGGGGCGAACTTCCCGCGTCGACCAGGACGGTCCGCTCCCCGCTCCGCTACGGGACGACCTTCATCCCGGCGCGGACGGGGGCGAACAGGCTGCTACGCATCGTCCCCGTAGTACGCCTGGGCGACGGCGTAGGTGTCCTCATACAGGTGGTAGCGCGTGATCCGGCCGTCCTGAACCGTGGTGTGCAGGGCGAACGCGGTGTCGATGTCCCGGCCGGTCTTCTTCACCTCGGAAAGCATGCGGCCGAACAGCACCACGTCATCGCCGTCGGCGACGACCTGACGCAGATCGAACTCCTTGGCCTGGACGTGCGTTCCCAGCAGCTCGAAGAACGTCTGCATGCCGCGCGCCGAGTCGACCTCCGGCACCCAAGGGATGCCGGGCGGGTGCGGGATGGAGAAGGAGACCGAGTCGGCGAACAGGGCCGCGGCTTCCTCGGCTTTTCCGGCCGCCAGGAGCGGGAACAGGCGTTGGACTGTCTGCGCGGGAGACTCAGAAGCCATGCGGCGATGCTACTGGCATCACCCGATTCCCGCCGCCGTGACGTCTGCGGCCCCTGCGGCATCGGTATCCGCGCCATCGACATCCGCGGCATCGGTATCCGCGGCATCGGTATCCGCGGCATCTGCGAGGTCCAGGGGCACGGGATCGTGCCCCGCCCAGATATCGCGAGACCGGGCTTCCGGATACGGCGAGGTCACCGACGCGATATCCACGACGCGAGTCAGCTGCCGCCCGGGCTCGGGCTCGTGGGCGGGCCAGCCGGGGTCGCCGGAGGTGGCGAAGCGGGCCCATCCCTGTCGGAGTTCGCGAGACACGGCCACAATCTCGGGCCCCGGTTGGTCGCCGAAGAGCTGGCGACCAGAAGGGCTGTCCAACGTGCCGAACGCCAGCGGCACGTCAAGGCTGTGGCAGGCGCCCAGAATCCCGCCGGCGGCCGGGGCCGTCAGTTGTAGCTCGAACAGGAACGATGTGCCTCCGGCGGCTTGGTTCGCCTGGGCCAGTCGCAGTGAGGGCATCCGGAAGAGGGCGTCGGAGTACACGATCTCAACCAGTTCTTCAGCGGTGGCATGGGGATACGCGGCGCGGTAGGCGTCGGCTCCTGCCCCCTCCGGCGCGAACAGGTCCAGGGCCAGACGAGCGTCGTCCTCGGTGAAGGTGCCCAGCCGGCCCATCATGACGCTGAACAGCCGGAATTCGTCGCGGGTGTGGCCGACGATCAGCTCGATGCCTTCTGCGCGGCCGCCGGCCAAAACCCGCCAAGGCGTTTCGGTGAGCAGCACGCCATCGAGCACCGGGCACACCGCGACACCGAGTTGCGACAGTCGACCCCAGCTCTGGCGGCGGCCGGGGAGCTCGGCGCCGAGGGCGGCGAGTTCGCCGGCCAGACGCCGGGGGTCGATGCGGGACAGGGCTTCGGCGTCGGGTGCCGCCCCGACCCGGTTCGCGAGCGCCGCGGCGACGTCCTTCGCCAGCGCGGGGGTGGCCAGCAGGCCCGGTACCGAGTGTGCGATGGCCCGGTGGAACAGTCCGCGCGCCTGCTTCATCGCCAGCAGGGCCGCGATCGATCCCGCGCCGGCAGACTGGCCTGCCACCGTCACCCGGTCGGGGTCTCCGCCGAACGCGGCGATGTTGCGCCGCACCCACTCCAGGGCCGCGATCTGGTCGAGGAATCCGCGGTTGGCCGGGGCGCCGTCGAGCTGGATGAAGCCCTCGGCGGCCATCCGGTAGTTGATGCTGACAACGACCAGGCCCGCGCCGGTCAGGGCTGCGGGGTCGTACATCGGATCGCTGGAAGCGCCGGCGATGTAGGCGCCGCCGTGAATCCACACCAGGACGGGCAGACCGACTGCCCCGATTGCCGGCGTACTGACGTTGAGCGTGAGCCAGTCGTCCCCGGCCGAACTCTCGGCCGTCGGCCCCGCCTGCGGAACCACGGGACCGAACTCGACCGCCTGCCTCGTTCCGTTCCACGCCTCCATCGGCACGGGTGCCTGGAAGCGCAGCGGCCCGACGGGAGGCTGGGCGTACGGGATACCACGGAACACCGCGTGATCCCCGTGCCAGCGCCCTTCGACGAGGCCTTCCGCTGTCCGTGCCCTGGGTTGTTCGGACATGCCCACACCTTCCTCCACACTGTCGTGAACCGGCTTCCAGCTTTTATCGGTCAGCTGTAATATGTCAAGCGTATGGAAAAGGAGGGCCGGCGATGCCCAAGCAGGTGGACCACCGCGAGCGCCGCGAGACCATCGCCCGAGCGCTGTGGCGGGTCGTGGAACAGCGCGGCATCGCGCACGCCAGCGTCCGCGAGGTGGCCCAGGAGGCGGGCATCTCGCACGGCGCGGTGCAGCACTACTTCGCCACGCGGGAGGAGATGCTGGTCTTCGCCATGGACTTCGCGTCCGAGCAGACCGCGCGGCGGGTCGCTGACAGCCTGCGCGCGTTCGGCGACCCGGCCCACCCGTCCGACCCGCCGCACCCGCGCGACCTGCTGCGCGTGATGCTCACGGAGATGCTCCCGCTGCACCCGGACGCCCGCGCGACCAGCCGGATGAGCGCCGCCTACGTCCTGGAGGCGCTGCACGACGCGAACATCCACACCCGCGCCCGCGACGGGCTGAAGCACGGCCGCGGGCTCGTGGAGCAGATCGTCCGGCAGGCGATCGCGGACGGCCGGATCGGCACCGACCGCGACCCGGCCACGGAGACCAACCTGCTGCTGGCGCTCACCGGGTTGACGCCGCTCATCGAGCTGGGCGTGATCGAGCCCGAGGCCGCCCTGGCCGCGGTCGACCAGCATCTTGAGCGGTTGTTCAGCGGCGAGGCCTGAGCGGTATTCGCTCCCCCGGACGCGTCACCGGTCAGGTCGCGAAGACCTGCTCATCGTCGGCAAAGGCCTTGAATTCCAGGGCGTTGCCGGCCGGATCGAGCAGGAACATGGTCCACTGCTCGCCGGGCTGCCCTTCGAAGCGGACGTAGGGCTCGATGACGAACGCGGTGTCGGCGGCACGCAGGCGAGTGGCCAGGTCGTGGAAGGCGGCGACGGTCAGGATCAGCCCGAAGTGCGGGACCGGGACGTCGTGGCCGTCGACCGGGTTGTGGATCCGGGTGGTGCGGGCCGGGGCGTGGTGCGTGACGAGTTGGTGACCGTGCAGGTTCCAGTCGATCCAGGTGTCGGTGCTGCGGCCGGTGGGCAGCCCCAGGACCTGGCCATAGAAGCGGCGGGCGGCGTCCAGGTCGTCGACGGGGATCGCCAGGTGGAAGCGCGGGATCGGTGATTCGAGCGTTGACATAGTCGGGTTTCCCTTTCTAAGCGCAAAGTTCGAAGTGAGTCGTACCCAAGGCACGCGGGACCCTGCATCCTCCAAATGTCAGACATTCGGCTATCATAGAGATCATGGACGAGATCAAACCGCCCCAGCGCGTGGCCAGCCTGGCATCGCAGCTGGTGGACAGCCTGCGAGCACTGATCGAGAGCGGCGAGTGGCCGGTCGGGACGCGCATCCCGCCCGAACAGGTCCTCGTCGAGCAGTTGGGCGTCGGCCGCTCCACCCTGCGCGAGGCGCTGGGGGCGCTGTCGCACCTGGGCCTGCTGGAAGCGCGGGTCGGCGACGGGACCTACGTGCGCGCCTCAAGCGAGCTCCAGTCGGTGATGGTGCGGCGGGCCAGCGCCGGACGACGGGCCGAAGTGCTCGAACTGCGGGCCGTCCTAGAGGAGTACGCCTCCGGGATCGCGGCGCTCCGGCGCAGCGAGGACGACGTCCGGCAGCTGCGGGAGCTCTCGGACTTCATGGCGAAGGTGAGCACCCCCGAGGACATGGCCGCGCTGGCCGGAGCGGACGGCACCTTCCACCGCACCGTGGTCCAGGCCAGCCGGAACAGCCTGCTCATCGAGGTCTACGACTACCTCGGCACCGCCCTGGCCTCGGCGCTCGGCGGCCTTCCGTGGTCCGACACCGCCGCCGCGGAGCACGCCGAGCAACACGGCCGCCTCGTCGACGCCATCGAGGCCCGCGACGAGGACGGAGCACGACGCGTCGCCGCGACGATCGTCGGCCTCACCCGGAACCACGCCGCCGAGCCCGAGCCCGAGCCCGGGCCTGGACACGGCGCCAAGCACGCAAGCCGGAAAGCCAAAGGCCAGTAGCCAGTAGCCAGTAAGGGGAGGCAGAACAATGGACACGGAACTCTCAACCACGACCGGGACATCCCCGGCCACTACTACCACCGCCACTACCACCACCGACCCCGACCACGCCGGACAGCACGACAGCCACGGTCCGGGCCATCCCGCCCGCCGCGCGGTGTCGCCGGCCCTGCTGATCGGCATCGTCCTCGTCGCGGGGAACCTGCGCACCCCGCTCACCGGCGTCGGTGCGCTGCTGCCGACGATCCAGCACGGCAGCGGCCTGACCGAGGGCTGGAGCGGCCTGCTCACCACGCTGCCGCTGCTCACGTTCGCGGTGACCTCGCCCCTGGTGGCCCGCGCCTCGCACCGCTTCGGCACGGCGCGGCTGCTGGTCGCGGCCCTCGCCGCACTGATCGTCGGCACCGTCGTGCGGTCATTGCCCTCGCTGGCCTGCCTGTTCATCGGCACCGTCATCCTGTCGGCGGCGATCGCGTTCGGGAACGTCGTCCTGCCGGCACTGATCCGACGAAGCGTGCCGCCACAACGGATCCACTCGATCAGCGCCCTGTATGTCACGGTCATGGGCCTGACCGCCGCGGTCTCCTCCGGCATCTCGCTGCCGCTGGCCCACGTCCTGCCGGGATCCTGGCGCACCTCGCTCGCCTGGGGCGTCGTGTTCACGATCGTGGCGCTCGCCGTGTGGCTGCCACGGATCCGGAATGACAAGCACGAAGCAACCGCCGGAGCGACCCGAAGCCCGATCCCGTGGAAGTCCCGGGTGGCCTGGCAGGTCACGTTCTTCATGGGCCTGCAATCCCTGGGTTTCTACACGGCCGTCGCCTGGCTGCCGAGCATCCTGGCCCGCCACGGCCTGTCCGGCACGGCAGCGGGCTGGGTGCTGTTCTACTACCAACTCGTCGCCCTGATCGCCAGCAGCCTGCTGCCCTTCCTCACCCGCGGCCGCGCCGACCAGCGATGGATCGCGCTCGGCAGCTCCCTCATCGTCGCCTCCGGCTTCGCCCTCCTCGCCGCCGCACCGTCGGCCTACCTGGTGGCCTGCACGCTGCTGGGCCTCGGCGGCGGCACCACCCTGGTACTCGCACTGACCTTCCAGAGCCAACGCGCCCGCAGCGCCGGAGACGCGGCGGCACTAGCGGGCATGGCACAGTCGATCGGCTACCTCATCGCCGCGACCGGCCCCCTACTGCTCGGCGTCCTCCACCACGGCGGCCAGGGCTGGACCCTGCCGCTCTCGCTGCTGGTGGTGGTGAGCGTCGTCATGGCCGGCGCCGGGTATGGGGCGGGGCGCGATCGGCTGGCGCACCACTGAGAGCAGCACCGCTGAGAGAGCACCACTGAGAGCATTCTCACGCCGCGGTATCGCATTCACCCGCCCTGCCTGGATGCATCAGGCGGCGGATACCAGGACACTGTTGGGTTGTGGCTAGGTCAAAGCGTTCGGGCGCGAGCTCCGGCTCCGGCTCGGGCTCGGGCTCCGGCGTCGAGAGAGTGAGCGGCCTCGGCGCGGCGTGGTACCGCTCGGTCAAGACGGCCTCGCGGTCCGGGATGCGGGTCGAGCGGGCGTTCAACGATCCCGCGGCCGCGCTGCGCTCCGGGCTCGGGGTGGCGATCGCGCTGTTCGGCGCGCTGGCCTGGCTTGGTCCGACCCACGCGGTGCTGCCCGCACTAGGCGCGCAGCTGACCGGCATGACGAACGTGCTGCCCGGATATCGGCGCGGACCCGGGCTGACCGTCGCGACCGCGCTCGGGCTGTTCGCCAGTGCGTTCGTGGGCAACGCGGTGGCCCCCTGGCCGGCACTGTTCGTCCTGGTGCTCGCGGTGTGGGCGTTCGGGGCCGCGATGTTCTGGGCGTTGGGGACCGCGCAGGGGATCGCCGCGGCGATGACCGTGCCGGTGATGCTCACGATCGTGCGCGCGCCCCGCGATGTCGCCGACGCCGTGCAGTTCGCGCTGCTCATCGGGGCCGGCGGGGCCGTACAAGTCGCGCTGGCGCTGGCCTGGCCGGACCGTTCCTGGAACGCGCAGCGGGCCGCGCTGGCCGACGCGTGCGCCTCGGTGGCCGACTACGCGCGCCGGCTCAGCCGCGGCCGGGACGCGGTCTTCGACCCGAACGCGCTGGCCCAGGCGCGGGCCGCCGCCACGCTCACCCCGCGCCAGGCGCGGCGCCGGCCGTCGGAGCTGTCGGGCATCCGGGTCCTGATGGACGAGGTGCGGGCCGTCCTGCTCGCACTCGCCGACGCCGGCAAGGCGATGCCCGACGCCGAACGCGCACAGGTCCGGGACCTGCTCGACGCCGCGGCCGGCGTCCTGGACACCGCGGCCCGCTCCATCCGCACCGGGGCCGTCGTGCCGCCGTCGACCGCGCTGCTCACGGCGATGGAGCAGGCGGCGCGCAACAGCTTGGTCGGGGAGTCGGCCGGGGACGCCGCCGAGAAGCTGATCGACCTGCTCAGTCAGGTTGACGCGGTCCTGCGGGAGACCGAGGAAAGCGAGGATGCGGAGCGGGAAGGGCAAGCAACAAACAACAACCGCAACCGCTCCGGCATCCTCCACCGCCCAGACCTCCGCCAGCGCCTGGCCCAAGCCCGCCGCACCGTCCGGCACGAACTCCGCCGCGACTCCCCGATCCTGCGTCACGCGCTGCGGGTAGCCGTGGTGGTCGCGGTGACCGACGGAATCAGCAAGCTGCTGAACGTGCAGCACGGCTACTGGGCCGCGCTGACCGTCATGATGGTCATGCGGCCGGACTTCTCCCAGACCTTCAGCCGCGGCGTGGCCCGCTTCGCCGGCACCCTGGTCGGCGTCGCCCTGGCCTCCACCGTCGTACTGCTCTCCCACCCCGACCCGTGGGTGGCCGCGGCGCTGGCCGCCGCCTGCACCGGCGCGCTCTACCTGGTGATGCAGTCCGGCTACCTGGTCGCCAGCACCCTGATCACCGCCTACATCGTCTTCCTGCTCTCCATGGACGGACTCGCCCTGGCCAGCACCGTGCGCGAGCGCGTCGCGCTGACGCTGCTCGGCGGGCTGATCATCTTCAGCTCCTACGCGCTGTGGCCGTCCTGGCAGACCGTCACCCTCGCCGGCCGCCTGGCCGACCTGATCGAGGCCACCGGCAGGTACGCCGCGTCCACGATCGAGGCGGTCGCCGAGCCGGGACCGGCACGCCGCAGACGGGCCCGCGAAGCGCTGCTGGACTCGCGCGACGCCTACCTGGCGCTGGAGTCGGCGGCACTGGCGGCCGCGCAGGAACCGGTCCGCGACCGCGGGCCCAGCCGCGAAGGCCTCACCCGCGCCCACCGCGCCCTGGCCCGCCTGTTCGAGGCAGCCGTCATCGTGCAGGCGCACCAACCGCCCGGCGACGAACCACCCCGGCCCGCCGGCTCGGTATTCGCCCACACGCTGCGCGACGCGCTCCTGGCCACCGCCACGCAGGTCCGTCACGGCCAGACGGTCACCACGACGGACTTCGACGGCGCGGCGGCGACGTGGAAGGGCGCGAACGACGGCACGTCGGCGGCGATTCTGCGGGACGCTTCACGCCTGGCCGCCGAGGCCACCCGGCTACAGGAGTTGTTGACCGCGCTCGACACGGCGCCTCCGGCTGCCACTACTCCCCCGGCTCAGAATCGGGCGACCCAGCACGAGCCGCCAATGCCATAGTTGGCGCCATGCTGACCCGGCTACGCCGTCGCTCGTCCGTCATCGCCATCGCGGTCACCGTAGTGCTGGTGCTGGTCGCGGTCGGCGTCGGCAACGTCGTGATCAAGCACGTCGCCGAGGGGCGGATAGCGCGCTTGGCGGGCTGTCAGTTGAGCGCCGGCGGGCCCGTCGGCGACTCGCTGCCCGGGACGTTCGCCGGGCTCGGGGCGGTGTTCGGCGACGTGGGCGACGTGCACGTCTGGGCCGACGGCGTCCAGCGCGACGGCGTCACGGCGCACGTCGACGCGGTCCTGCACGACGTCACCACGGGCGGGTCGACCAGCGGCGGCACGGCCGTCGCCTCCGCCCCCTACAGCGCCATGACGCAGCAGCTGGTGCAGATGTCCGGGCTGACCGATCCGTCGATGGCGCCCGACGGCGCCGGGCTGGTCATCACCGGCAGCCGGTCCGGGATCCCGGTCACCGTCCACACCTCGATCAGCAGCAGCGCGGACGGGTTCACCATCACGCCCACGACGGTCGTGGTCTTCGGCAAGGAGATGTCGGTGGCGTCGCTACGGTCGCTGCTGTTGGTCAAGGACCTGGCCCGGCAGCTGGACCCGAAGGTGTTCGCGCTGCCCGGCCTGCCCGACGGCGCGGCCCTCACGGCGGTGCGGCCCGGCCCGTCCGGGCTGAGTCTGGACTTCTCGATCCCGAAGAGGGGCGCGAGCAAAGCCGAGACCACGTGCCACGCGGCGGCCGGATAAGCGGAAATCCGGTAACCGCTAGCCGATAGCCGATAGCCGATTGCCTCTAGCCTCCGATCGTCGGCAGGGCGGGCAGCACCTTCCCAACCCTGACCGGAAGCGCGGCGAGCGCCCGCTGCCGGTGACCCGACCGCCAGACCAGCTCTTCCGGGGCCGCCGCCAAAGACAGCTCGGGCAGCCTGTTCAACAACGTCCACAGCGCAATGCGCACCTCAAGCCGGGCAAGGGGCGCACCCAAGCAGTAGTGCACGCCGTGGCCGAACGTGACGTGCCCGGCGCCCGGAGCGGCGCCCGAGTCCGCAGCAACCGGCAAGTCCCGATTCGCCGAACTGACCGACAGCAACACGGTGTCCCCGGCCGGAATCACGACACCGTCGTCAAGCGCGACGTCCTCGGTCGGGAAGCGGCGGATCGCAGTCGTCCCAGGCTGGTCCCGCCGCAGCACCTCCTCAACCAGCGCGGTCATGCCCGGCGTGTGCGGATCCGGCTCCGCGCGCACCGCGTCCGCGGCGGCCGGGTCCGCGAGCAGCCGGGCGGCCGCCGCGCTGATCACGTGCACCGAGTTCTCGTAGCCCGCGAACAGGATCAGGAACGCCAGCGAGAGCAGTTCCTCCTCGGACAGCCGGTCGGCCCCGTCCCGGGCCGCGATCATCGCCGAGAGCAGGTCGTCGGCGGGGGCGTCCCGCTTGGCCGCGAGCAACCCGACGAGGAGCCCGATGATGCCGCGGAGCGTTCCGGCCATCGCCGTCGGCGGGTACTCGCCCGGGGCGAGGAGTACCTGGGTGTGCCCGCGCAGTGTCGCGCCCTGCTCTTCGGGCACGCCGAGCAGGTCGCAGATCACTGCGATGGGCAGCGGTGCGGCGTAGGCGGCGACGAGGTCCGCCGTGCCGGGGTCGGTGCCGGGGTCGGTGCCGGGGTCGGAGTCGGAGTCGGAGTCGGAGTCGGTGGCGGCCGCCTCAGGATCCTGATCCTTTGAGCCCTCGCCCGCCAACGCGTCGACCAGCGCATCCGCCCGCGCCTGGATCCGCCCGCGAAGCCCCTCCACCCGCCGCGCGGTGAACGCCGACGACACCAGGCGCCGCAACCGCGCATGGTCCTCGCCGTCCAGGTTCAGCAGGTTCGCCTCCAGCGCGGGCGGCAGGCCGAAGCCCTCGTACCCGGCCAGCGAGGCCTTCTTGTTCAGGGCCAGCCGCGGGTCGGCGAGCAGGTTCTTCACGTCGTCGTAGCGGCTGACGACCCAGATCCGCTCGCCGCCCGCGAGCCGCGTGCAGTGCACACCACCGGGTTCGGCGTGCAGCCGTGCGGCCACCGCCTCGTGGTCGGCGCCCAGAACGGGGTTGAGCGCCCGGGCGATGTCCGCGTCTTTGACAGTCACCCGACCAGCCTAGTAGATCATCGAACCCTGATTCCCTGACTCCCGGTCCATGTTGCACAGTGCCGTACGGACTGGCCAGGCTGGCCCTATGAACGACGAACAATCATCACACGATGCCCTGGAGCGGGTGCCCGCCGCGGACGTCTTGGTCTCGCACGCCGACCGGGACGAGGTCGTGGAGATCATCCGCGACGCGGCAGCCGAGGGCCGGCTGACCCCCGAAGAGCTCGACCACCGGGTGGAGGCGGCGCTGGTCGCGCGGACCCTGCGCGACTTGGCCGCGCTGACCAGGGATCTGCCGGAGCAGCCGCGGCGCGCGGAGCTGGCGGTCCCGGCCAAGGACGTGGTGAGAATCGAGAAGCGCATCGGCAGGGTCGAGTGGAACGGGACCTGGGTGGTCCCGCGCCGGATGGAGATCAAGCTGACGGTCGGCAACGCCAAGCTCGACTTCACCGACGCCGCGTATGCCCACGACCGGCTGGTGATCGACGTCGACCTCGGCATCGGCGGTGATCTGCTGCTGATCACCCGGCCCGGCATCGTGGTGACGGCCGACGACGTGATCGTCCGGATGGGCGAGTTGAAGGTCCGCCCGCCGCAGCAGGACCCGAACCACCCGGTGGAGCTGCGGATCGAGGTGACCGGCCGGTTGCGCGGCGGCGACCTCGTCGTGCGCTACCCCCGCAAATTGCGCTGACGGCGCGCCGGATTCGCGGCGCCGCCCGTTCGGCAATGGCCACCCGACAGCGGCCGTCCGACTTGACGCATACCCATAAGGGAATATGATCGTGCCCATGGCACGAGCAGCGACGACGTCGGACGTCTTCAACGCCATCGCCGAGCCGCAGCGCCGGGACATATTGGTCCTGCTGCGGACCGGTGAGCGGCCGGTGACCGAGTTGGCCAGGGAGCTGGGGATGACCCAGCCCGGCGCTTCCAAACACCTGCGGGTGCTCCGGGAGGTCGGGCTGGTGCGGGACCGCAAGGCGGGCAAGCAACGCCTCTACGGCCTCGACGCCCGCGGGCTGCGGCCGGTCCACGAGTGGGCCGGCGGGTTCGAGCAGTTCTGGAACGAGAGCTTCGACCGGCTGGACGCATACGTGCAGGAGCTCAAGCAAGCACGGCAGGAGGAGTAGCTGATGAGCGCGACGGGACGAGGAACGCCGGCGCAGTCTGCCGCGACGGGGCCGCAAACCCCGGCGTCGTCCGCGACGGCCGACCGCGAGATCGTGATCTCCCGGGTCATCAGCGCCCCACGAGAGCTGGTCTTCGAGGCGTTCACCCAGGTGCGACACCTGTCCCGGTGGTGGGGACCGGACGGATTCACCACCACCACGCGGACCTTCGAGTTCCGCGTCGGCGGGGCGTGGGACTTCGTGATGCACGGACCGGACGGGACGGACTACCAGGAGTGGATCTCCTGGACCGAGATCGCCGCACCGGAGCGGATCGCGCTGCGGCACGGCGAGTCCCGGGACGACCCGAACGCCTTCGAGTCCGTCCTCACCTTCGCCTCCGACGGCGCGGCCACCCGGATCGAGATGCAGACGCTGTTCCCCACCAAGGAACTGCGCGACGAGGCCGTGGAGAAGTACCACGCCGTCGAAGGCGGCCGGCAGACCCTGGACAACCTGGCCGAATACATCGCCGAGATCGTTCGCGAAGAGCGCAAGGAACACAAGGAACACAAGGAAGGTGGGAACTGATGGCCGGGAAGGTGTTCTTCAGCGTGTCGATGTCGCTGGACGGGTTCATCGCGCCGGAGGAGCGCGAGGACGACCCGGATCAGCAGCGCTGGACGGCGCAGTGGATGGAACTCCAGCAGTGGATCTTCCCGCTGCGCTTCTTCCGGGAGAACCTGAAGCTCGGCGAGGGCGGCGAAGAAGGGCGCGACAACGACATCGCGCGCGAGACGTACGAGCGGACCGGCGCGAGCGTGATGGGTAAGCGCATGTTCGAGCTCGGCGAGAAGGCGTGGCCGCCGGAGGCGCCGTTCCACACTCCGGTCTTCGTCGTGACGCACGAGAAGCGCGACTCCTGGGAGCGGCCCGGCGGTACCGTCTTCCACTTTGTGAACGACGGTATCGAGTCCGCGCTCGACCAGGCCCGAGCCGCCGCCGGCGACCGGGACGTGCGCATCGCAGGCGGCGGTACGGCGATCCTGGAGTACGTGAACGCCGGCCTGGTCGACGAGTTCACGCTCGCGCTGGCCCCGGTGCTGTTCGGCTCGGGGACCAGCCTGTTCGCGGGCGTGGACGCCGGCCGCGTGGCCCTGGAGCAGGTCCGCGCGGAGCCGACGCAGCGAGTGACCCACCTGACCTACGGAGTCCACAAGCGATGACCGCATTGTGATGACCGCATTGTTTTGAGATGGATTGAGAACCACCAGTGCACTATTGGAGTTCCGCTGACTGTCGGGCCGTCGTTGGTTCCGCGAGTATCGGGGCTCTGTCGAACAGCGGCTCATACAGCGCCGAGCGCGGGTCGTAGAGTCCAGCCCGGTGGTAGTACACGTTGGTGACCACTTGGAGCAAGATGAAGAGCACTCCCCACTGGACGCCGTTGAGCGCGGGCACCTGGTTGACCGGCAACGTGTAGGCCATGGCGAAGCGCACCACGGCGTCGGCGATGGTGGCCGTGCCCCAGATCACCGCGGCCACCCGCCAGATCCTGCGGAATCCGGGCAGCCGTTCCCACAGCACGTCCCAGGACTCGCCGTGCGGACCGACCCGGCCTTCCAGGAGCGCGCGGGCGAACATGAACACCACCGGCCGCTCCGACCGCGCGGTGATCAGCAGCCAGGCTCCGGCGAACGCGGTCAGGTAGCCGTCCTTGGCCAGCAGGAACCTCGGCGAGCCGGAGATCAGCGAGGCCAGGGCCGAGAGCACCGTGATGGACACCATGAACAGGCTGAGCCCGTCCAACTTCCTTGAGCGGACCACCTGGTAGACCGAGGTGAGGCCGGGCAGCACGGCGGAGAGCAACAGCGCCAGGAAGGTGCTCAGGCCCAGGCCGTGCAGCAGGTAGTACATGCCGATCGGCGCGCCGACGTCCCACACGAGGGCGAGCGCGGCTCTCCCCCGGCTGGTGGGTGCCGCTTCCTGTGCGCTCATGTCTGTGCTCCCTTTACAGGTTCGGTCCTTCGGCCGTTGAGTCCTTCGGCCGTTGAGTCCTTCGGCCGTTTAGCCCTTCGATCGTTGAGTCCTTCGGCCGTTGAGCCCTTCGACCCTTCAGTCCTTGCGGGTGGCCAGGTCGAAAAGGGTGCACAACTCGGCCGTGCACACCTCCAGGTCCAGTTCCGGATACGTCTCCAGCAGCATCGGGACGCCGTCCACACTGCGTTGCACGCTGGCCGCGACCACCCGCGGATCGAAGTCGCGGAACTCGCCGGTCTCCTGACCCCGGCGCAGGATCCGCTCGACCGGATCGAGCACCACCAGCTCGGACGTCTCCGGGTCGTAGTCCAGGGCCCCGGCCAGGAAGATGCCCAGCAGGGCCTTCATCTGGACCCGGTGCTCGGCGATGAACTCCAGGTAGCCCTGGATGTAGCCGAGCAGCAGCTCCCGGCCGCCGGTGAGCCCGGCCATCCGGACCGCCATGAACTGGCCGACCTCGGCATAGACCTCGGTGACCACCGCCTCCATCAGCTCGCTCTTGCCGGCGAAGTGGTAGGAGATCAGCCGGGTGCTGGACAGGCCGGCCCGCTCGGCGATGCGGGCGAACGAAGCCTGCGGGTAGCCGAGGTCAGCGATGGTCTCGATGGTCGCGGCCACGATCTGCGCCCGGCGGGCGGTGGCCGTGAACGATCGGTCTGTCTCGCCGTCGTTTACTCGCATGAGTAAAGATTACATCACCCGAGTAAATCCGGCACCCGAGTAAATCCGGCATCAACTCATCGGCTGCTGCGCTGGACGGGTACAGCGGCTGATACGCGGGCAGCTGTTGTGGAAATGAAAGGACAAGGCATGAGGCTGTTCCGCAAGAAGAACCCCGAGACCGCGCCGGCAGGGCGCCCAGCGACAGAACAACCCGCCGCCAAGCAGACCGAGATCGGGATCCTGTTCGACATCGACGCACTCGGCGGCGGGTTCTACGGCCCGAAGGCGTACCAGGTCCTCTTCCAGACCCTGGACCCACAGCGCCTGAAGCGCTGCTCCTTCCACGACGGCGACACCAACGCGACGATCTTCCAGGGCGCGCGCCTCTACTGCATCGCCATCCGCTCCCCCGCCCCAAACACCATCGACTACGTTCGCGAACTGATCGGCGCCCGCACCGACCCGGGCCTACTGGCCCCGAGCGAGCGCTTCGTCGACGGCGACGTCACGGAGTGGGAACCGCTCGTACCCGCCGGTTTCGTCAACGAGGCGGCGCAGCTGGTCGTCAAGGAGAACGACATGATCCACCCCTCGGTGGCGGAGGGGACCGCGTGGCGGGTCGTGATCGGTTAGGGGGCGGTCCTCGCCCTATCTTGATTGCGTGACCGCCAGCCAGCCGTTCTCCGAGCCGATCTCTGAGCCGTTCTCCGAGCCGATCGAGATGGTGCCACATCTGTCCGGATGCCCATATGCGGCGTACGCGCGGCTGCGGGAGGCCGGTGGCGTCCACCAGGCGGTCAAGCCCAGCGGCGGGCAGGTCTGGGTGATCAGCCGCCACGCCGATGTCAAGGCATTGTTCTCCGACCCGCGGATGTCCATCGAAGCGCGCAACTCCCGTCACGGCTACCAGGGCTTCGGCCTGCCACCGGCTCTCGACGAGCACCTGATGAACGTGGACGACCAGGCGCACGCAAGGCTTCGTCGCCTGGTCTCCTCCGCATTCACCCCGCGCCGCGTCGAAGCCCAGCGCGAGCGCGTCCAAGCGGCCGTCGACCGCCTCATCGGCACGATCGCCCCGAACGGCCACGCCGACCTGGTCGCCGAACTCGCCGCCCCGACTCCCGTGGTCGTCATCTGCGGCCTGCTCGGGATCCCGGAGTCGGACGGCGCCGCCTTCCAGGCCTACACCCGCTCGCTGATGACGCCGAACGATCCGAATCGGCCCGCCACCGGCGACCTCGTCGCCGGCCTGCACACCTGCCTGGTGGACCTGATCGAGCGCAAGCGCGCCGAGCCGGCCGAGGACCTGCTCACCGCGATGATCACCGCCCGCGACGGGGACGACCGGCTGTCCGAGAACGAGCTGACCTCGCTGGCCTTCCTCATCCTGTGGGCCGGCTTCGAGACCACGGTGCACCTGATCGCCAACGGCATCGCCACGCTGCTCAGCGAACCGCGGCTCGCCGACCTCGTCCGCGAGGAGCCTGATCCGCACACGCCGCGCATGGCCGCCCTCGTCGAGGAACTGCTGCGGCGGGACGGGCCCATGCTCACCGCGATCCGACGCTTCCCCCTCGAAGACCTCCGCATCGGTGAGCAAGTGGTGCCCGCGGGCGAGACCGTCCTGCTGGCGATCGGCTCAGCCAACCGCGACCCGCGGTACATCACCGACCCCGACGACGTCGACCCCGACCGCGCCGCCAGCGGCCACCTCGGTTTCGGCCCCGACCGCGCCGCCAGCAGCCACCTCGGCTTCGGCCACGGCCCGCACTACTGCCTCGGCGCCTCACTCGCGCGCATGGAGGTGCGGACCGCTTTGTGGACCGCGATTCACCGGCTGCCGAACCTCACGCTCGCCATCCCCGAGCAGGACCTGCCCTGGAAACTCGACCACCGCCAGCACGCCCTGACCGCGTTGCCCGTCACGTTCACGACAGAGGCTGCTTGAACCCACCGCGGGCAGTCTTCCGGTCCGGACCATGCCCTTTCTACGGCCGGGGCAAGTTCTACGGCCGGGGCAAGACAGCCAACGCCGTTTCCGCGATGGTGCGCAGCGAATCAGGGCTGGTGTCCGCCTTGCCCAGGGCTTCGATGCCACGCAACACGGCCAGCAGGAGTCCGGCGAGTCGGGCCGGGTCGGCGTCCGGGTCGATGTCGCCCGCCCGCTGCGCTCCGGCAACGCAGGAGGCGATCAGTTCGTCGATGGCCGCGAAAGTCCGGCGGGCCGTGGCCACGACGGCCGGATCCTGCCCCGAGAGCTCGGCGGTGCCCTTGGCGAGCAGGCAGCCGCGCAGGGACACGTCTGAGGCGGTGGCGTCCGCAACCGCCAATACGTGTGCGCGCAGCCGCTCAAACGCGCTGGCATCGGGGCCGTCCAGGGCCCGGCGCACGCCTTCGACCAGCCCGGCGCAGTGGACGTCGAAGGCGCGCAGGAACAGGTGGCGCTTGTCGCCGAAGGCGCCGTAGAGGCTGCCCTTGCCCAGGCCGGTGGCCGCCGCGATGTCGTCCACCCTGGCCGCCGCGTAGCCGGTCGCCCAGAACTGGTCCGTGGCGACGCGCAAAACCTCGTCTTCGTCAAAGCTCCGGGGGCGCGCCATGGCTCCACGATACAAGTTCTTGACCATCCAGTCCAGAATGGGCTACGTTCTGGACTAGACAGTCAAGAACAACGAGAGGATCGGCATCATGAGCCCCATGGACGGAAAGACAGCCCTGGTCACCGGAGCCTCCGTCGGCATCGGACGGGCGATCGCCAAGCGCTTCGCCGACGACGGCGCCCGCGTCTACATCACCGGCCGGCGCACGGACGAACTCGAGGCCGCGGCGAAGGACATCGGCCCCAACGCGGTCCCCGTGCCCTCAGACGTCTCGCTCGCCGCCGACCTCGATCGCGTCATGGACGTCATCCGCGGCGACGGACGGCAGCTCGACGTCGTGGTGGCCAACGCCGGGCTGGGCGACGGAGCCCGCCTCACCGACGTCACCGAGGAGCAGTTCGACCACGTCTTCGGCGTGAACACCAAGGGCAGCCTGCTAACCGTGCAGAAGGCCCTGCCCCTGCTCGCAGAGACGGCCTCGGTGATCCTGCTGGGCTCCACCACCATCCACCAAGGCGCCGACCGCATGGGCGTCTACGCCGCGTCCAAGGCCGCCGTCCGCAGCCTCGGGCGCACCTGGGCCGCCGAACTGGCCCCGCGCGGCGTACGGGTCAACGTCATCACCCCCGGCCCCATCGCCACCCCCGCGATCGAAGGCCTGGCCGACAAGTTCGGCGTGAGCACCGAAGACTTGCACGGCGCACTGGCCGCGCAAACCGCACTGCGACGCATGGGCCGCCCCGAAGAGGTCGCGGCGCTGGCCGCCTTCCTCGCCGGACCGGAGAGCTCCTTCATCACCGGCGCCGAGCACTTCGTCGACGGCGGACAGGCCCAGATCTGACCCGGTTCCGATAGCTTGAGATTGACGGCGGTCGGGTTGGACACGGCCCGGGCGAGGAGAAGGATGTGGAGTGAGGACGTGGAGTGAGGACGAAGCTCGCGGCACGTGACCAACTCGCCGCGGTCCTCTCCAGGGAGTTCGGCGAGCCGCCGTTCGCCGTCGTCGAGCAGGCCGATCCGACGCTGCTCGACGTCGAGGTCGACGGCGTGGGGCGTTTGAAGTACCCGGTGACGGCGGCGCAGGCACGCAAGCTGTGCGCCTTGGGCGCTCCGGCACGCTACGGACGCGGCGAGCAGACGCTCACCGACGCGTCGGTCCGAGACACCTGGGAGGTGCCGCGGGCCGCGGTCCACCTGTCATGGTCGCCGCGGTTCGACAAGGTGCTGGACGGGATGCGCGAGGAACTGGGGCTGCCGGTCTCGGCGACACTCCGGGCGGAGCTGCATTCGCTGCTGGTCTACGGGCCGGGCCAGTTCTTCCTGCCGCATCAAGACTCTGAGAAGCACGACGCGATGGTCGGCACGCTGGCCGTGACGCTGCCATCCCGGCACAGCGGCGGCGAGCTCGTCATCACGCAGGGCGGGCGGAGCCAGACCTGCTCCGGCTCGGCGTCCCGGCTGGCGCTCTGCGCGTTCTACGCAGACTGCCGCCACGAGGTGCGGCCGGTGAAGTCCGGATACCGGATCGCCGTCACGTTCAACCTGCTGCTGGACGGCGGCGCGCCGCGGGCGTCGGGCGCCGACCTGGTGAACGAGGCGGCACGGCTTCTGGACGGCCACTTCGCGACCCGGTCCTCGGCGCACTCGTGGGGGAAGGCCGCGGCGCACAAGCGGTTGGTGTACCTGCTGGATCACGAGTACACCGAGCGGGGCCTGAACTGGAACCGGCTCAAGGGCGGGGACGCCGACCGGGCGGCACTGCTGCGGACGGCGGCCGAACAGGCCGGCTGCCGGATCATGCTGGCGGTCACCAAGATCCAGGAGACCTGGGACGTCGAGCCGGAGGGATCCGACTACGAAGGATGGGACGACGAAGACGAAGACTGGGAAGACGGCGAGGACGCGGACGGCGATGCCGACGGTGACGACAACGACAACCATGAGCTCAACGATCTGATCGAGCGCACCACGACGCTGTCCTGCTGGATCGACCCGGAGACCGGGAGGGCCGAGTCGATCAGCCTCGAACTGAGCGAGGACGAGGTCTGTTCCAGGACCTCGACCGCCGACTTCGCCCCGTATGAGCAGCAGTACGAGGGCTACATGGGCAACTACGGCAACACCCTGGACCGCTGGTATCGGCGTGCGGCGGTAGTGGTGTTCCCGGACAGCCTGGCCTTCGCCAATCGGGCCGAGGCCGCCCCGGCCTGGGCGATGCGGCAGGTAGCCGAGCGGGCGCGGTCTGGGGACGTCGCCGGCGCCCGCGCCGACGCCGCTTCGCTCGAATCGTTCTGGACCGCGACGGTGAGCCCGGGCCCCCGCGCCGGCGTCCTCGGCCCGGCGCTGAAAGCCGCGCACGCCGTGGAAGATCCGGCGGTCGCGGCCATGCTGCTGGCCGCGTTCCGGTCCGAGGACCTGCTCGCCAAGCACGCGACACCGTTGAGTCGCCTTGCGAAACGCTACGGCGGCGCCTGGCTGGGCGGGATCCTGGGCACTTGGTCCGTCGGCGGCCAACACGATGTCTACGGCCACGCGCCCGAGAGCCGTGACTGGTATTCAGCGCTGCCGGCGTTGTGCACGGGCTTGACGGCTTCCGGCCGCGACGGCGCCGTCGCGGCCGGGGCGCTGCTGCGAGCAGCGTGGCAGCGGCTGGTGGCGACCGCCGCACTGCGACTCGAATCATCTCCTCCCAGCCGCCGCGCCGCCGGCCTGGAAGAAATCGGCGCGCCGTTGGCCGCGGTGATCGCCGCCGCGGCCGACCCGGCGGCGACCGCGATGGGCGACGTGATCGCGGCCCACCTGGCCGGGCTCGGCGACGAGGCGCTGCCCTGGCTGCTCTCGGGGCTCCGCTCATTCTCAACGGTGCACAGCGAGGCGTCAGGAGACCGGCTGCCGGCGGCCGTGGCGGCGAACTGCGGCCTCCGACTCACCAGGCGGCTGGCGCGGCCGACGCGCGCCGCGAACGACTGGTCGATCGCGCTGCCCGAAGGCTGCTCATGTCCGTTGTGCGAGGCCCTGACGGAGTTCCTCGCCGATCCGACGCTGCGGACCCGGGACTGGCCGCTGGCCGAGCAGAAGCGTCGACACGTCCACTCCCGCATCGACGCGGCCGAGCTTCCGGTCGACCACCAGACACGACGCGAGGGCCGCCCCTACACCCTGATGCTGGCGAAGAAGGACGCGTTGTTCAGTGGAGAGCGGGCACTGCGCGCCGAGGATGAGGCAGACCTGCGATGGATCATCACTGTCTGGCCCTCCGCAGCCACGGCCTCAGCCACCTGACATAGCGTGATGTAGCGCTTGGCAATAGCCGCCACCGGTACCATCTCAGCCGTGGCAGTTGAGAGGATGAACCGGGAGGACTTCTACGCACGTCTGGCCGCTTTGGACCAGGACGGCTTGAAGAAAGCCCTGTGGAACCTGTACTGGCGCGGTACGGCGCCGGTTCGGGAACGGATCGAGGAAGAGACCAGTCCGGCCCCGAAAGCCTCACGCGTCAAGTCTCGAGCCGAGGTCCGCGATCCAGTCGTAGTGCGCGGCGCAGTCGGCGACTTCGTCGCCCAGGTCCGCAGCGGGTCCTACATGGCCGGCGATCGGAGCGTGTCGCGCACGGAGCGTTCGAAGTGGCGGCTCACGTTCGGCGCTCTGGCCGCCGAGGCCCGGGCCGCGCTGGCCGCGCCCGACCCGAAACCGGCCGAGGAGGCTCTGGAGCTGCTCATCGGCCTGGCCCGCGCCATGAAGGACAGCGACTACGTCCACTCCGATGACCCGGTGGCCGCGGCACGGTTCGTCCTCTCCGACGCGGTCGCCGACTTGTGGACGTCGGTGTTGCGTCGCCGCGGCATCACCGAGTTCGCCGCCCAGGCAATGCCTCAGCTGGTCCGCTGGGAAAGCCAGTACGGGTGGACCCGCAGCGGCTACGGGGCGACCGCCGAGCGTGAGCGGCCGCTGGCCTCGATCGTCGCCGAGCTGCTACCGGATCCCGCCGCGTGGATCGCGTGTGTCGACGCCTACCTGGCCGAGTTGGACCATCTTGCCGAGTCCCCTCCCGGTCAGCGAATGGGCAGTCACGGCTACATCTCCGTCTCCGTCCGCCACGGCGATTTCGACCACGGCGCCTTCGACCGCGAGGAACGCGGCAACGACCTCGCGGCCTGGCACGAGCTGCTTCTCGAACGGCTACCCGACTACGACGCCGCCGATCGCTTGGCGCGCATCGCGGAGCACCCCGCGCTGGCCTCGACCCGCTCGGAAATCGTCGTCTTGAAGACCAGACTGGCGTTCGCCGATGGCGACGTCGAGCAGGCGCACACCCTGATCAACGCCGGGCTGCGGGAACTACCCGGGCATCAAGGATTCTTCAACCTGGCCACCGAGATCGGGGCTGAGCTGCCAGAGGCGGCTCGCCAAGTGTTCGCCCAGCGCGGAATCGCCGCCCCCTGACAGCGGCCATACAGTTCAACCACGCCCACGCATCCGGAAAGTCAGCACCAGAGCTTTCGTCCCGAGTACCAGGACCAGGGCCAGGACCTTGACCGGCCGGCCTCCCGCTCGGCCGGCCCGGTCCGAGGCGGCTTCGGCGCCCGTTCGGCCCAGCGCCCCGCGCGCCACCCTCGAACCCGAGCAGCGTCATGGCATGACTGTGATCATGAAACTCTCCCGCAAGCTCGCCTCCGTCGCCCTGACCGCCATCACCTTGGCTGTCCCGACGGCCACCGCGGCCCACGCCGGCTACGTAGACCCCCAGACCGGTCGCTGGACTCAGTAGCTACAACGCCTCGCGCCTTCGACGACGCTGCTTCGCGCCGCCACCCGACGCGAAGCGGCGTCTCCACGATATTCGCTACCTAAAGCGATGAACCCTGCACACATCGTGGCGCCCAGTCCCTCGAGAGAGCAGTGGCGCAAGTATCGGGTCGTCGTTTTGAGCCCCAGGTCCGCCCTTAGCCCAGGTGAGCAACTTGACTGACGGCATAGAATGTTCGACACTCTAACCATGAGTGAGTCGAACCAACTGTCCGGGCTGCCCGCGGAGCGGGTGGTCGACGCCGTGCAGGTGCTGGTGCGCCTGCGGCGGTCGTTGGAGCGGGTGGACACCGGTTTGAGCCTGCCTCAGTACCAGTTGCTGTCTATGGTGCGGGGCGGGGGTGAGCGGTCGGCTCGGTTGGCCGACAAGCTCGCGGTGCGTAAGCCCACGTTGACGGCTGCCGCGGATGCGTTGGTGGCTGCTGGGTTTTTGGAGCGGGAGGCCGATCCCGGGGATCGGCGGGTGGTGCGGGTGCGGATCACTGAGGCCGGGTTGGCCGCGGTGCGGAGTGCCGAGGAGCAGTTGGCTGCCGCGTTGGCGCCGCTGTTCGGTGACGCCGCCGGGGAGCTCGCCGGTGGCGGTGAGGCCCTGCTGGATTGCTTCGATGCTCTGGGTGGGGCGCTGGACCGGCGGTTGAGCGAGCATCGGGCGCGGCAGATGGCGGCCCGCGCTGAGTGACGAACGACGACAAGGGGTGGATGTGACGAACGCCGAGCGCACGGGCGCGCCCGAGAGCAGGGCCGGGATATCCGGTGACACCACGGACGATTCAGGCAACAAGAACGATTCAAGTAGCAAGAGCAACGACAAGAGTAAGAACCAAGGCAAAAGCCAGGGCAAGATCAAGAGCCAAGGCAAGAATCAGGGCAAGAACCAGGGCGAGCAGGGCGAGAACCTGGGCAACCTGAGTAACCCGAGCGGAAACAAAGGCGCCGACGGCATCGAGCGGACCGGCAAAGGCGGCGACACCGCCGCCAGTTCCTGGATCCGGCGGCTGGCCTCGGTCAGCTGGGTGTACCGCCGCAGTGTCCTGGTCGCCTTCGGCGGCTCGCTGCTGGCGATGCTCGCCACCGCCGCGATGCCGCTGATCCAGCGGCACATCATCGACGATGTCATCATCACCCGCCGGTCCTCGCTGGCGCCGTGGGTGATCATGGCGCTGTGCCTGTCGCTGGCGAACTTCTTCGGGACCCGGCTGCGCCGGTATGTCGGCGGCAAGCTGTCCCTGGACGTGCAGTTCGATTTGCGGAACCGGATCTTCGGGGCTTTGTCGCGGCTGGACGGCGCGCGGCAGGACGAGTTGGCCACCGGTCAGCTGATCTCGCGGGCCACCTCCGATGTCACGATGGTGCAGGGCCTGCTGGGCATGCTGCCGATGCTGACCGGCAACGCGCTGCTGTTCGTGGTCGCGCTGGCGGTGATGGCGTTCCTGTCGCCGATGCTGACGCTGGTCGCGTTGGCGACCGGGCCGTTGCTGTGGCTGGTGGCGGTGGCCGCGCGCAAGCGGCTCTATCCGGCCACGTGGGAGGCCCAGCAGCAGGCCTCGGCGCTGGCCGGGGTGGTGGACGCCGCGGTCGGCGGGGTGCGCGTGGTGAAGGGGTTCGGGCAGGAGGAGCAGGAGCTCGGCAAGTTGGAGGCGGCCGGCGAGCGGCTGTTCGCCTCGCGGCTGCGGGCGGTGCGGTTCTCGGCCCGGTACAACCCGGCGATCATGGCGATCCCGGCGCTGGGGCAGGTCGGGGTGCTGTTCCTCGGCGGCTGGCTGGCGCTGCGCGGGACGATCACGCTGGGCACGTTCCTGGCGTTCTCCACCTACCTGGCGCAGATGCTCGGGCCGGTGCGGATGCTGTCCTCGCTGGTCACCATCGGGCAGCAGGCGCGGGCCAGTGTGGAGCGCATCTTCGAGATCATCGACTCCCAGCCGAAGGTCACCGAGAAGCCGGACGCCGCGCTGCTGCCGAAGCAGGCCTCCGGGGTGGAGTTCGACGGCGCCGTGTTCGGCTACGTCGCCTCCCGTCCGGTGCTGCGCGGTCTGGACCTGGCGGTGCGTCCCGGGGAGACGGTGGCGCTGGTCGGCACGTCCGGCTCCGGCAAGTCCACGGTGTCGATGCTGCTCCCCCGCTTCTACGACGTGCAGGGCGGTTCGGTGCGGGTCGGCGGCGCCGATGTGCGCGACGTGACCATGGACTCCCTGCGCGAGGCGATCGGCCTGGTGATGGAGGACAGCTTCCTGTTCTCCGACTCGGTCCGCGCCAACATCGCCTACGGCCGCCCGGACGCCACCGACGAGCAGGTCCGGCTGGCCGCGGGGATGGCCGAGGCCGAGGAGTTCATCGAACAGCTGCCGAACGGCTACGACACCGTGGTCGGCGAGCAGGGCCTGACCCTGTCCGGCGGCCAGCGCCAGCGCATAGCCCTGGCCCGGGCGCTGATCACCGATCCCCGGGTGCTGATCCTGGACGACGCCACCTCCGCGGTGGACGCCCGGGTGGAGGCGGAGATCCACGACACGCTGCGCCGGGTGATGGCCGGGCGCACCACGCTGCTGATCGCGCACCGGCGCTCCACGCTGGCGCTGGCCGACCGGATCGCGGTGCTGGACCGCGGCCGGGTGGTGGACATCGGCACGCATGAGGAGCTGACCGAGCGCTGCCCGCTGTACCGGCTGCTGTTGTCCGGGCCGGGCGAAGACGCCGAGGGCATCGACGCCGGGGATCTGACACTGGCGGCGAAGGCCGGATCGACGACGGGCGGATCGGCGAACGCCGGATCGGCGAAGGCCCTACCGGCTCAGGGCACGAACGGCCACGCACTCGCGGCGAACGCCGCAAGTACTACTGCTACTACTGCCGCTTCCGAAACCACCGAAGCCACCGAAGCCACCGGAACCACCGAAGCCCGCGTCGACGGCATCACCCCGAGCCTGTGGCCGCGGACCGAGGACGACGCCAACCCGCTGGCCAACGCCAACGGCACCGCCACCAGGGCGATGCCCGGCATGGGCGGCGGAGGCGGCGGCCGGGGCGGCGTCGGAGGCGGCGGCGGCGGCTTCGGCGGCTTCCTGGCCTCGATGCCGCCGACCCCGGAGCTGCTGGCCAAGGTCGAGGCGCTGCCCCCGGCCACCGACGCCCCGAACGTGGACCGGGGCCAGGCCCGGGCCGCCGACCCGGTGTTCTCGCTGGCCAAGCTGCTGCGGCCGTTCCGCTTCGCGCTGCTGCTGGGCCTGCTGCTGGTCGCCGCGGACGCCGCGGCCAGCCTGGCGCTGCCGGCGCTGATCCGCGGCGGCGTGGACAAGGGCATCCTGGCGCACTCGCTGTCGGCGATCGTCGGGGTGTCGGTGGCGGCGCTGGTAGTGGTGATGGTCGACACCGTGGTGAACGTCTGCCAGGCCCGGGTCACCGGCCGCACCGGCGAGCGCCTGCTCTACGCGCTGCGGGTGAAGGTGTTCGCGCAGTTGCAGCGGCTGGGGCTGGACTACTACGAACGCGAGCTGTCGGGCCGGATCATGACCCGCATGACCACCGACGTGGACGCGTTGTCCTCGTTCCTTCAGACCGGGTTGCAGCAGGCGGTCGTCAGTGTGCTGTCGTTCGTCGGGATCGTGGTGGCGCTGGTCATCATCGACTGGAAGATGGCGCTGATCGCCCTCAGTGTGCTGCCGCCGCTGCTGGTCGCGACCGCGGTGTTCCGCGCGAAGTCCAGCAAGGCCTACACCGAGGCCCGGGAGAAGGTCTCGGCGGTCAACGCCGACCTGCAGGAGAACGTCGCGGGCATGCGCGTGACGCAGGCCTTCCGGCGGGAGGGGACGAACGCCGCGCGCTTCGCCGGGCTGTCCGACGAGTTCCGCGTGTCGCGGCTGCGCGCGCAGAAGTACATCGCCACGTACTTCCCGTTCGTGCAGGCGCTGGCCGACGTCGCCGGGCTGCTGGTGCTGGCCAACGGCGCCTCCCGGGTGCACTCCGGGGAGCTGACCGCCGGTGCGCTGATCGCGTACCTGCTCTACATCGACATGGTGTTCTCGCCGGTGCAGCAGCTCTCGCAGGTGTTCGACGGGTACCAGCAGGCCGCGGTCGGTCTGCGGCGGATCGGCGATCTGCTGCGGACCACGCCGTCCACGCCGGAGCCGGCCCATCCGGTGCCGGTGCCGACGGCGCTCGGCGAGATCGTGTTCGACGACGTCACGTTCGCCTACGGCAAGGAGACGCGCCCAGCGCTGGACAGGGTCAGCGTGCGGATCCCGGCCGGGCAGACGGTGGCGCTGGTCGGGCAGACCGGCGCGGGCAAGTCCACCTTCGTGAAGATGGTCGCCCGCTTCTACGACCCGACCGGCGGCGCGGTCACCGCCGGCGGCCGCGACCTGCGCGAGTTCGAGCTGGAGGACTGGCGGCACCGGCTGGGTGTGGTGCCGCAGGAGGCGTACTTGTTCGACGGGACGGTCGCCGAGGCCATCGCCTACGCCCGGCCGGACGCCCCGCGCCGGGACATCGAGGCGGCGGCCCGCGCGGTCGGCGCCGAGGAGATGATCGCGGGGCTTCCCGAGGGCTTCCACTCCCGGGTCGCCGAGCGCGGCCGGAACCTGTCGGCCGGGCAGCGGCAGCTGCTCGCGCTGGCCCGGGCCGAGCTGGCGGACCCGGACGTGCTGATACTGGACGAGGCCACCTCCTCCCTGGACCTGGCCACCGAGGCCGCGGTCACCCACGCCGAGCTGGCCCGCTCCGCCGACCACGGCGCCGACGGCCGGACCCGCACCACCCTGGTGGTGGCGCACCGGCTGACCACGGCGGCGCGCGCCGACCGGATCCTGGTGCTGGACGGCGGCCGGGTGGTGGAGGACGGCACGCACGCGGCGCTGGTCGACGCGGGCGGGACGTACGCGGCGCTGTGGGAGGCGTTCACCGCCGGGCATGAGGGCGGCGAGCGGGAGACCGAGACTGCGGGTGCTGTTATATAGGAGCCCGTATATAGGCCCTCGTATATATAGGCCCGTACGTAGTGCGGAAGGTTCGATACGCGCCCTGGTGGGACGGGATACCCGTTCCGCCAGGGCGCGCCTGGTACCAACCCGCGAGCCGGGGTCGCTCGACCGCGAGCCGGATCCCTATCGGGTCAGGCGTGCCGACGACTGGTCCGGCACGGCCACGGCGGTCACGGCGGCCACGGCGGTCACGGCGGTCACGGCGGCGACGGCGGTCACGGCAGCCCGAGTGAGGGCCGCGACGGCCGGGGACGTGCGGTGCGCGGGCCAGGCGAGCACGAGCAGGCGGGGCGGTGGGGCGGCGTCCGAAGTGTCGCTAAGCAGCGTTTCGCTGTACAGCCCATGCAGATCGTCGGGCGGCAGGTGCAGCAGGGCCGCGTCGGCTTTCCCTTCGCGCAGCAAGCCGGCCCGGTCGGCGGCGAACACCACTTCGATCGGCGGCACGTCCGGTTCGCGGTCGTAGGCCGCGAGGATGGCGGGGAGCAGTCCGGCGTCGCCGCCGGGCTTCATGGCCAGGATCAGGCGCCGTTCCCCTGCGCCGGTCCGTTGCGCGCGCACAGTCGCGGCGGACAATGCCTCCAGCACCGTGCGCGCGTCGCGGACGAGCATCTGACCGGCTGGCGTGAGCGCGACCGCGCGGCTGGTCCGAACGAACAGGCTGACGTCCAGGCGGCGCTCCAGGCGCTGGACCGTCTTCGACAGAGTCGGCTGCGCGATGCCCAGTCGGGCCGCGGCGCGCCCGAAGTGCAGCTCGTCGGCCACCGCCAGGAAGTACGCCAGTTCCCGGGTCTCCAGTCGGTCCATTCCCCCAGGCTATCGATCGCGGCCTAACAGTCGGCCCGGCGGAGGCATCCGCCGGGCCGACCCGCGTACGAACACGACGAACACGATCAACGCGACGAACGCGCCACCGCGAGAGCTCTCAGACGTTCTCAGGCAGCTGCCAGTCGATCGGCTCCTGCCCGAACCCGGCCAGCGCCTCGTTCACCGCGGAGAACGGCTTGGAGCCGAAGAACAGCTTCGCGGACAGCGGCGAGGGGTGCGCGCCCTGCACGATCGCGTGCCGGGTGGCGTCGATCAGCTTCGCCTTCTTCTTCGCGTGCGCGCCCCAGAGCACGAACACCACCGGCTTCTCGCGCGCCGAGACGTCCTTGATGACGGCGTCGGTGAACTTCTCCCAGCCGCGGTCCTTGTGCGAGGCCGGCTCGTGCGCGCGCACGGTGAGCACCGTGTTGAGCAGCAGCACGCCCTGGTCGGCCCAGGCCTTCAGGTAGCCGTGCTTGACCGGCGCGATGCCCAGGTCCGTGTCCATCTCCTTGTACATGTTCCGCAGCGAGGGCGGGATGCGCACGCCGGGGCGGACCGAGAAGCACATGCCGTGGGCCTGGCCGTCGTCGTGGTACGGGTCCTGCCCGATGAGCACGACCTTGACGTCCTGATACGGCGTCGCCTCCAACGCCGCGAACACCTCGTCCTCAGGCGGGAACACCTGGTGCTCGGCACGCTCGGTCTTAAGGAAGGCCTCCAGGTCGGCGAAGTACGGCTGCTCGGTCTCGGCGGCCAATACTGGCGCCCAGGAGGCGGGGATGAGTTCACGCATGAGACGAACCTATCCGCAGGCTGTGACAGGGCTGAACGGCAGCGGAAAAACTCCCCAGAAAAACTTCGGCCGACATGTATCAGGAGCCCGCCACGCTGCTCTTGTAAGTGAGCGGGTCGGGGGGCCCGCGGGCGTGGACCAGTCGGTGTGTGTCTCTAGGGGGGACTCGCCGCCGGCCAGGCCGGGTGAGAAGGGTGGTGTGCCGTGACGCCGGGGGGTGGGTACGGCACACCACTCCAACCCCAGGGGGGACGCTGGGGAACACGGGGGAAAACCCGGGGGATGCAGGACCGGCGGTAGCGGACTGTGGGGGAACGCTACCGCCAGGGGGGTGCCGAAGGCGGAACTGGGACGGGGGTCCAGTTCCGCCTGAGGTCATTGGCATTGCAACATGGGTGCTGACTACGTTGTTTACAGGGAGGGAACGATGACGGACCACGCAGCACGGATTGCTCGGATTCTGGAGAAAAACCCGGAAGAGGTCGTCCAGATCGGCGGCTCCATGGGGGCGTTGATCAAGCGCGACGAACTGCTGGTGCTCGACACGCACGCGAATGAGGTGCACGAGCGGGCACGGCACTGGATCGCCTCCCGGCACGAGTCGGCGGCGCCAGGTGTCACCCTGCTGCGGCTACGGGCCGACGCGGGGGTGGACGCGGCGGAGCTGACGCACGAGCTGCGCGGGGGCTCGGGGGCCCATCGGCGGACCAGCGTGACACCGAACCATGTCGTGCACGCCACGCCGGACGTGACCGGCGGGCCGTTCGGCACCCCGGTGGCCAGCGCGGATATGATCGAACCGGTCGCCGACCAGGTGGGGGCCCGCCGAGTGATCGTCGGCATCGTCGACACCGGGATCGACCCGCATCCGTGGTTCACCGATGCCGGCTGGTACCAGGCCTGCACCGACGAGGAGCACGAGGCCCTGAACGCGCAGGCCGACCTGGAGCTGGACTCCGACTCCGGACACGGCACCTTCATCGCCGGGGTGATCCTGCAGCACGCCCCGGGCACCTACCTGCGGGTGGAGCGGGTGCTGGACACCGACGGCGTCGCCGACGAACTGGCGCTGCTCAAGGGCCTGGCCCGGATCCAGCAGACCCGAGCGGCCGCCGACGCCGATCGCCTGGACATCGTGAACCTGTCGCTGGGCTGCTTCACCTTCGACGACCGGCCCTCGCCGGTACTCGCCGACGCGGTGACCCGGCTGGCCCGGCACACCGTCGTGGTGGCAGCCGCCGGCAACTACTCCTCCGACCGTCCGTTCTGGCCCGCCGCTCTGAAAGACGTCGTCGCGGTCGCGGCGCTGGCCGAACAGCCCGCCGGCACCGAGCCCGAGCGCGCCACCTTCTCCAACTACGGCTGGTGGGTGGACGCCGCGGCACCCGGGGAGAAGATCGCCAGCACCTTCCTGACCCACGGCCACGAGAAGGGGCAGGAGTTCCACGGCTACGCGAAGTGGAGCGGCACCAGCTTCGCCGCCCCCTATGTGGCCGGTAAGATCGCGGCCTTGATGGCGGCCAAGGACATGACGGCGCACGACGCGCTCGGTGAGCTGCTGGATCCCGCCGGCACTACCCGCATCCCCGATCTCGGGGTGGTGGTGTCCTCGGCCGCCCGCTGACGGACCGGCACCGGTGATGTTCGTCCCAGATGAGTGAGAAGGCACATATGGACCGCTCCCCCGCGCTGTTGTTGAAGGCGGCCGCCGCAGGCGACCCGGAAGCCTGGCACCAGATCGTCGACGACTACAACCGGCTGGTGTGGTCGGTGGCCCGGGGGTTCCGGCTGTCGCTGGCCGACGCCGCCGACGTCAGCCAGACCACCTGGCTGCGACTGGTGGAGAACCTCGACCGGATCCAGAACCCGGACCAGCTCGCGGGGTGGCTGGCCACGACGGCGCGCCGGGAGTCGCTGCGCCTGATCCACAAGACGCGGCGCGAGGTCCCCGACTCGGAGGAGACCGAGGACAAGGCGCCTTTCTTCAGTGACTCCGACGACGACGGCGATCCGGAGACGGCCCTGGTCGCCGAGCAGGAGCGCACCGACCTGTGGCAGGCCTTCTCCACCTTGTCCGAACGCTGTCGCAACCTGCTGCGGGTGGTCGCGGTGACGCCGCTGGAAAGCTACACGGCGGTCGCCCAGGCCCTGGGCATGCCGATCGGGTCGATCGGGCCGACCCGCTCGAGATGTCTGGAACAGCTCAAACGGGCCCTGAAAACGGTGACCTCGGTGCCGGAGAGGACCGGATGATGAGGCGCGCCGCACGGACCCGAACCGACCAGTCAGTACCCGAGCACACGATGAAGGACCTGATCCAGGGGGAACGATGCCGAAGTTGACGAACGGGGCCTCAGCGGAGGACATCAAACTCCTGTCCGCCCTCGGAGCGATGTTCGACGAGATCGACCCGGTACCGCCGGAAGTGGTGCGGGCCGGCTACGCGGCCTTCACCTGGCACACCATCGACGCCGAACTGGCCGAGCTCGCCGAGGACTCGAAGCTGGCCGGGGCCGGCTCCGTGCGCGGCACCGACACCAGGCTGCTGACGTTCGAGGCACCCAGCGTGTCGGTGGTGGTCGAGGTGACCGAGGTCGGGGAGCGGCGCAAACTCGTCGGGCAGCTGATCCCGGCCTGTTCGAGCACCCTGAGAATCGAGCACCCGGCCGGCGCCACCACGGTGGCCGTGGACGAGCAGGGCCTGTTCAGTGCCGAATCGCTGCCGGCCGGACCGGCCCGGGTGGCGCTGTCGGTACCCGGTGGCGGCGCGGTGGTGACCAGCTGGGTGACCGTCTAAGACCCGGCCGCGACCGCGCTTCCCCCGCGGCCGCCGCCGACTCGTCATCGCTGCCGCACCCGCGGTGCGGCGGCGATGAGTCATGCCATGGTGTGAGAATTCGTGCTGAATTTGAGACAGTGTCCGCATGCCATCTTCTGCCGACCGGCTCACGCGTGCCTCAGAAGCACTCGACCAGGTTCTCGCGCAACCCGCGGCGGGCCGGGCGACAGCCGAGTCGGTATTGGCCGCGAACAATGATGACGAGGCCGCCGCGATAGCCCTGCGCGCGGTCGGGCTGTCGTGGAAGGAGAACGGCGACCTGGCCCGCGCGGCGCGCAGCCTACGGCGCGCCATAGCCGTGGCGGAGGCTGCCGGTGCGCCCTATCGGGCGGCCGAGGCCCGGATGTCCCTGGTGGTGATCTTGGCCGACCGCGGCAGCACCGACGCGGCGTTGGCCGAGGCCGCGCTGGCGGCCGCCGTACTGACCGGTGCCGACTCCGCGCGCCTGGATGTCAATCTGGGCCTGGTCCTGATGCGCTTGGGGCGGGCGACGGAGGCACTGGCGACGTTCGACCGGGCCCAGCCGGTGCTGCGCGCCGCGGGCGACGCCCGCTGGGAGGCGCTGCTGCTGAACACCCGCGCCGTCCTGCACATCCAGGTCGGGAACTACCGCGAGGCCTCAGCGAACCTGTTGCGCGGCGAGAAGCTGACCCGGCGCGAAGGCTACCGGCTTCTCAACGCCATGATCCACCTGAACCTCGGGTACCTGGCCCGGCTGACGGGGAACCTGCCCGAGGCGCTGGACCGGCTCGACTCCGCCGCGGTGCTGTACGCCGAGCACGGCAAACGCGGCACGAACCTGTTCGCCGACCGCGCCGATATGCTGCTGGCCGCCGGTCTGGTCGCCGAGGCCCGGTCCACGATCGTGAGCTCCATCGCCGAGCAGGAAGGCAGCGGCTTCCGCTACAACCTCGCCGAAGCCCACCTCATGCACGCGCGCACCGCCCTCGCCGACGGCGATCCGGACGCCGCGACCGCCGCGGCCCGCACCGCCCGGGGCATGTTCGGCCGGCAGCGCCGCGGAGCTTGGGCGGATCTGGCCCGGCACGTCGAGGTCTCGGCCCGGTTCGCCAGCGGGGAGCGCAGCCCGGCGCTGCTGCGGGTCGCGATCGAGGTCGGCGACCGGATGGCGGTCGCCAAGTGGCCGGTCACGCCGCTGGAGGCCCGGCTGCTGGCCGGGCGCGTGGCCATCGGCCTGGGCCGCCAGGAACAGGCGCGGTCCCTGTTCGAGCAGGTGGCGCGGCACCGGAACCGGGGCGTGGCCGAGATCAGGGTCCTGGCTTGGCACGCCCACGCCCTGCACGCACTGAGCACCGGACGGCCCTCGGCCGCCGAGCGGGCGGTCCGGGCCGGGCTGCGCGTGCATGCCGAGAACAACGCCGTCCTGGGCGCCACCGACCTGCGGGCCCACGCCGCGGTACGCGGCGAGGAGTTGGCCAAGCTCGGGCTGCGCCTGGCGTTGCAGCGTGGGGACGCGCGCGCGGTGTTGCGGTGGGCTGAGACCTGGCGGGCGGCTTCGCTACGGCGCCGACCGGTGCGGCCGCCGGACGACGAGCAGCTGGCTGCCGACTTGGCCGAGCTGCGCCGGGTGGTGGCGGAGCTGGCCGCGGTCCAGACGCCGACCACCCGGGGGGCTTCGCGCTCTGAGATGTCTCGACTCAACGCCGAGCGTCTGCGGTTGGAGGCGGCGGTCCGGGACCGATCGCGGTACGCACGCGGGACGTATGCGCCCGAGCCGTCCTTCTCGCCCACCGCGCTGGCCGGCGCTCTGGGCGAGCGGGCGCTCGTGGAGTTCGTACGCCTGGATGACGAACTGCATGCGGTAACCGTGCGGGACGGGGTGGTGCGGCGGCATCGGCTGGGATCCTATGCGGCGGTGCTGCGGCAGTTGGACGTGGTGCGGTTCACGATGAACCGGATGTCGCGGCGGTTCGGATCGTCGGCGATGCAGGACGCCGCGGTGCAGGCCTACGACCACAGCCGGCAGGTGCTGGACGCACTGTTGTTCGGGCCGGTGCGGCGAGCGCTGGACGGGGTGCCGGCGGCTGGTTCCGTCGACGGCGCCGCCACCGGCGACAGCTCCGATTCCGACTCCAGCGCGGACCCCGCCGGCCGCCCGCTGGTCATCGTCCCGACCGGCTCCCTGCACGCGCTGCCCTGGACCGCGCTGCCGACCTGTGCGGGCCGCGCGGTGAGTGTGACGCCGTCGGCCCGGCTGTGGCTGGTGGCGGCCGGCGTCGCTCCGGTCGCCACGTCGGCGACGGGGGTCGGCACGGTCCTGATGGCCGGTCCCGGGCTGGCGCACGCGGAGCCGGAGATCGCCGCGTTGGCGGCGCGGTATCCGGATGCTGTCGTGCTGTCCGGTGCGCAGGCCACGGCTGCTGATGCCGCGCGGGCCTTGGACGGGGCCGCGCTGGCGCATGTCGCCACGCATGGGCGGTTCCGGGCCGATCATCCGCTCTTCTCCAGCCTGGACGCGCATGACGGGCCGCTGTACGTCTACGACCTGGAGCGGCTCGGTTCGACGCCGCAGACGCTGGTGTTGTCGGCGTGTGAGTCGGCGCTGTCGGGGGTGCGGCCCGGGGATGAGCTGATGGGGCTGGCATCGGCGGTGTTCGCGCTGGGGACCCGGACGCTGATCGCCAGTGTCACGCCGGTCGATGACTCCGACACCCGCACGTTGATGCTCGCGCTGCACGCCGCGCTGGCCGGCGGGCGGCCGCCGGCGGCGGCGCTCGCCGAGGCTTCGTCGGCGACCGGGATCGGTGGGTTCGTGTGCTTCGGGTTCGGCGGCTGAGGCGCCGGCCCGACGGTTGTCCGGGCACCTTCAACCTCTGATCGGGTGAACGAAACTCTCGACCTCAGGTTGAGCGTGATCCCGCGGAACGCGGAAAAGTGAGCGGCGGGCGGGAAAACGACGGTGCGGGTGCCGCCGGCCATCGCCGGTGTGCACCCGCACCCTAAGAGTCGGGGAGGCCCTGGTCGGGCCAGTCCCTAGTCGATCCGGACGCTGCCGGCCGCGCAACGGAAGTGGACGGCCACGACGCCGGGCTCCTCGGCGTCGATCCAGTCGACCTTCACTTCTTCCAGCGGGTCGTGGTCCGGGGAGCCGCCGATCCAGCCCAGGACCTGGGTGCGGTCGCCGCTGATCTCCAGGCGCTCGAAGGCCGGGCCGCCGTCGGCGCCCGCGCCGGGGCGCTGGTCGGCGGCGACCTCCCAGGCCAGGAAGTAGGGCAGCTGCGGGTCGGCCATCAGGTCCAGCACACCCAGCTGCTTCCAGCGCAGGTCGAAGCCGTCGGGGCGGACCCGGTGGCCCTGGGCCGCGGGCCGGCCCAGGCGCTGCTCCCACAGCGTGATGTCGTCGACGCCCACGACCCAGCCCAGCCAGCCCCCGCCCTCCTCGGCGCGGGCCTTGACCGCCTTGCCGAACGGTGCCGAGTCGGTGGCGGGGTGGTCCAGCGGGGCCACGACCTCCACATACGAGCCGCCGGCCAGGGGCAGCACGAAGTTGCGGGTGCCGAAGCGCGGATGGACGCCGCCGTCGCGGAACGTCGAGCCGAGCAGCGTACCGAGCCGGTTCACGGTGGAACCGAGCTCGGAGTTGGACACAGCATAAGAAACGTGATCGAGACGCACGGTTCATACTCTGCCCTGCCGATGCCCCGATAACCCAATCGGGGCCGACCGGGTGCCCCTTACCGCGAATCCCGGTACCGTGCGCGTTCGCGGCGTCACCTGCGGCGACGAAAGATCATACTATTTCCGTTTCCAGACCGCCTCGCGCTTCTGCGCGAACGCCCGCGGCCCCTCCTTGGCGTCCTCGGTGGCGAACACCGGCCAGCCGATCTCGAACTCCCGCGCCAGCCCGTCGGCCTCGCTCATCCCGGAGGTCTCCTTCACCGACCGCTTCACCGCCTCCACCGACAGCGGCGCGGCGGCGTTGATCAGCGCGGCGATCTCCAGCGCCTTCTCCAGCGCCTTGCCGTCGTCCACCAGGTGCCCGACCAGCCCGATGTCGCGCGCCTCGGCCGCGGGGTAAGGGCGGCCGGTCAGCAGCATCTCCATGGCGTGGCTGTAGGGGATCTGGCGCGGCAGCCGCACCGTGGAGCCGGCCACCGGGAACAGCCCGCGCCGCACCTCGAACAGCCCGAAGGTGGCCGAGGCCGCCGCGACCCGGATGTCGCAGGCCTGGATCAGCTCGGTCCCGCCGGCCACCGCGTAGCCCTCGACCGCGCCGATCAGCGGCTTGCGCGGGCTGTAGTGCCGCAGCAGGGCCTTCCAGTGCAGGTCGGGGTCGGCTTTGAGGCGGTCGGCGTAGGGCGAGTCCTGCGACATGTTCATGGCTTTGAGGTCCATGCCGGCACAGAACGCGCCGCCCGCCCCGGTGAGCACGATGGAGCGGACATCGTCGTCGGCGTCCGCCTCCACCCACGCGTCGGCCATCCCGACCAGCATCGGCAGCGACAGCGCGTTCTTGGCCTCGGGCCGGTTCATCGTGACGACCAGGGTGTGGCCGTCGCGCTCGACGGTGCAGTGTTCGGTGCCGCCCATGGGTGTCCCCTCACTGAGTCCGGAAAACGAGAACACGTTCTACCAACAGGAGCGAGATGGCAAGGGGCGCGTACGGCGGAACGCGTACGGTGGAGCCATGAAAGGACACGAACTCCTCGCCGACGCCTTCGGGCGGGTTCACGAAGCAGTCCACGCCGCGGTCGACGGCCTGGACCTCGATCAGCTGCACCGCCGCCTGGACGACGACGCGAACCCGGTCGGCTGGCTGGTCTGGCATCTGACCCGGGTGCAGGACGACCACGTCGCCGAGGTCGCCGGGCTGGAACAGGTGTGGTCGGGCCAGGGGTTCGAGGCGAAGTTCGGCACGCCGTACCCGACGGCCGCCGTCGGCTACGGCCAGTCCTCCCACGAGGTGGGCAAGCTGAACGTGCCGTCGGTCGAGCTGCTGACCGGCTACCACGACGCCGTGCACGCCCAGACCCTGGCCTATGTCGGCACCCTGACGGATGGGGACTTCGACCGGGTCGTCGACACCCGCTGGGATCCGCCCGTGACCCTGGGCGTGCGGCTGGTCAGCGTTGTGAACGACACGTTGCAGCACGCGGGGCAGGCCGCCTACGTCCGCGGCATCCTGCTGCGCGAGGCGTAGGCGGGCGCTACCCCGCTACCCCGCTACCCGCTACCGCTCGGCCAGCTGCTCCGCATACAGCGACACCGGCTGCACCGGCGTCCCGGCCGAGACCATCACCGCCGGGAATCCGGGCACCAGCGGCGGGGCGGCCTTGCCGAGCGCGCCGAAGGACCAGTTGTACGAGGTCGGCGGGCTCTGGAAGGAGTAGGTGCCGGTGTCGCTGTTCCACGCGACCTGCGTGGCCCCGGCCCAGCCCTGGCCGCTGCCCTCGTTGTCGCGGTCATACAGCGACAGCTCGGTCGCGGACGTGCCGCCGGCGCCCTCGCGCATCACCAGGCGGTCGTAGAGGGTGCCGGAGGCCCAGCGCTGGTGCGGGCCGGCGTCGAAGCGCTTAGCGCCGACGTTGGTCGCGGTGCAGTCGCTGAACACGTTCGGCCCGGCGGTCTGCGCCTGCGTGGCCCAGGCGTGCAGGTTGCTGCCGGAGACCTGGCAGCGCAGCACCAGCGACTGCTGACCGGCCAGCGTGTAGGCGACCGGCTGGGCGTGGACGTCCTGCGGGATCGCCTTCTCCATGCCCAGCGCCGAGGTGTCCTCCAGGGTGATCCGCTTGGCGCTCTCCCCCACGCCGCCCATCCCGGAGCCGAAGTCGTCGGCGACGATGTCGCGCGCCCAGCCGCCGTCCACGGCGTCGAACGAGGCGAAGGAGGACGCGAAGTAGCCGGTGGTCGCGTAGTCAGGGGCCTGGGTGAACGCGATGCCGTCGGCCGACAGGTGCTCGACGCCGACGTTGCCGATCCGGCCGGGGAAGGTGTACGGCCACACCACCGCGTGCGTGTACTGCTTCTCCAGGGCGTTGGTCAGCGGGATGTCGACGGTGACGGTCTTGGTGGCCGGGTCGAGCGCGGTGATGGTGCGCTCGAACTGTAGGCCGGCGTTGGGCTTCCACTGCACCGTGCCGCCGCCGGGACGCTGCGGGATCTTGTCCATGCCGATGGCGTGGATCCAGTTCTGCTCCTGCGGCCGCTGCACGACCACGGCCTGCCCGACCTTCAGGCCCGCAGCGCTGGCGACGTGGAAGGTGGTGGCGCCGATCGGGACGTAGTCGTCGGTGACGGCGACCTTGGCCCCGGCGGCCTGGCGCTGCCCGGTGCCCGCGAAGGCCACCACGGCGCGCGGGGTGCCGGTGGCGACCAGGTGGGTGCCGCCGGTGCCGGAGCCCGAGCCGCGCAGCACGACGCCCGAGGCGCTGATGGTGAGCGCACCGCCGAGCCGGAAGTCGCCGGGGCCGAGCAGGACCGCGCCGCGCAGGCCGGCCGCGTTCAGGGGCAGCGCGCTGACCTTGGCGATGGCGGCCTGGATGCGGGAGGTGTCATCGCCGGAGGACGCGGCCTTGAGCGTGACGGCGACCGGGGCGGTCGGGATCGGGGTCTTGCCGTTGCCGTAACCGGCGTAGGAGAAGTCGGGGACGCGGTTGCCCTGGGAGTCGGCGCCGTAGGTGAGGTGGCCGTTGGCGAAGGTGATCCAGGAGGTGGTGGAGCTTTCAGCGGTCGAGCTTGCACTAGTGGAGCTTTCAGAGGCCGCAGCCGCTGCCGCAGCCGGCTGGACGGTGTCCGACGAGGGCTTGTCGGTCGCCGCGTTCGGGCTTTGTTGGCAGGCGGTGGCGGTCAGCAACAGGGCGGGGAGGGCGGCGAGGGCACGGAGGGCTCGACGATTCACGACAGCAGGCTGACAGGGGGTGGGTAGGAATCGAGTAAAGAAGGTTAATCGGAGCTTCGGGCGCGGCGACGTGGGCGCTTGCGGATGGCGAGTCCGGGAGTAGGTTCCGCAGCGTGACAGAGCATGGATCCGCTCGCTCAGGCCCGACCAGACGACAAGCTCTCTCCGGTGCGGCGGTACTCGGGACCGCCGCCACGCTCGGCGGCACGTCGGCGGCCGGGGTCGCCGCCGCCGCGACGTCCAGTGATGCGACCCCGGCCGCCGGCGTCACCGGTCAGAAACCGAGCCGGGACCTGCGCGAGCTGCTGGCGCAGATCGATCCGGAGCGGCTGAAGGCCACCGTCCTGAAGCTGACCACGTTCGGCACCCGGCACACCCTGTCCAGCCAGACCGATCCGGCGCGCGGCATCGGCGCGGCCACCGACTGGGTAGCGGCGCGGCTGGAGGCGATCGCGGCCACCTCCGGCGGGCGGATGACCGTGCAGCGGCAGACCTTCGTGCAGCCGGTGGCGTCGCGGATCCCGGTGCCGACGCCGATCACGAACGTGATCGCGACGTTGAAGGGCACCGCGGCCACCGAGCGGGTGTACGTGGTCACCGGGCACCTGGACTCGCGCGTCACCGACGTCATGAACTTCACCAGCGACGCCCCCGGGGCCGACGACGACGGCTCGGGCGTGGCCGCGGTGCTGGAGATGGCGCGGCTGTTCGCCACCCGCAGCTTCCCCGGGACGCTGGTGCTCGCCACGGTCGCCGGCGAGGAGCAGGGGCTTTACGGCTCCGCCTACATGGCCGCGCAGATGAAGCAGGCCGGGGCGGACGTGCAGGGGATGTTCAGCAACGACATCATCGGGGCCAGCAGCGCCTGGGACGGGACGCCGCCGAGCCCGCACACGGTACGGCTGTTCGTCGAGGGCGTGCCGACGTCGGAGACCGCGGCGCAGGCGGCGATCCGGCAGGAGGTCGGCGGGGAGAACGACGGGCCGTCGCGACAGCTGGCGCGGTTCGCGCGGGACGTCGCCGCGAACGACGCCACCGGCATGGACATCCGGGTGATCTGGCGTCGGGACCGCTACCTGCGCGGGAGCGACCACATCTCGTTCCTGGAGCAGGCCTACCCGGCCGGGCGGTTCACCGAGCCGCGGGAGAACTTCGACCACGAACACCAGGACACGCGGGTCGTGGACGGAGTGCAGTTCGGCGACCTGGCAGAGTTCTGCGACTTCGACTACCTGGCCCGGGTCACTCGGGTCAACGCCGCCACGCTGTGGTCGCTGGCCGCCGGGCCCGGGACGCCGAAGGGCGTGACCATCCTGACCACGCCGCCGGACGGGTTCAGCGGGATCAACACCACGACGCTGACCTGGACCCGCGGGGACGACGCCGGGCTGGCGGGGTACGAGGTGGTGCTGCGGGAGACGACGGCGGCGGCGTGGACGGAGGTGCTGCCGGTGGGGGACGTGACGACGGTGACGCTGCCGATCGCGAAGGACAATGTGCAGTTCGGGCTGCGGGCGGTCGGGGCGGATGGGATGCGGAGTCCGGTGGCT